>JAIERG010000111.1 GCA_019747095.1 Caulobacteraceae bacterium | reverse complement strand
TGAGCGCCCAGGCCAGCTTGGGATCGATGGCCAAGTCCAGCATTCCGCCCGTCGTCGCCTCTCCGATCTCCGGTGGCGAAAAGCCGTAGAAGCGCATCAGCCAATCCGCCTGATACAGGCGATGCTCCCGCATCAGCGGCGGCTTGGTCACCGGCAGGGCGGAGCTCGCGTCCGGGATCGGGCTGAAGGCGGAGTAGTAGACGCGGCGCAAGCCGTAGCCGCCATAGAGCGAGGCTGACCGGTCGATGATCTCCGTATCCGGGGCACCGTCCGCCCCGACGATCAACTGGGTCGACTGGCCGGCGGGGGCGAACTTGGGCGGTCGCGCCCTGGCCTTCCTGTCAGACTTCGCCGCCTGCACCTTCAGCCGCACGTCGGCCATGGCCTTCTTGATGACGCCCACGTCCTTCTGCGGGGCCAGCCGTCCCATCGCCTCGTCGCGCGGCAGCTCGATGTTGGCGGACAGGCGGTCGGCGTAGAGTCCGGCCTCTTCCACCAGCTTGGGATCGGCCTCGGGGATCAGCTTGAGGTGGATGTAACCGCGGAAGTGATGTTCCTCGCGCAGCTTCTTGGCCACGAGCACCAGCTGCTCCATCGTGTAGTCGCCGTTCCGGATGATGCCCGACGACAGGAACAGGCCCTCGATATAGTTCCGCTTGTAGAAATTCAGCGTCAGCTCAACGACTTCGTCTACGCTGAACCGTGCTCTCTGCACGTTCGAGGACACCCTGTTGATGCAGTAGACGCAGTCGTAGATGCAGAAGTTGGTCAACAGGATCTTCAGCAGAGACACACACCGGCCATCGGGAGTGTAGGCATGACAGATCCCCATGCCCTCTGTGGAGCCGATCCCCTTTCCGCCTCGGCTATCTCGCCGGGTTGTGCCGGAAGAGGCGCAAGAAGCGTCGTACTTGGCCGCGTCCGCGAGGATTGCCAGTTTTCGTCTGAGGTCGAGCTGAGCCATATGTTGCCGTTATGTTCTAACCTCCCCTCCTTGGCTAGGGCCGCTCTGTCGCAGTCCTCAGCGGAGATAGTTCAGCAAGGTCACTTCGCGCAGCTGACTGACCACCTGAGCCGAGGCCTGGACGGCGACCTGGGCCAACTGCAGGTCCGTGACGGCCTGAGCGAGGTCGGCGTCCGTGCGATCAGAAACCAAGTCGTTCAAGGCGGTGATCTGGGCCGTATGACTTGTGGCGATCTGATCGATCCGTTTCTGGAGTGAACCGTTGCGGGAGGCGACATCGATGGTCGCCCCTCGCGCAGCATCCAGTCGGGACAGTTGCGTGGTCAGGAAGGCTTTCTGTGCGTCCGTGGGCTTGCCAGTCAAAGGACCTGTGGCCGGGTTGTCGTGGTAGGCCTTGATGTCGCGAAAGATCTGAAAAATGTCCGTCCCGAGCTCGTTGGCCAGGTAGCCGGTTTCGACCGACGTGTTTTCCGCGACCCTTGAGACAGGCTTGATGCTGTCGTTGCCGAAGACGGCGGCGACGCTGGCCGCTGCGGCGAGTTCGCCGAGCGTGCCAACACCGATAGGCGGGTTGGTCGTGTCTGCCCCAGCGAACAGATACCCACCCTGGTGCCGCGCATTCAGCCCGTTCGACACCGACTGGAAGTAGCCTTCCAACTCCAGCATCAAGGTGCCTGCGGAGTCTGATGACAGGACGTTGCCGATCGCTTCACGCGCCCCGCCGATCCCATCGATCATCTGGTTCAAGGCGAGGTCCTGGGCTCCGAGGCGAGCCGCAACGACCTCTCCGGTGTCAAGAAATCCCTGGACCCGGCTGACTGCGCCTTTCAGCGCTGTCAGGGTTTCGGCACCACGACCGAAGCCGGTCATGTCTGTGGCGACCTTTTGGGTTGAAACCCGTTGGGAGGCTTCAGCCTGGCGCTGTTGTGAGGCCATCAGGTCCAGAAGCGCCGACTGATAGTTGCCGTTTGTGGAGACGCGGCTCATCAGACCATCCTCAGGAGCGTGTCATACATTTCGCTGGCGGCCTGGATCAGTCGCGCCGAGGCATTGAAGGCCTGTTGGTAGGTCGTCATCAGGACCAGCTCCTCGTCCAGGTTGACGCCCTCGCGGTTCGACTGTCGCGCCTCGGCTTCGGTTGCCAGGGCGACGGCGCTGTCACGGCGCGTCTTTGCCGCCTGGGCCTTGCCGCCGACCTCGCCCGAAAGCTCAGAGGCATAGCGGGATACGGACAAGCTTCCGCCTGGGCTGTCGCCGGCAGCTGAGAAGCGGGCGGTCGTCTGTCCGGCATCGGACAGGCCCAGGGCGCCTCGCCCATCGCCCGAAGACAAGGCTGACGTTCCCGCGGCCGCAGACAGGTTCAGTTGGGCGAGGGCCAGGCGCGAAGGGCTCTGCTGAATATCGGTGCGCACCTTGAACCCGTCGGCGCGCGATGCGCGTACACCACCGCCAAGTCCGAAAAGCTCCGTGGCCGACACACCTGACGGCACCTGGGTTGTCTTATCTGCCAGGACGCTCAGGCGCGGCGGCGGATCGCCCGAGGCCGTGAACTTCAACTCGCCCGTGGTCGCGTCCAGCGCATAGGTACCGTACCGTCCGATCCCGGTAGCCGTACTGTTCAACGCCGTCACAAGATCGCCGACCGTCGCGCCGGCCGGGATGGCGACCTCAATGTCCCGCAAACGCGATCCGTCCGCCGCTGTGAAACGGAAGGTCACGGTCTCGCCTGCTGTAAACCCATGCGGGGACGTCGCCGTCAGGCCGGTGTCGTACAGCGCGGGCCTGTCTGTCGAAATCAGGTCATTGAGACCGAAGTAATGCGAGAAGCCCCGCCCGGCCTTGTTGCTGCGATTGGCGGGGTCATCGGCCACTGCAACGCCGTTTCCACCCGCCGCTGCGATCGTCAGGCGTCCGCCGGTGAAGCTGGCTGTGGCCGCGCCCCCAAGCGCCGCGTTCAGGTCTGCAAGGAAACTCGCGGGCGCGGAGGCGGCTCCGTTGATCGTCAGTGTTCCGCCGGAGAACACAATATCGGCACGGGTCGTGATGGCACCCGTCGTCGGGTTGACCACTGCGATGGTCGCGCCGCCCGTGAACCCGGTCAGCGCGGTCGTCAGGGCCTGACCTACATTCCTGCCTGTCAGGGTCGTGGGAGCGGGCACAGCCGAGTTGGCATTGTGGGCGCGATTGAGCTCATCGACCATGCGCGAGACCAGCTCGGCCAGCCTCTCGGCTGTCTGGGGCGCATCGACGTCGCGAAGTTCCAGCAGCCCCTTGATCTCGCCAGACTTGAGCCCCTCAGACAGGGCGCGCTTGGTCGCCCCCGGCTCGGTGACCCAGATCTCGTTGAACGCCGTCTCGGCGTTGACGGTCCCCGCCCGATGGTACTCCAGCGTTGCTGCGCCATTCCCCGCCAAGAGTATGCCAGCCCCTGTACGGATCGAAACACCTCCGACAGAACGCTGACTGACCTGAACGTCGAGGATCGACGAAAGCTCGCTCACCAGCCTCGCCTGCTGGGTCTGTGCGCCGGATGCATCACCGTTGAGCACCACGGCCCGAGCGATATCCAGGTTCAGGGCCTCAATTTGCTGAAGCAGGCTATTGGCCTTCTCGACCGCGCTCTGGATGCGACCATCCGCATCCTCACGGACTGCCTGGATCTGGCCAGAAATCCGCGCAGCTTCATCAAGGACGCTCTGCGCCTTGAACAGGGCATCCTGACGACGGGGCGCTGATGTCGGATCCTCGCCCGCCACAGCGAAGGCCGAGAAGATATCGTCGATCTTGGAGAAAAATCCCGTGTCGCCGCCCGGATCTCCAAACAGCGACTGGATGCGATCATACAGCTCGTATCGCGCGCCCTGGCGACTGGCCTCGGCCCCCGCGGAAAGGCTTGCGGCCTGAAGGAACCGGTCGGTCGCCAGACGAATGCGCGCGATTTCAACGCCGGTGCCGACGCCCTGGGTCGAAAGCGACTGCTGGTCGGCAATCTTGCGGACATAGCCCGGCGTGTTGACGTTGGAGACGTTGTCCGAGACGACGCGCAACTGGGTCTGGGCGGTCTGAAGCCCCGAGTTGGCGATGTTCAGGATGGTGTTCAGGCTCATCGGATTGACCCTCCACCCGGCAAGCCGTGCCCGGAGCCTTGCGAAGTTTGCCCAGCCGCGCGCGAAGCCTTCGCGACGATCGCGCTGAAATTCTTATGGAAATGATCTGACGACCCTCTCATGGCTCAAGAGGCTCGCAATCTGCGGGCCAAGGTCGGAATCACTGGCCAAGCCGGACAAAAAGCGACGTCTGCGCGGCAAGAATGGTCGGCTGCGGGCGTCGGCCATCCCGACTGCATGATCAGAAAAATCGTTATCTTTCCTTTGCATCACTGGGAAATCGGAGTCTGGCCCGCCCCTTGCGAGGGGCGACCCGATTAGTCCGGCGCAGCAGGCGCCACGCTCCTCCAGACCGAAGCCGCCTGCGCTCAATGTCCGCCGCCGTCCTCCTTTCCGTCGTCGCCCCGTCCGCATCCGCCAAGGGTGCCAAGGTCGATGCACGCGCGTCCGAAGCCGCCAAGGCCTTCGGCACCGCCCTCGACGCGGCCGTCCCGGCTGAAACCACCTCCCAGCCCGCTTCCAGATCAGAGACAGAAAAGACGGCCCCGGCGGACACGCACGCCGCATCCCACGATCGGGATTTTTCAGCGGTCCTCGAAGAGGCGAAGCTCCAGCCCACCGCGCAGATGACGCCCGCACCGCGCATCGCGATGTCGGACGCAAGCGACACGGCACTGACAGAAGAACGGCCCGATGAGGAGATGCCCGTCATCGCCGTGGCGATCGATGGCACCATCGCGACGAATTCTCCGATGACAGCGCCTCTTGCGACACCCGCTGGCTCGACCACGCCAGGTGCAGCCTCAGGCATAGAGACCAAAATCGGCGGCAACCTCGTCGCACCTGCCAGATCCCTTGGTCAGACCCAGCCCGAGTATGCCCCCTCAGCGGCTTCCAGCCCGACACAAGGATTGCTTCAGCGTCCGGAACCAAGCCTGCTCACGTCTGAGACAGGCGCGCGTTCCGGACCGTCCTCGGACGAGGCTGCAGCGATGCAGGCACCAGGGCCTACGGCCGCATCCGCCGCCGGCGGGCAATCCGCTGGCGAGATATCGGAGACGTTCGAAGCGGTTCTGGCGACGCAAGCCGTCATGGACCCGGCCGAAGGAAACGCCGCCACCCGGGTGGCAATGGCCGGCGTTGCAAACGCCCAGAAGTCGGCGGCCAACGATGTGGCCACGACAGTGACCGACGCTGGAGCCACGGAAGATCAGGGAACACAGGAGACCAAGGGGCCGTCTGCCGCTCGCGCTGAGTCACCGGCTCCGGTCACGACCGGCAAATTTCTCCCGGACCCCGTCTCACCCGCCCTCGCCGTCTCGCCGTCACTGATAGACGACTATTCATCCGCCGCGGCTCCGGCGGGCCAAGCATCGACCGGGGATATCCAGACCTCAGGCCCTGGGCAGACGTCGCAGTTTTCGACTCTATCCAACGCGGCCATTCAGGCGACCGCGCAAATCGCTGCCCAGATCGTGAAGAAACTGGAAGGTCGCTCGACCCGCTTCGAAATGGCGCTGACGCCCGATGATCTGGGTCGGGTCGATGTGAGCCTGAACATCGATGACGATGGAGCTCTGCAGGCGACACTGGCTTTCGACAACCCAGTCGCGGCCACCGAGCTGCGTGGACGGGCCGATGAGCTTCGTCGCCAGCTGATCGAGGCGGGCTTCACACTCGCAGATGACGCGCTTTCGTTCGCCGAACGCGATCCGGCCGGTCAGGGCGGTGCCTTCGACCGCGATGCCGATCCCAGGAGCGCCCGCGCCTTCGGTGTCGCCTCGCGCATGACGGCCGAAGCAGATGTTTCCATCCAGACGCCCGCCTGGATTTCCCTCAGCCTGACGCCCGCGGGCGTGGACATGAAGGTCTGACACGATGGTCGACGCCGTCACAACCACTGAGGCGACCACCCGGCTGAACACGAGCCGGACAAGCCTCGTGTCCAACTTCGAGACCTTTCTCAGCCTGCTCACTGCCCAGCTGAAAAACCAGGATCCGCTGTCGCCACTCGATTCCAACGAGTTCACGGCCCAGCTCACACAGATGACGGGTGTCGAACAGCAACTGCTGACCAATGACCTCCTGACCAGCCTGCTGGCCGCCCAGCAATCCGGCGGAATGACCGGGGCGACCGCCTATATCGGCAAGGATGCCACTGCTGCCTGGACCGCGACGCGCCTGGAGGATGGCGAGGCCAACTGGTCCTACGAGCTGGCAGCCTCGGCTTCGTCGGTCGAGCTCCAGGTGCTGGATTCGACCGGCAAGGTCGTCTGGACTGGCCCTGCGCCCGAGCGCACCGAAGGAACCCACGATTTCGTCTGGGACGGCAAGACCACCGCTGGCGGCCAGCTGGCGGACGGCGGCGTCTATACCCTGAAGATTGTGGCGAAGAACGGCACCGCCAACGTCGACTCCCAGGTCCTGACCCGCGGCCGCGTCACCGGCGTCGAGCTCTACGACGGCCAGCCCTACCTGACCATTGGATCGTCGATCGTGCCGCTCAGCGCGGTCATCGGCGTCGAAGAGGCGACGACGTCAACTGCCGAAACCACCCCCGACACCCCCGAGGACGAAGGCCTGATGGCCTCCATCGCCTCGGCCCTCAATCCCCTGAAGTTGCTTTCCTAAGGAGCCTTCGCCATGAGCATCAACTCCGCCCTTCTCGCAGGCGTCTCGGGCCTCACGGCCAACTCCGCCGCGCTCGCCGCCATCTCCCAGAACATCGCGAACGTGAATACGGTAGGCTACAAGCGTACGGCCGCCGAGTTCTCGACGGTCGTCAACTCCCAGAGCGCCGGCACCGGCTACTCAGCGGGTGGTGTTCTGGCGAACCAGCGCAACTACGTCAGCCAGGCAGGTCAGCTTCAGCGAACGAACAACGCCACCGATCTGGGCATCGGCGGACAGGGCTTCTTCGTTACCACGGAGAAGGCAGAAGGATTGGACGCCGGCGACGCGCGGCTGTTCACCCGGGCCGGTGCCTTCCGTGTGGACGAGTTTGGTTATCTCAAGAATACGGCAGGCCTCTACCTTCAGGGTTGGCCCGTCAACGCCGATGGACTGATCGAGACCGATCCTTCCGATCTGAGCCGACTGCGCTCCATCAACGTCGGTTCAGTCGGCGGCACGGCCGAGGCCACAACGCGCGCCCAGCTGAACGCCAACCTGAAATCCAGCCAGACGGTGTCGCCCGACTTCGCGACCTACAACGCGACGACCAATCCGATGTCCATCTACGACGCGGAGGCGGGGACGGGTTTCAAGCCCGACTTCCGGATCACGGTACCGATCTCGGACTCTAAGGGCGGGCAGCGGACGATCGCTTACTCGTTCCTCAAGACTGCCAACCCCAACGAGTGGATGGCCGAGGTCCACGTGATTCCCGCGACCGATATCAACAACGGGACGACAACCCCCGCGACCGGCATTCTGCGCGCAGGCCGCGTCCTGTTTACCCAGGATGGTCGACTGGATGTGGATGGCATGATCGCGGCGGAGACCGCGACTCCCGGCTCGATGCTGTTCGCTGACCCCTCGACTGCCAGCATCACCTTGAATGCGTCGGACTCCGCGACGGCACCGACCCTGGCAACACCGAAATGGGCAACCTCGCTCGGCATCGATGACCAGGTCGTCTCCTTCGACCTGACGGCGTCGGCCGGCGGCCTGACCCAGTACGACTCCGACTCCATCGTTCAGGCCGTGGTGACCAATGGCACCGCGTTCGGCAATCTGTCCAACATCGAGATCGACGAAGACGGCTTCGTGACCGCCATCTTCGACAACGGCGTGACCCGCCAGATCGCCCAGGTCGCGATCGCCACCTTCACCAGTCCGGACAGCCTGACCAGTGCCAACGGCAACGCCTTCCGGGTCAGTCAGGGCTCGGGCACCTACAACCTGAAAGCGCCCGGCACAGGCGGAGCAGGCCTTATCGGGGCCAGCCAGCTGGAAGCCTCGACGGTCGATCTGTCAGCCGAGTTCACGGGTCTGATCACCACCCAGCGGGCCTACTCGGCCTCATCGAAGATCATCACCACGGCCGATGAAATGCTGGCCGAACTGATCAGCATCAAACGCTGATCTTCAGGTAACCGCTCGTTAGACTGAATGAAGCCTTACTCAAAGATCGGTGATCTAACCCTTTCGAGGGCATGGGGTTGTTATCCCTTGGTTCACCACGCCGCTAAACGCGCCCTTAGCGGCAGCTCGCTACAGTCTCGTTCATTGGTGGTGGTGAATGAGGCATAAGCCCATGTTGCAAGAGCGTCGCGTCAACAAGGACGGCGAACAGTATGTGGTCGGTCCGACGGGCACGCCCCTGACCATGCGCGACCTGCCGCCGGCGAACACGGACCGCTGGGTCATCCGGCGCAAGGCCGAGGTCGTGGCGGCCGTTCGCGGGGGGCTGATCAGCCTTGATGACGCCCTGACCCGTTACCGTCTGACGGCCGAAGAGTTTCTCGCCTGGCAAAAGGCGATCGACAAATGGGGCATGCAAGGTCTGCGCACCACACGGATCCAGAACTACCGCACCTGAGGATTCGCTCCCAAACGAAGCAGGCGGCCGCTCCTGGCGACAGGGGCGGCCGTTTTCGTTTCAGCCTTCGCGCGACGGGCGGCTCGGGGCCAGCTTTCGACGCTGGCGGGCCAGCGCCAGAGGCGCACCAGACGGAGAGAAGGCCACCCCATCATCCAGTGCCCATCCGCCGCCGACGTCCCGCACCGTGAACTGGAAAACGGCCCAGCCTTCGGGTGAGGTCTCGGGCGTCAGGGGTTCCATGAAGTCGTAACGCAGATCGACGCTGGCCGAGACGATCGGCGGTGCGGGCAGCACCGTCATGTAGGACGGAAAGATTCCGTCGAGCAAGAAGCACAAATCCAGCTCGTCCAGCGGCTTGTGATCGGTCGTTCGCATCCACAGCCGCAGCGTTGGATCCGACACGCGGTTGCCGCCGCCAAGGCGCGGCCCACCGTCGAAACGGTGCTCGATATAGCGGGTGAACCACGGTGCCAGGTTCGGATCGACAGGCGTGTCGTCCAGATCGGCGAACGGCGTGACTGGCGCGATCAACGGCTTGACCTCCGGGCTCGGCGAAGCCCTTCCGAACGTCGCCAGAGCCGACAGGGCGGGACGATCGGGCTGGCCGGCGTCCACCCGCGCGAAAGCGACAGACCGACCACCGCGCAAGAGCGTCGGCCGGAACTCACAGCCCTCGAACCGCGCAGCGGCCATATACTGGACCGTCAAGGTCTGCAGGGGAGGCGCGATGTCGAGACCCTCTCGCGCGGCGCGCGCCGCCAAGGCCGCCATCAGCCCGCCGAAGGGCGCGCCTCGGTCGGGATCCATCGCGAGAGGGGCATTGGAAAAATCCCGCGTCAGCTGCGCCTCCAGTCTGCCTTGGCCTACCGAACGCAGCGTCAGGGCTTCCGTCAGCGTCTGCCGATCCGTGGCAATGCTCATCCCGGGAAAAAGTTGGGGCGGAGACCGGAGCGCTCCGCCCAAAGTCGAGGGATGCAGAAAACATCGCGAAGCAGGACGTGATGTTCGTTGCCAAACAAGACTGACCTACCGCGTCGCTTTTGGCAACCCTCTTGCCAAACCGCTGACGCGACGTCACCTTCCGGTCTCTGTTGGGGCGTGTTTCTTGCATGGCGCTCCCCAAGTTTTTCCGGATTACGCCTTATGGGACGCACCGCCGACTATTCTCGTCAGAGCTGCTCGATCGCCGCCACGCTGGAGGTGATCGGTGATCCCTGGACGCTGCTTGTCATCCGCGACGCCTTCCAGGGCGTGAAGCGCTTCGAGCAGTGGCAGGAGCGTCTGGGCGTGGCTCGCAATGTGCTGGCGGCCCGTCTCAAGACCCTGGTCCAGCACGGCATCCTGGAGCCCCAGCTTTATTCCGAGCGTCCGCCGAGAAACGAGTACATCCTGACCGCCAAGGGCCGGGCCCTGTCCGACGTGCTGATCGTCATGCACGGCTGGGGATCGCAGTATCTGTACGGCGAGTTCGACTCCGGCGTCACCTTTACCCACAAGACCTGTGGCCACGAGCTGAAGCCCCGCGTGGCCTGTTCCTGTTGCGGCGAAATCGTCAAGCGCCGCGACACGGAGATCCACTTCCACGCCAACCGCCCGACCGTGGGCGAAGTGCTGCCCAAGGAGGCCGTCTCCGACGAGGCGGCCTGAGCCCGTCTATGGGGCGAAGGCGTCGGCGTGGCGCTGGATCAATGGGATGACGATGTCCTCCTCGTCTTCCAGATGGCGCGAGGTGGCCACGGTCACGCGTTCCAGCACATCAGCCAGTTGTGCGGCGCGATCTCCAGCATCCGGGTCACCTGATGCGAGGGTCTGGTGGAAGGCCAGTCCAGCCTTGAACAACATGTCCAGATGGTCGTGCAGAACGTCGTGGTCGGCGTCGAGCAAGTCTATGCCGGCCATGATCCTCGGCTCCACGCGTCGCATGACCGGGAAATAGTGACCGCTCTCGACCCGGTGATGGCCATCCAGATGCTGCAGAAAGGCCTGCAGTGTCGGGATCAGACCGCGATGTAGCGAGACGAGATCACCTCCCGCCCGCCACGCCGCGACCTGTCGCGCCATTTCTGTCTGCTTGTGGCGAAAGCTGCCGTGCATCTGCAGCCAGAAGCGGGCGACTTCGCCCAGCTCCGCCTCCCGCCAGTGCAGACGCGGATAGGTTTCCAGCAGCCAGCGATGGGCCTCGGGCAGGCCGGCACGGCCCTCCAGCGCGTCAGACAAGCGCGACGGCCGTGGTCGAGGCGATGAATCCGCCGCCCAGCAGGCGATCCGGATCAGCGGGATCATAGAGGGCGCAGGCCTGTCCGGGTGCCACGCCTTCCTCGCCCGTCTCGAACACGACCGCTACCGCCCCGTCGAACAGCGCCAGCCGCGCCGGCGACGGCGGCCGGGTCGAGCGCACGCGCGCCAGCACCGATGCCCCCGCCTCGGCGGCTGCGTCCATGCTGGCCTCGTCGCCCAGCCAGTTGGTCTCGTCCAGCGTGAGGGACGCGGTCAGCAGCGCCTCGCGCGGTCCGACGACGACGCGCCGCGTCTCAGGCTCCAGCTTCACGACGAACAGCGGTTCCCCCACGGCGACGTTCAGGCCGCGCCTCTGGCCGATGGTATAGTCGGTGATGCCGCCATGGGCGCCCAGCACCCGGCCGTCCATGTGCACGATCTCGCCCGCCTCACGTCCCTGCGGCCGCAGCCGGTCGATCAGGGTGCGATAGTCGCCCGACGGCACAAAGCAGATGTCCTGGCTGTCGGGCTTGGCGGCGATGCGCAGTCCGAGCTCGGCCGCCACGCCGCGCACAGCGGGCTTTTCCAGCCCTGCCAGCGGAAACCGCAGATAGTCCAGCTGTTCGCGCGTCGTGGCGAACAGGAAGTAGGACTGGTCCCGCGAGGGATCGATGGCCTTGCGCATCTGCGCCCGACCGTCCGGGCCAATCGCGCGGCCGACATAATGCCCGGTCGCCATGGCGGCGGCACCGAGGTCGCGGGCGACGTCCAGTAGGTCGCGAAACTTGACCGTCTGGTTGCAGCGGATGCACGGCACAGGCGTCCGGCCCGCCAGATAGTCGTCGGCGAACTGGTCGATGACCGAGTCCCGGAAGCGGCTCTCGTAATCCAGAACGTAGTGCGGGATACCGAGCGTCTCGGCGGCCAGCCGAGCGTCGTGGATGTCCTGACCCGCGCAGCAGGCGCCCTTCTTCTTCAGCGCCGCGCCGTGGTCGTAAAGTTGGAGCGTCACGCCGACGACATCGTAGCCAGCCTTGTGCAGCAGGGCCGCGACCACAGTGGAGTCCACCCCGCCCGACATGGCCGCCACGATCCGGCTACCGACCGGAAGCCCCACCGCCGCGCGCGCAGCCTCGACCGCCGCGTCCATATCGGCGCGCGCGATGTCGGGGACGGGGCAGATCGGCTCGATCAGCGTCATCGTGCGCATATAGAGGGACGCCCGTCGGAATTCGACCCTTCGACCCCTACGTCATTTTCGGACGTAGGCTGAAAGCAAGCCCCTGCCCTCGCCCACTCGACTCCTGTATCCCCCTCACCATGGCGCGAGACGGTGCGATCTATGTCTGTCAGTCCTGCGGGGCGGTCCACGGCAAGTGGTCCGGCCAGTGCGGGGCCTGTGGGCAGTGGAACACCATTGTCGAGGAGAGCCGATCCGCTCCCCCAGGCGCTCTGAAGCCTGCCGCCACAGCCCGTAGCCGAGGTCTGGCGTTCGAGTCCTTGCTATCGGAAACGCCTGAGCCGCCGAGGATCGTCACCGGCGTGACCGAGTTCGATCGCGTCTGTGGCGGAGGCGTCGTTCCGGGCTCCGCCATCCTGCTGTCGGGAGATCCCGGAGTGGGCAAGTCGACCCTGCTGCTGGACGTCGCCGGACGCGCGGCGCTCGCGGGCAAGCGTGTCGCCTATATCTCGGGTGAGGAGGCGATCGAGCAGATCCGCAGCCGGGCCAAGCGTATGGGCTTGTCGTCTGCTCCCGTTGAACTGGCCTCGGCGACTGCACTGCGGGAAATCCTGGGCACGCTGAAGCGAGAGCGCTTCGACATCGTCATCGTGGATTCCATCCAGACCCTCTGGTCCGATGCCCATGAGGCCGGACCCGGCTCGGTGACCCAGGTTCGTGCCTGCGCGGGCGAACTGGTGCGGCTGGCCAAGGCAGGCGGCCCGGCTCTGGTTCTGGTCGGCCATGTCACAAAGGACGGCCAGGTCGCCGGCCCGCGCGTGGTCGAGCACATGGTCGATGCGGTCCTGAGCTTCGAGGGCGAACGGGGCTATCCGTTCCGCATCCTGCGCGCCGGCAAGAACCGCTTCGGCGCGACCGACGAGATCGGGGTGTTCGAGATGGGCGACGCCGGCCTGTCCGAGGTGTCCAATCCCTCGGCCCTGTTCCTGGGCGAGTCCAAGGAGCGCGCGCCGGGGTCCGCGGTCTTTGCCGGTATCGAGGGATCTCGCCCCGTGCTGGTCGAGGTCCAGGCGCTGGTCGCGCCATCCGCGTATGGCACGCCGCGCCGCGCCGTCATCGGCTGGGACACGGGACGGCTGGCCATGGTGCTGGCGGTGCTGGAGGCCCGCTGTGGCGTCGGTTTCGGCAATCAGGATGTCTACCTGAATGTGGCGGGTGGCCTGCGCATCAATGAGCCCGCTGCCGACCTCGCCGCCGCAGCAGCCCTGATCAGCTCCGTCACGGACACGCCCCTGCCGCAAGGTTGCATCGTCTTTGGCGAGATCAGCCTGTCCGGAGAGGTCCGCGCGGTCGGTCGCGCCGAGGCGCGGCTGAGAGAGGCGCAGAAACTCGGCTTCGACCAGGCCCTGTCGCCGCCCCTGACAGTCAAGGGCGGTGGCGTGTCGGTCACGCCCGTCAGCCGTCTGACCGAGGCCGTCGAACGAATCTCGCAGAACAGGTATTAGGACGGCATGGCTGCAGCCGCTGACGCATGACCGGGTTCGACGCCTTCGCCTTGCTCGTGATCCTCGCCTCGGCGGCGGCCGGCTGGGTGCGCGGTGGAACGCGCGAGATCATCACCCTGCTCAGCTTCGTACTGGCGGCCTTCATCGCCCTGGTCGCCCTGCCGCTGACGGCACCGATTGGGCGGGCGATGATCGACCCCGACTGGGCGGGATCGATCTTCGCGGCCATCGGCTCCTTTTTGCTGATCTACTTCGGAATCCGTCTCTCTGGCGCGGCCCTGTCCAAAAAGGCCCAGGCCCATCCAACGCTTGGCGGTGTCGATCGCTTCCTCGGCCTCCTGGTCGGGACGGGCCGTGCGATGGTGCTGCTGGGGGCCATCCACCTTGTGATCGTTGCCGCGCTTCCGGGTGAGCGCACGCCGCGATGGCTGTCGGAGGCGACGCTGCGTCCCATCAGCGCCGGGGCAGCCCGGGCGATCCAGATTATCCTGCCGGGTATCGGCCGCGGGGCCGATGCCATAAGCCCAGTGGTCGATTCATCCGTTCGCAGAGGCTTTTCGAACGACCAAGCCTTGCCCCCGGCGCAATCCGGGCCTACCTCGCCGCCTGCCCACACCGAGTAGAGTTCTTCGCCTGTCATCGGAGCCGCCACGATGATCAAGCTTGACCACGCCATCGCCGCCCCTGTTGTGCATCGCGAGCACCATCGCGATGCAGACGACGACCGACCACGTCTCGAATGTGGCGTCTGCGGTGTCTGGGGCGCAGCGAATGACGAGGCCTCCTCGATCGTGGCGCTGGGCCTGCATGCGCTCCAGCATCGAGGGCAGGAAGCCTGCGGCATCGCTTCGGTAAAGAACGCCCGTTTCCACACCGAACGTCACATGGGTCATGTCGGTGAAGCGTTCGGTGGGACGGACCTGCCGCAACGCATGCCCGGCCCGGCGGCCGTGGGCCACACGCGCTACTCCACCGCCGGTGGGTCGTTCCTGCGCAACATCCAGCCGATGTTCGCCGACCTTGACCAGGGCGGCATCGCCATCGCCCACAACGGCAACCTGACCAACTTCCACTTCCTGCGGAACCAGCTGGTCGGCGAGGGCTCGATCTTCCAGTCGACCTCGGACAGCGAGGTCATCCTCCACCTGATCGCCCGCAGCCGGAAGGCCAAGATCGTCGACCGCTTCATAGACGCGCTGGCCCGCATCGAGGGTGGCTACGCCCTGGTCGCCCAGACTCGCACCAAAATGATCGGTGCCCGCGATCCGCTGGGTATCCGGCCGCTGGTGCTGGGCCAGCTCGGCGACGCCTGGGTCTTCGCGTCGGAGACCTGCGCGCTGGACACCATCGGCGCGACCTTCGTCCGGGACGTCGAACACGGAGAGGTCGTCGTGATCGATCACGAGGGCGTTCGCTCGATCAAGCCTTTTCCGGCCCGCGCCGCCCGTCCCTGCCTGTTCGAGTACGTCTACTTCTCCCGTCCCGACAGCGTCGTGAACGGCCGTTCCGTCTATGGGGTGCGCAAGCGCATGGGCCAGGGCCTGGCCCGGGAGCACGCCGTGGAAGCCGACGTGGTCGTGCCCGTGCCGGACTCCGGCGTCCCGGCCGCGCTGGGTTATGCCCAGGAGAGCGGCATTCCCTACGAAATGGGCATCATCCGCAGCCACTATCTGGGGCGCACCTTCATCCAGCCCAGTCAGGGCGCCCGTCAGAAGGGCGTTCGCATGAAGCACAGCCCCAACCGCTCGGTGATCGAGGGCAAGCGCGTCGTCCTGATCGACGACTCGATCGTGCGCGGCACGACCTCGGTGAAGCTGGTTCGCGCCGTCCGGGCGGCCGGGGCAAGCGAAGTCCATCTGCGCTCGGCCAGCCCGCCGATCCTGTGGCCCGACTTCTACGGCATCGACATGCCCGAACGCGACCAGCTGATCGCCGCCAACAAGTCGATGGACGAGATGCGCGAGTATCTCGAGGTCGACAGCCTGGGCTTCCTGTCGGTCGAGGGCCTGTACCGCGCCATGGGCGAGGAACGCCGCGATCCCGCCAACCCGCAGTTCACCGACCACTACTTCACGGGCGACTACCCGACCCGCCTGCTCGATCGCGAGATCGAGGAAGGCGGCCGCGATGTGACCAGCAAGCAACTTTCCTTGTTGGTCAGCGCTTAGCGATCACATGATCCAACTCGGATACTTCACCCTCGAAACGCCGGATATCGCCAAGGCCAGGGGCTTCTATGGGGCGCTGTTTGGATGGACCTTCGATGAGGAAGCGTCCAAGGCGACCTATGCCCACGTCGCGAACTCGGACCCGGCCTTTGGCTTCTCGAAGGTCGAACGGGCCCACGGGCACACCAACCTTTACTTCACCGTGGACGATATCGACGCTGTCTGCGCTCGCGTGACTGAGCTTGGCGGTCGGGCCGCCGTGCCGTCCGACAGCCCGTCCGGACGCTCCGCCGTCGTGCAGGACGATCAGGGCGTCAGCTTCAGCCTGTGGCAGCCCGCGCCGGGCTACGTCTGAACGCATGGCGAAAGGCGGCGGCTCGCGCTATCAGGCGCCATGATCGAAGACGCGCTTCCGCTTGACGACCGCATTGCCCTGGTGACCGGTGCCTCGCGCGGCATCGGCTATCAGAGCGCGATCGCTCTCGCCCTTGCGGGGGCTCACGTGGTCGCCACAGGCCGGACCCAGGGCGCGCTCGAGGAACTGGACGACGCCGTCTATGCCGCCACCGGCCGCCATGCCACGCTGGTGCCCTTCGACCTCGTCGACGGCGGAGGCATCGACCGGCTTGGTGGCGCCATCTTCGGGCGCTTTGGAAAGCTGGACATCTGGGTCCATGCGGCCGCGACCCTGGGTGCCCAGGGCCTGACGCCGGTCAGCCATATCGACCCGCGAGGCTTCGCCAAGATCGAAAAGACCAACCTCACCGCCACCTACCGTCTGATCCGGTCGCTTGAACCCCTTCTTCGCCAGTCCGACGCCGCCCGCGTGGTTCACCTGACAACCAGCCTGGCGCGCGAGCCGAAGGCGTTCTGGGGCCTCTACGCGGCGACCAAGGCGGGTGCGGAGGCCATGATGTTGTCCTGGGCTGATGAAATCGAGACCACCAGGATCCGCGTCTGCGTGCTGGATCCCGGACGCATGCGCACGCAGATGCGTGCCCAAGCCTTTCCCGGAGAGGACCCCGAAACCCTCACCCCTCCATCAGAGATCGGTCCGTTGATCGTCGAGCTGGCACGACCCGACCGAACGCCGCCGCAGCGTGTCTCGTTCAAGGAGTGGAAGGCGGCGCTTCCGCCCGAGGCGTTGATCTGACGATCAGTCGTCGCGATGAACCCGCTCGCGGCGCTCATGCCGCTCCTGGGCCTCGACGGACAGGGTCGCGGTCGGGCGCGCTTCCAGTCGGCCCAGACCGATCGGCTCGCCCGTGTCCTCGCAATAGCCGTAGGAGCCGTCCTCGATGCGGCGCAAAGCGTCGTCGATCTTGGAGATAAGCTTGCGCTGACGGTCGCGGGTCCGCAGCTCCAGCGCCCGATCGGACTCAGAGGAAGCGCGGTCCACCAGGTCCGGATGGTTCTCCGTCTCGGCCTTCAGGTTGACCACCGTGCCCTTGGACTCGCGAAGGATTTCGTCCTTCCAGGCCAGCAGCTTGGATTTGAAGTAGGCCAACTGCCGTTCATTCATGAACGGCTCGTCCTCGGTGGGCCGATAGGCGGCCGGTTCGTCCGATGGGACCGACGTCAAAACGGTCATCGCACTCACACTTTAGAACAACGCCCCCCGTGGCGTTGATCGGCGTATAGGCAGGTCGGAGATTCCCGGCAACACGGTTCTCGTTTCCGTGATCGCGGCGACGCTTGGGTTGAACCGGCAGCGTGACATTTCTTCATCACCCGGGACTGCTCGCCCGGGATACCGCCCGCAAGTCCAGACCCTACGCTGCCCTGCGGCGAACCTCGGCCTTGGCCAGTTCCACGGCGGCACGGAGGTCGATCTGATCCAGCAGGCTGCTCAATGTCCGATCAGGGTCCTCGGGCCGCTCCTCGCGCAAGGAACGGGACAGTCGCTCGAGTGAGGCCTCGCCGCTCTCGCCGGCCAGCAAAGCAAGCTTCAGCTCATCCAGCCGGTCCAGGAGACCGCGACCGCGTCGTACCGCCCGACGACGACGCTCGGTCGCGCTCTCGACTCCCTGCAAAGCCATCAAGGCCGAAACGTCCGAGACGCCAGCAGTCGAAATCGAAGCCTGTACCGGGGCTGCCGCACCGGGGCTGGCCCCTTGCGAGACGCTAAAGCCGCCGGCTGCGCGCACCGGACGGCCGGGCGTGGTGGGTCCTGGACCATACGGGCCGGTGATCTTCATCGCGGGACGCTCCGGGGCATGATCCCAGCTTCGTCGAGACACCGTCACCGTTTGGTTAACGGCCCGGCAGGATTTGCCGAGATCATCGAGGTCAGATGCCCTAGCGTTATGACAATTCTACACTTTTCTTCCGGCACGTCTCCTGCAGCGAAAGGTTGGAACGCAGTGTCGAAAGACTGTCCATGCAGAAGTTGCTCACCGCCTTCCTCGCCCCGCTCGCCGCGTCGCTGGCGCTTGTGGGCCCGGCCGAGGCCCAGTCGCGCATCAAGGACATCGCCTCGATTGAAGGCGTACGAACGAACCAGCTTGTCGGCTACGGGCTTGTCGTTGGCCTGAACGGCACGGGTGACAGCCTGCGCAACTGCCCCTTCACCCGCCAGTCGCTGGAAGGCATGACCGAGCGCCTGGGCGTCAACATCCGCGGCACCAACGCCAACTCCAAGAACCTGGCGGCCATCATGGTGACGGCGGAACTGCCGCCCTTCGCCACGCCGGGTGCCCGTATCGACGTGTCGGTATCCAGCCTCTGCGACGCCAAGAGCCTGTTGGGGGGCACCTTGCTGGTCACCAGCCTTCAGGGTGCCGACGGTGAAGTCTATGCGGTGGCCCAGGGCTCCATTCAGACGGGGGCCGTGTCCGGTTCTGGCGGTTCGGGCTCCTCGGTGACCCGGGGCGTTCCGACAGCGGGTCGAATCGCGTCGGGCGCGACGGTCGAGCGCGAGACGGGTTTCAACCTGGACAGCCTGTCCGAGGTCCGCCTGACGCTGCGCAATCCGGATTTCACGACGGCCCAGCGTATCGCCGCCGCGATCAACGCCACCTATCCCGCTACGGCCCTGGCCGAGAACGGGTCGGTGGTGACCCTGCGCCCGCCCCCGGCACTCGGAATGGCCGCCTTCATTAGCAGGGTCGAGAATATGCCGGTCGCCGTCGACACACCCGCTCGGGTCATCATCGACGAGGTCAACGGCGTCATCGTCATGGGCGAGAACGTGCGGATTTCCACCGTCGCCATCGCCCAGGGCAACCTGACCATCTCGGTCCAGGAAAGCCCCCAGGTCAGCCAGCCCGCCCCGTTCAGCCAGGGCGAGACCGTCGTCGTCCCGCAGTCCGACGTGACCGTCGAGGAAGAGTTGGGCCGCGAGATTCGGCTGGTGAACGGATCTACCTCGCTCTCCACCCTGGTGGAGGGCCTGAACGCGCTCGGTGTCTCGCCCCGCGACATGATCTCGATCCTCCAGGCCATCAAGGCGGCTGGCGCGCTCCAGGCCGACATCGAGGTGATCTGATGAGCGACCTCGCTGTCTCCCCTGCCCTGCTCCAGTCGACGCCCGTGGCCCCATCGGGCACCGACACCCGCCGCATGCGCGAGACCGCCGAGCAGTTCGAGGCCTCGTTCCTGTCGCAGATGCTCAAGCCGATGTTCGAAGGTCTGGACACCAACGGCCTGTTCGGCGGCGGTGAGGCCGAAGCGACCTGGCGCAGCTTCCTGATCGACGCCATGGCTCAGCAGACCGTCCGCGCTGGCGGTATCGGCCTGGCCGACACTGTCATGGCCGAAATGATCCGCATGCAGTCCGAACAGACAGCCGGAACCGCCGCATGACTTCCGATCCCGTCACCGCCGCGGCTTATCTGCGACGTCTGACCGAGCTGACCGACCGGCTGACGGCGCGGCTTGAGAAGGAAACCGATGCTTTCGCGTCGCGTCGGCCGCAGGACGTTGCGGCGGGTCTTGCCGAGACCCAGGAACTGGCCAACGCCTATCGCCGCGAGACCGCCCAGGTGAAGGCCAACCCTGCCGTCATTGCAGCGGCTCCGATCGCTGAACGCACCGCCCTGATCCGCGCGACCGAGGCATTCGAAGCCGCGCTGGCGATTCACGCGCGGACCGTCGAAGCCGCTCGAAGCATCTCCGAGGGTCTGGTCCGCGCCATTGCCCAGGAGGTCGCGTCAGCCCGCGCGCTCGGAACCGGCTACGGCGCTTCAGGTCAGGCCTATGCTGGCGACAGCCGGGCGGTCACGTTAAACCGTACGGCTTGATCAGCCCGACCGCAGAACTGTCCTAGCGAAGGACACCGGTCAGCCTCCGTCCCTGCCGCTCGATCGTCACCTCGGACGCCCCAAGTCGTGCCAGTGCTTGTGGGGCGGTCACCGTACGACCGTTCACCTCGCGCACGAGATCACCGGGACGCAGACCGGCCCTTGCCGCATAACTTCCACGCTGAACCCGCGTGATCAGCAGTCCCGTGGCGAAAGGATCCCCGCCCAGTCGGTCGGCCAGAGCGGGATTCAAGGCAGCAATCTCCGCGCCCGCGAAGGGACCGTCCTGGATCAGCAATCCATCGCCCTTGGCGTCGCCCGGTAGGGTCTGAACGCGGGCATTGATGGTCTGGGTGCGGCCACCGCGGATGATGGTGACCGCTGCTGTGTCATTGGGGCTCTTGGTGCCAACGCGGAAGTTCAGGCCGCTCTGGTCATTGACCTCGGCACCGTCGACAGCGGTGATGACGTCGCCCTCGCGCAGTCCGGCCCGCGCGCCGGGCCCGCCAGCGTAGATGTCCGTGACGATCAGACCCTGCGGCCGGGCAAGCCCCAGCGATCGGGCGATGTCCGCCGAGACCGTCTCGCCCCGGACGCCCAGCCAGGGCCGAACCACCATGCTTTCGCCGCCCAGAGCGGAATCGACCACGCGTCTCACCATCGAGGCCGGAACGGCGAAGCCGACACCCGCCGATGACCCTGATCTCGAAAAGATGGCTGTGTTGATGCCGATCAGGTCGCCATCCATGTCGACGAGAGCCCCGCCGGAGTTGCCCGGATTGATCGCCGCGTCGGTCTGGATGAAGGAGCCCGAATCCGAAATGCCTGTCTCGGTCCGGTTCAGCGCCGAGATGATGCCGTTGGTCACCGTCTGGCCCACGCCGAACGGGTTGCCTATGGCCAGCACCAGATCACCGACCTCCTGTTCCTCGCGGTCGTCGATGGCCAGCACCGGCAGCTGTTCGGTCACGCCCTGAAGCTGAAGCACGGCAATATCGCTTCGCTCATCGGCAAGCACGATCTCGGCCGGGAACTCGCGCCGGTCGTTCAGGACCACCCGGATCTGCTGGGCCCCGGCGATGACGTGGTTGTTCGTGACGACAATGCCGTCCGAACGAACGATCACGCCCGATCCGGCGGACTCTGCCACGCGCTCTCGCGGAATGCCCCCGCCGAAGAACTGGAAGAAGGGATCGGCCTGGACACGCTGGATTGCCCGGGCCGAAATGTTGACCACCGCTGGTGCCGCCTCGCGCACAACCGGCGCGAAGCTCTGTTTCATCGTGGTGACGTCGGTCGGGACCTGTCTTTCGGTCGGCTCGGCGAACACGCCGTCCTGCGCCCTGGAGCTATTGGCGTTTCCGCAGGCCGCGAGCGTCAGGGCCACGGCGATGGCAAGGCTGGAGGTCTTCATGGCGTTCCAGTGAGGCATCATGAGCATCGCTATATCTGTAGCGGTTTCGGGCCGCTTCAAGGCAGCGAGGTTTCATCGCCGTCAGACGTTGCGAAAGCTTAATGTCCTCCACCCTTGTTTGCCCGCCGGTTCCCGAGACAAGCTTAAGCCGCACAAAGGAGACCTCCATGCGCCCCACCTTGATCGCGATCACCGCTCTGGCGACGAGCCTGCTTTCCGTCTCCGCTCTCGCCCAAGAGGCTGAAACCGGCGAGTACGCAGACGGGCTTCGGCGCATGATCGTCGAGACAGCGGTTGGCACCTGTCCCGCGGACGTCATGGCACCGGACCTGCTCGCCGCCTGCCAGCAGCAACTGGCCCAGATGTCGACAGGCCTGGCCAGTCTCGGTGCCATCGAGAGCATGACCTTCGTGCGTTCTGAGGAAACGCCGAACGGCCGGATTGAGATCTATACTGTCCGGTTCGCTTCGGGTCAGACCCTGAATTGGGGAATCGGGGGCCTTCAGGACGGCAAGTATGGGGTGGCCTACGCCAGCGCGGCCTAGGTGCTGTACCCATAAAGCTTGCGGCCGAGGGCGACGCTTGATTCAAGGATTCCGAAAGGAGCCTTGGGA
>JAIERG010000052.1 GCA_019747095.1 Caulobacteraceae bacterium | reverse complement strand
CGCCAGCCGCCTGCCGGCCGGCCGTGATCGGTTGACATCGCCCGTTCCCGGTCCACCGAGGGTCCGCTTCGGTCAGGGCGGCGAGGGGGCCCGTTCCGAGGGATGGCGCTGGAGCGCGTCGGGCGACGTCGCTGCCCCGGCCGATGCCCGCATCGATCATGCTGGCCCGCTCAGCGGCTGGGGCGAGGTGGTGATCCTGGATCTCGGCGACGGCTGGCGGGCGGTCGTGGCCGGCCTGGATACGATTTCGGTCGAACCGGGTCAGAGGGTCGCCGACGGACAGACGCTGGGCCGGGCCGAGGCGGGCGGAGAGGTCTATCTCGAACTTCGACGCGGCGACCGCCCTGTCGATCCTGCGCCGTTCTTGTGATCTGGTACGACACCGTACGACCGGATTCGACGCACCGATCGATCATCATCCCTGGACGCAGCGACGACAGGGAAACCGCTGACCTGGGAGAAGTGAGAGTCACTCCCACCCTGGAACACGACTCTCACGCCCTGCGTGCGGGAATTCCCTTCCCTCCGCCGCATGACGCTGATTTTATCCACCGGACGCGGGCCCGCCACGATTGATCGTGACGATCTCGCCCCATCCTCCCTCCGTTCGCTCCGTCGGACGCTGAAAGAGACCGAATGCGCAGACTTCTCGTCGCCGGAGCCGCCGTCGCGGCTCTCGGCCTCTCCGCCGCCGCCGTGGCAAGCCAGACGCCCCGGAACGAGACGTTCCGGATGCTTCAGTTGTTCGGTGATACCCTGGCGGTGATCGAACAGGCCTATGTGGTGCCGGTCGACAACAGGAAGCTGATCGAGGCGGCCCTCGCGGGCATGATGACCGCGCTCGACCCGCATTCGAATTATCTCCCGCCGGCTGGATTCGACGACCTTCAGGAACGCACTTCGGGCGAATACTCCGGCGTGGGCCTGACCATCACCACCGAGGGCGGCCTGGTGAAGGTCATCTCACCCATGGACGACGGGCCGGCCGCAAAGGCCGGGGTCCAGGCCGGTGACGTCATCTCGGTCATCGACGGCCAGAACGCCGCCGGCCTGACGGTGTCCGAGGTGTCTGACAAACTGCGAGGCGCGATCGGCACGTCGGTGAGCGTGACCTTCCTGCGGGACGGTTCCGACCCGCTTGAAGTCACCCTGGTGCGCGAGGTCATCACGGTCGACAGCGTCACCGGCCGCATGGAGGGCGACTTCGGCTACCTGCGGATCGCCACCTTCAACGAAAACACCGGGCGCGAACTGACCGAGGTCATCGAGCGACTGAAGTCCCAGAACCCCGGCATCCAGGGCTACGTCCTCGATCTTCGCAACAACGGTGGCGGCCTGCTCAGCGCGGCCATCGATGTGTCCGACACCTTCCTGGAACGCGGCGAGATCGTCAGTCAGCGGGGTCGTCGACCTGATCAGATAGAGCGCTATGCCGCCCGGCCGGGCGATCTGACCGACGGACTGCCGGTCGTGGTTCTGATCAACTATGGATCGGCCTCGGCCTCGGAGATCGTCGCCGGTGCCCTCCAGGATCAGGAGCGGGCGACGCTGGTCGGCCTGACCAGCTTTGGCAAGGGCTCGGTCCAGACCGTCATTCCCCTGCGTGGCGGCCAGGACGGTGCCCTGTCGATCACCACGGCGCGCTACTACACGCCTTCGGGGCGCTCTATCCAGAAGATCGGGATCGAGCCGGACCTCGAGGTCGCCCGATCCGAAGCCGAGGCCCGCATCGTCTCCCGCTCGAGCTTCGTCTACTCCGAGGCCGCCTACGCGACGGCGCTGGACGCCTCCATAGGCGCTGAACGTCGGGGCCCGCATACGCCTCGGGAAGCGCCCGGTCCCGACTACGACGAAGACGCTGACTACCAGCTCCTGCGCGCGCTGGACGTCCTGCGGGCACGGGGCGACCTGAACCAGCTGGCGGCAGCACCCGAAGGCATCGTCATCACCGAGCCGGGGGCCGCCGCTGTCGAAACGGCGACGCGGGAAGATACGACCGAGGAAGAATAGACGGGCGCGCGCCCCACGTTTCTCCTTGCATCTTCGTCCTGCCTTCGGAATCCTGCGTTATCCGACGAGGTGGGGCGATGATGTATCTGGCCGTGGCCATATTGGGGCTGATACCCCAACCGTCGGGATTCACCCCCGCAGGCACTGACGGTCAAACGTCCTGGTCCTACGCCTCGCAGGTCCGCGAGGATCCAACGACGGGCGACCTGATGACCCGTATCGCCGCGACCTATGGCTCACCGCAGTCACGGCCTGGCGGGGCCAGCGTCAGCTATTCCATCTGGCCGGTCGACATCGATTGTGGAGGCCAGATCGTCTGGGCCCCAGGCACTGACTATACCGCAGACGGCCGGCCCCTTGGGCAAGCCGCTGACCGTCCGACAGTTCTTCGACACGACGCGTCCCCCGGAGTCCAGGCGGCGGTCAATCAGATCTGTCGCAACGGCGCGAACGACGAATAACCCGACACCTCACCCTCGTACTTGAGAACGGAGCGCTTCGATGACCCTTGCCTTGCTGAGCCTTCTGGCGACCATTCTGGTCGCTCAAGAGCCCTCCGATGCCTATGAGGGCATCGCCCGGGACGACTTCGCGGCCTGGTCGTACACGACCGGCCAGGTCGTGGCCAACGGCGACAGCCGGACGACGTCGGTGATGGCCCGTTACGTGAACCCCCTTCCGGTGCCGAACAGCAGCCGAACCGTGGCCTACTCGATCCACGAGATCACCTTCCATTGCAGCGCGCGTAACTCGGACTGGTCCGCGGGCGCGAACTACGACGCCAATGACAACGAAATCGGACCGGGCACCGCCAGCACCGCCGAAGCATGGAGCGAAAGCACCCCCGGCTACGTCCAGCTTGCAGAGACCGTATGCAGCATGGGCGGGACCTCCTGATCGCCCAACATGGCTAACGGCGCGTTAGGCTTTCTTAACCGCCGTCCGGCATTCTGACGTCGAAAAGGCCGTCCGGAATCCGTCCGGCGGTCGTCCAGAGCGTTCGACGTCGTCCATGTTCGCCAAGCGCCAGTCCGCCCTCGCAGCCGCAGCAGGCAGCCCGCCGCCCTCGCGGATGCCCAAGATTGACCCAAAGGCCGTCCTGGCGGTCCTGAAGCGCCCACCCGTCGCCGTCGGCGGGGCCGGCCTTCTTCTGTTCGCCGCGATCGCCCTGTTCCTGACCGTTCTCGGCGACCCGCGAGCCGGAACGCCGTCGGCCCGCGTGGCGCTGAAGCGCGAATCCGCGCCCGCTCCGGCCGCCCCGACAGGCCTTGAAGCCTTTTCGATGGGCGGGTTCGCCGCCTGGCAAGGCCTGTCGGATCCGGCGCTGCTCGGCGAAGGCGGAGCCGCAGGGGGCGAGGCCCTGATCACCCTGCCGGACGGCGCGACGGTCGCCGGCGGTTCAGCCATTGCCGCGCCAATCATCCCGGCCCAGCCCCTGACCCCGGCTCCCATCGCGGGTCTCAGCCAACCTGGACCGAACGGGCCGTTGCCGGTCATCGCCACGGATGGCCGCGTCCCGGCTCAGGCCTATGCCCGCCCCTTCACGCCGAATGGCCGCCCGCGCGTCGCCCTGATCGTCGGCGGCCTGGGGCTGAACGCTGTCACCACCCGCGCGGCCATCGAGCGCCTGCCTGCGGAAGTCACCCTCTCCTTCGTCCCCTATGCCGAGGATCTCCAGGGCTGGATCGACCTCGCCCGACGTCAGGGCCATGAGGTCCTGATCGAGATCCCGATGGAGCCGACCGGCTATCCCAACAACGATCCAGGCCCCCAGACCTTGCTGGCCAACGCCACACCGGAGGACATCGATGCCCGGATGGCCTGGCTTCTGGGTCGCGCTACCGGATACTTCGGCGTGACCAACTACCTGGGCGACCGCTTCGTGACCTCGGACGCCGGCATGAGCGCCTTCCTGGGCATCCTGCGCCAAAGAGGTCTCGCCTTCTTCGACGACGGGGTCGCGCGCCGCCGCCCCGGAGCTTGGTCGCGCGCCTCTGCCGATACGATCGTCGATGAAACCCAGACGCCCGCTGCCATCATTGCTCGCCTGAACGCACTCGAAGCCGCCGCCAAGACCCGCGGCGCGGCGCTGGGCACCGGCTTTGCCTATCCGGTGACCGTGGAGGCTGCAGCCCGCTGGACCGCAGGGCTGGAGGCGCGCGGTGTCCAACTGGCTCCAGCCTCTGCCCTGGCCGCGCGGCCCGGCCGCTGATCGATCATTGACGCGGGGGATGTGAGCGGGGAAGGGGGCGCCATGTCTTCATCCGATCTCCCTCGTCACCGGCCCAATGTCGGCGTCGTCCTGTTCAATGCCGAGGGTCTGGTCTGGTATGGTCGCCGGGCCGGCATGACCGAGGGCCATGCATGGCAATTTCCGCAAGGCGGCATCGACGCCGGCGAAGACCTGGAGGCCGCCGCCCGGCGTGAACTTGAAGAGGAAACCGGGGTCACCTCCGTCGAACGCCTCGGCCGCACCGACGGATGGATCGTCTACGACTTTCCCGAAGCCCTGAAGGCCCAGCACGCGCGGGACGGACGCAAGGCCTGGGACGGCCAGAAACAGGTCTGGTTCGCCTTCCGCTTCACCGGAGACGAGCGGGAAATCCAGCTCGACCGCCAGGACGAGATCGAGTTCGACGCCTGGCGCTGGGGCCTCCTGGCAGAGGCCCCGGAGCTGATCGTGCCGTTCAAGCGTGACGCCTACGAGCAGGTCGTGGCGGCCTTCGCGCAGTTCGCGATCCCCTCGAGGATTTAGCCTCCGGCCGCCGGGTTCATGACGGTGAACAGGATGCCCGCCTTGCCCCAGTTCGAGCCAGCCGGAGGCACCAACACAGCCACCATGCCTGTCTCTGACCCGATCGGCCCCGTATAGGTCGTCTCTCCCTTCCCGGGATCATTGGCGATGGGATTCCAGCCGTCCGAGTTTGCGGCAAAGGCCGCCTGGATCGCCGAGACATCCGCGGGAGCGACATTGATCGCAGCGACGCGGCATGAGCCGGCCTCGTCCGCACCGATCACGATCTGGCCGGAACTGGAAGCCACCGCACCATAGTCGATGGTGACCGGCATGTCGTGAAAGGCCCCCCGAACGTCCGGGTCCGTACCACCGTCGATGAGCATGACGCCCGCCGCGTCCAGCGCCGCCGAGGGGGTCAGAGGCAGCTCGCCGAACGCGTTCCTTGCGCAGACCTGGGTCACGGCGTGCACAAAGGCCTCGGTTGGTGTGGCTGTCGCGGTCTGGGCCCCGGCACCAGCCGGGGTTACGGCGACAAGGGCGGTGGCGAAGGCCAGAGAGCGGAGTTGCATGGTGGCGGTCCTTTCAGCGATGCACCGACCTTGGCGTGGATTTCGCTGGCGCGCGAGTCGGAAAACGCCGGTTGTCGAGGACTGTCTGGCAGGGCCGCAACAGTCGCCACAGCTCTTCTTGGGCGAGGCGTCAGGGGCAGGTTGGCCGATTCACCCGTATGGCGCTCGGCGGAAAGCGGTCCAGCAGCGACACAGGCCGGATAGGCCGGGCGGAGAAGCCTCCGCCGCAGTTCGGGCAAACCCCCTCAAGCGGACCATCCACGCACGACGCACAGAAAGTGCACTCGAAGGTGCAGATCCGCGCATCCGGACAGTCGGGCGCCAGGTCTCGGTCGCAGCATTCGCAGTTGGGGCGCAGCTCCAGCATGGACCTAAGCTTGGGCGCTGGAAGCGGCTGGCGCCAGGCGCATCAGGACCAATCCGGTCAGGATCAGACCGGCTGCAGCGACCCGCATGGGATGTACGCCCTCATTGAGCCAGATCACGCCGACCACAAAAGCCCCCACCGCCCCGATCCCTGTCCAGACCGTATAGGCGGTTCCGAGCGGAAGGGTCTTCATCGCCAGCGAGAGCAAGGCGAAACTGACACCCATGGTCCCAAGGGTAATCAAGGTGGGAACAAGGCGAGTGAACCCCGCCGACTGCTTCATGGAGTAGGCCCAGACCACTTCCAGAAGCCCTGCGAGAACAAGATAGACCCAGGCCATGGAGGCCCTCCTTGCGAAAGGCCGGGCCGTCCCGGGCTTGGCCCCGGCGACAGCTGCCAGGGGCGAGGACGTGGCCTCGTCTTTCTGCGCCTTTGTGGGACAAGCCAAGGCAGGATCAAGCCCCTGGACAGGCTGATCGACTTGGACGTCGCGTTCGGCGCGTCAGGTTTCCGAGTAGCAGCCGTCAGGCCGCCGCGATCTCGGCGGCTTCTTCGGCCAGAATGGTCAGGCCGGCGGGCGTCACGTCGGCGAACCCGCCCTTGACGGCAAACGTCCGGCGCGACGATCCGTTGATCACGGTCACCTGTCCTTCGCGCAACGCCGTCATGAACGGCGCGTGATCGGCCAGAACGCCGAAATCGCCCTCGACGCCCGGCGCATCGACCTGGTCCACGAGGCCGGAGAAGACCTCGCGTTCCGGTGCGACCAGGGAGAAGTTCAGCTTTCCGGCCATCAGGCTTCGGCCGCCATCTTCGCGGCCTTCTCAACGGCCTCTTCGATCGCGCCGACCATGTAGAAGGCGGCTTCCGGCAGATGGTCGTACTCGCCATCGCAGATCGCCTTGAACGAGCGGATGGTGTCCTTCAGCTCGACGAACTTGCCGGGCTGGTTGGTGAATTGCTCGGCCACGAAGAAGGGCTGCGACAGGAAGCGCTGGATCTTGCGGGCGCGGGCCACGACCAGCTTGTCGTCTTCCGACAGCTCGTCCATGCCCAGGATGGCGATGATGTCCTTCAGCGACTTGTACTGCTGCAGGATTTCCTGGACGCGGCGGGCGACCTGGTAGTGCTCGTCGCCGATGACGAGCGGGTCCATGATCCGCGAGGTCGAATCCAGCGGGTCCACGGCCGGGAAGATGGCCTGGGCGGCGATGTCACGCGACAGCACGGTCGTGGCGTCCAGGTGGGCGAACGACGTGGCCGGCGCTGGGTCGGTCAGGTCGTCGGCGGGCACGTAGATGGCCTGGACCGAGGTGATCGAGCCCTTCTTGGTGGAGGTGATGCGCTCCTGAAGGTTGCCCATCTCGGTCGCCAGCGTCGGCTGATAGCCCACGGCCGAGGGGATGCGGCCCAGCAGAGCCGAGACCTCCGACCCCGCCTGGGTGAAGCGGAAGATGTTGTCGACGAACAGCAGCACGTCCTTACCTTCCTCGTCGCGGAAGTATTCCGCGATCGACAGGCCGGTCAGGGCGACACGGGCGCGGGCGCCCGGCGGCTCGTTCATCTGGCCATAGACCAGGGCGCACTTGGAACCTTCGGTCGAGCCACCGTTCTTCGACGGGTCCACGTTCACGTTGGACTCGATCATCTCATGATAGAGGTCGTTGCCCTCGCGCGTGCGCTCGCCCACGCCGGCCAGAACCGAGTAGCCGCCGTAGGCCTTGGCGATGTTGTTGATGAGCTCCTGCATCGTCACGGTCTTGCCGACGCCGGCGCCGCCGAACAGGCCGATCTTGCCGCCCTTGGTGTAGGGGCACATCAGGTCGATCACCTTGATGCCGGTGACCAGGATCTCGGCCGAGGTCGACTGTTCCTCGAAGGACGGGGCGTCCTTGTGGATCGGACGGAACAGCTGGGTCTGGATCGGACCGGCTTCGTCGATGGGGTCGCCGACGACAGTCATGATGCGGCCCAGCGTGCCCGGGCCGACCGGGGCCAGGATGGACTTGCCAGTGTCGGTCACCGGCTGGCCGCGGGTCAGGCCCTCGGTCGTGTCCATGGCGATGGTGCGGACCATGTTCTCACCCAGGTGCTGGGCGACTTCGAGGACCAGGCGGAAGGGCTCGCCGGTGCGCTGGTCGACGTTCTGGGTCTCGAGCGCGTTCAGGATGGCCGGCAGGTGGCCGGTGAACTCCACGTCCACGACGGCGCCGATGACCTGCGCGATCTTGCCCGTGGCGACGGCCGAGACCGGCGCGGCCGACTTCGAGGCGGCGGCTGCCTTGGGGGCCTTGGGCGCGGCGGGCTTGCGGGTCGTGGTCTTCTTGGGGGCGACGGTGTCGGTCATGGGGCGGTCCGTTTCGAAGAGGTGCGTCAGGGGGATCAGATCAGAGGGCTTCGGCGCCGGAGATGATCTCGATCAACTCCTTGGTGATCTGCGCCTGGCGGGAGCGGTTGTACTGGAGGGTCAGGGCGTTGATGAGGTCGCCGGCGTTGCGCGTGGCGTTGTCCATGGCGCTCATCTGCGAGCCGTAGAAGCCGGCCTGGTTTTCATAGAGGGCGGCCAGAATCTGGGTCGTGATGTTGCGCGGCAGCAGCGTCTCGAGCAGCTCCTCTTCCGAGGGCTCGTACTCATAGACCGCGCCGTTCAGATCGATCTTGGGCGCATCGGCCTCGGCCACGGCGGGAGCCAGCTGCTTGGGCGTCGGAACCTGGCTGATGACCGACTTGAAGCGGCTGTAGAACAGGGTCACGACGTCGGCGCGGCCCTCCTCGAACTCCGTTGCGATCAGCTCGGCGATGGGCTGGGCGGCCGGCAGACCCAGCGTCTTGTGCTCGGACAGTTCAAAGGTCTTCACGACCTTGTTCCCGAACAGACGGGTCAGGCCGTCACGGGACTTGCGCCCCACAGCGACGATGCGGACGTCCTTGCCCGCCGCAATCAACTGGTTGATCCGGTCGCGTGCGGCGCGGACCACGTTGGTCGAGAAACCGCCCGCCAGACCCTTGTCGGCCGTGGCGACCACGATCAGGTGACGGTGATCCGAGCCCGTGCCCGACAGAAGCTTGGGCGCGCTGTCGCCCGAGACGCCCTGGGCGAGGTTGGCGATCACCGACGCCATGCGCTGGGCATAGGGCCGGGCGCTTTCGGCCTGATCCTGGGCACGCTTCAGCTTGGCCGCAGCGACCATCTGCATCGCCTTCGTGATCTTCTGCGTGGCTTTCACGCTTCCGATCCGATTGCGCATTTCCTTGAGGCTGGGCATCGGCCGCTACTCTCTCGTCAACCGGTCCGGGCTCAGGCGAAGGTCTTGGCGAAGGCTTCGATGGCGTCCTTCAGCTTGGCTTCAAGATCCTTCGACAGGGCCTTCTCGGTCTTGATCGCGGTCAGGATGTCCGCGTGGGCAGAGTGCATCCGGGCCAGCAGTTCGGCCTCGAAGCGCTGCACGTCGGCGGTGGCGATGCCGTCCAGATAGCCGCGAGTGCCGGCATAGATCGACACGACCTGCTCCTCGACCGTCAGCGGCGAGTACTGCGGCTGCTTCAAGAGCTCGGTCAGCCGCTCGCCTCGGGCCAGCAGCTTCTGGGTCGAGACGTCCAGGTCCGAACCGAACTTCGCGAAAGCCGCCATTTCCCGATACTGGGCCAGCTCACCCTTGAAGGTGCCAGCGACCAGCTTCATCGCCTGGATCTGGGCCGAGGAACCCACGCGCGACACCGAGATGCCGACGTTCACGGCCGGGCGGATGCCCTGGTAGAAAAGGTCCGATTCCAGGAAGATCTGGCCGTCGGTGATCGAGATGACGTTCGTTGGGATGTAGGCCGAGACGTCGTTGGCCTGGGTCTCGATCAGCGGCAGGGCCGTCATCGAACCGGCCCCGTTGTCCTCGTTCAGCTTGGCCGAACGCTCCAGCAGGCGCGAGTGCAGGTAGAAGACGTCGCCCGGATAGGCTTCGCGGCCCGGCGGACGGCGCAGCAAGAGCGACATCTGGCGATAGGCCACGGCCTGCTTGGACAGGTCGTCATAGACGATCAGGGCGTGCATGCCGTTGTCGCGGAAATACTCGCCCATGGCGGTGCCGGCGAACGGCGCCAGGAACTGCAGCGGGGCCGGCTCAGACGCCGTGGCGGCGACCACGATGGTGTATTCCAGAGCGCCGCGCTCCTCGAGCGTCTTGACGATCTGGGCCACGGTCGAGCGCTTCTGACCGATGGCGACATAGATGCAGTAGAGCTTTTCGCTCTCCGGCGCGCCTTCGACGTTGACCGACTTCTGGTTCAGGATGGTGTCGACCGCAACGGCGGTCTTGCCGACCTGACGGTCGCCGATGATCAGCTCACGCTGGCCACGACCGACCGGGATCAGGGTGTCGATCGCCTTCAGACCGGTCTGCATCGGCTCGTGCACCGACTTGCGCGGAATGATGCCCGGCGCCTTGACGTCCACGCGGCGGCGCTCGGTGAACTGGATCGGGCCCTTGCCGTCGATCGGCTCGCCCAGCGGGTTGACGACGCGGCCGAGCAGGCCCTTGCCGACCGGCACGTCCACGATCTCGCCAAGACGGCGGACTTCATCGCCCTCGGCGATCTGAGCGTCAGCGCCGAAGATCACCGCGCCCACATTGTCACGCTCGAGGTTCAGGGCCATGCCCTTCACGCCCGCCTTGGGGAAGGCGATCATCTCGCCGGCCTGGACATTGTCCAGACCGTGGATACGGGCGATGCCGTCGCCGACTGAAAGGACCTGGCCGACGTCCGAAACGTCCGCCTCCACGCCGAAGTTGGCGATCTGAGACTTGAGGATGGCCGAGATTTCAGCGGCGCGGATGTCCATGGCGGGCTCTTCTTCTCTATCGTCTTCGGGTGGGCCGTGAGGCCCGCTTTATGGTGTCGGGCGAACGGGTCAGGCCCGCTTCAGGGCAAACTTCATTTGGTCGAGCTTGGTCTTCAGCGACGCGTCGAACAGCCTAGAGCCAACCTTGACCTTCAGTCCGCCCAGGATCGACGGATCGACACGGGCGGTCATCTCGGGAGCCTTGCCCAGCGCTTGGGAAAGCGCGGACTGGATGCTCTTGGTCTGGGCGGTGGACAGCGGCACCGCCGAGACCACCTCGGCAGCAACCACGCCCGTGTGAGCCGAATGCAGGCGCTCGAAGCCCGCGATCACGGCGGGCAAATCGCGCGCACGACCGTTCTGCGCCAGCAGACCGAGGAAGTTCCGGGTCGTGGCGCCGAACTTGGCTTTCTCGGCGATGGCGACCAGGCCCTTGACCTGCTCGTCCGCCGCCATGATCGGCGATGTCGCGAGGCGACGCAGGTCGGAGCTGTCGATCCAGGCGGCCTTCAGCGACTTCAGTTCCGCGCGCACGGACTCCACCCGGCCCGTCTCCAGGGCCAGATCGAACAGCGCCTGGGCGTATCGTCCACCGACTTCCGTCGTTCTGAAATCGTCAGCCAAGACCTGTCCGTCCGATATGCGGTTTCGCCAAACGACCGGTCGCAAGCCTGCGCCGGTCAAAGGCTTGTAATGCTTAAGGAAAGCACGGAGGGGGCCGTCTCTTTGGAAACGCCCCTCGCTAAGCCGGGCGCCGGATAGCACCCTTTGTCCCGAGGAGCAACCGAGGCAGGAGCGCACAGGCGGACCTTGATCCGACGGGCCGGACATGGCCTTTAGGAGCCCTCCCCTTTCAGGACCACCCCATGCTCGACGGCCTCGCCCAGATCTTCACCGACCCGGCCGCCTGGGCGGCCCTCGCAACCCTGGTGGTGCTGGAGGTCGTGCTGGGGATCGACAATCTGATCTTCATCTCGATTCTGTCGAACAAGCTTCCCGAACATCAGCGCCAGCGCACCCGCCGGATCGGCATCGGCCTGGCTCTCATCATGCGCCTGGCGCTCCTCATGACCATCGGCTGGATCGTCGGCCTGACCGCGCCGGTGTTCGACCTCGGCATCGTCGGCCCTCTCAATGAGCATGGCGAACCGGCGTTCGAGACCTCCTTCAGCTGGAAGGACCTGATCCTTATCGCGGGCGGCCTGTTCCTGCTGTGGAAGGCCACCAAGGAGATCCACCACACCGTCGACCCGACCCCGTCCGACCACGACGTGCTCGACAAGAAGTCCGTGGCCATCAACAACGCCGGCTCGGCCATCGTCCAGATCATCCTTCTCGACCTGGTCTTCTCGATCGACTCCATCCTGACGGCTGTCGGCCTGACGGACCACGTGCCGATCATGGTGATCGCCGTGCTCACCGCTGTCACCGTCATGCTGCTGGCGGCAGATCCCCTGGCCAACTTCATCGAGAAGAATCCGACCGTCGTGATGCTGGCGCTGGGCTTCCTCTTGATGATCGGCATGGTGCTGATCGCCGACGGCTTTGGCGTCCATGTGCCGAAGGGCTACATCTACGCTGCCATGGCCTTCTCCGCGCTCGTTGAGGGCCTGAACATGCTCAGTCGGAGAAGCGCTGCGAAGAAAGCGGCCACCCCCCCACCGACGGCGCACTGATGCGGGCTGCGGGTCTCGGTCTTGCCCTGGTCCTCGTCGTCGCGGCGGGCGGGGGCGCGGCGTCTGCCGCCGGCCAGACGGTCGCATCCGGCGCGACCGCGACGCAGGCGGCACCTCCACCACCGGCACGTCCGCCGAGACAGGGCTATGAGGTGGTCGCCGTCTATCCGCATGACCCTGCTGCGTTTACGCAGGGACTGGTGTTCAGAAACGGCGAACTCATAGAGAGCACCGGACGATTTCCGTCGACGGTGCGACGGGTTCGGCTGGAAGACGGCGCGATCATCGCCTGGCGCGAACTGGACACGGTCTATTTTGGCGAGGGCCTCACGGTTTTTGGCGATCGGGCCCTGTCCCTGACCTGGCAGAATGGCAAGGGCTTCATCTGGAACCCCGACACGCTCGAGCCCCTCGGTGAGTTCGCCTATGCCGGAGAGGGCTGGGGCCTGACCCACGATGGAACGCGGCTGATCCTTTCGGACGGCACGCCGCGCCTGCGCTTCCTGGACCCCCAGACCTTCGCCGAGACGGGCGCTGTCACAGTGAACTGGCAGGGGCGGCCCGTCGGACGGCTCAACGAGCTTGAGTTCATCGACGGCGAGGTATGGGCCAATGTCTGGCAGACCGATGCGATCTTGCGCATCGACCCGGCGACCGGGAACATCCTTTCGGTCATCGATCTGTCAGGTCTGCTGGCCCCCGGCGACATCGATGACCCGAACGACGAGGTCCTGAACGGCATCGCCTGGGATCCGGAGACGCGGCGCCTGTTCGTTACTGGAAAGAACTGGCCAAAACTGTTCGAGATCCGGGTGACCGAGCCGCGCTGACTCACGCGCCTCCGCAACGCTGCGCACTGCGCGATCAGGCGTCTCAGTTCGTCAGGATCTGGACACGCGACCAGACGCCCCCCCGGTTCACAACCTCGATGCGCAACGGCCCGCCCCGCGGCCTTACGATCGTGCAGACCGGATAGTGGTCCATTGAACTGTCCGAGCACAGCACCGTTCCTGCGCGATCGCGCAGGACAAGGTCGATATTGGTGTCCCCGTCGCCGATGGCCGCGACCCTGAGGACCTCATTGGGCCGGGCTTCGACCTCGAAGCCGAAGGTCTCCCTGGCACGCACGCGGCGAACCAGAACGATCGGTCCTGGACCAAATGCCGAGGCACGAACGCCTTTCTCCTGGGTGCGAAGCCTGAGAATCTCGGCGCGGACGGCCGGGTCCCCGCCCGCCATACGATCGGCTTCCTGAAGCAGGGCCTCCGTGGTCAGGAAGGGCTCGTCGCCGCTCTGCGGTCGAGTGCGGATCTCGTCGAGCATGCGCGCGGCGACAAGAAGAGCCTGAACGTCTTCATGCGCGCGCCCCCAGGCGGCGACCTCTGCAGCAGTCACGATCTGGGCGATAGCGGTCGCCTCCGCATCAGGGTCCGGGGGCGGCAACTGACGCGTCTGACGGCCGGCGGGAGACGCAGCCAGGCTGATCGCGGCCAGAAGCATGGCCGTCGCAACGGTCGCCCGTCGCGTCGCGACAGCCCGATCCGATCCCCTCGCCATGTCGGCTTGTCCCCCTGTCGACCGCTGAGCGCGGATCGGCATCGATAGCGATACCCCTGCGGCGCGGACAGTGACCGAAGATGACTTGCCCTTCAAGGGCTTGGCTGCGTCAGGGGTCGGATCAGGGCTCGTGCACAGCAGCGGTCAGAATTCGACGATCCTCGCTGGCTTGAACAAGGACCGCGACTCGCTCACCCGGTCCCGCGATCGCGGGCAGATCCAGCAGGATCGGACGCCCTTGCCACTCCCCGAGCCGCGTCAGGCGCCGTACGACATTGACGTGGCGCACTTGCTGGCCCCGATTGTCGCCGTGCTGAACCGTCACGGTCTGTGAACCGGGAACGAAGGCGACCGCCCAGACCTCGGCACCGCCCGGAGGCGCTCTGCCTGAACCTATGCCGACCGCGTCACCACTTTCGCGAAACTCGACTTCGGGGGGGAAAACACGGCGCTGGCCCTCGGCCTCGACAGCGGCCTCCATGGCCTCGCTCTCAGCACCGGACATCTGTTGACGCCCGTCGATGACGACCTGCGGCGTATAGATGTTCCTGAGACGCATGGCGGTCTGATAGGCACGCTGCCTCTGCTCGAACTCCGGCCGGGCGAAGGTATCCTCCCAGCCCAGATAGTCCCAGTAGCCAACGGCATAGGTCAGGGCGATGACCCCGGGTGCCTCGGCGAGCGCCTCGACCGCGCGATTGGCCTGTGGGCAGCCGGAGCAGCCCTGGGCGGTGAAGAGTTCCACCACCACGGGTTCGATCGGCGCGTCACGGACGCTGGAGCGCGCTCCGACCGGCTGGGCGAGGCTCGCCACGCCGCCAACGAGGGCCAGCGCGCTCATTGTCCCGATGATCAGGCCCCTCGGCATCATGGCGGCGATTGGTAGACCGACACGGCCGGTCACGCCGCTCATAAGTCCGTGAGAATCGCGTCAGTCCATCAGCTGTTGGGCCAGGTAGGTGTAGTGACGCGCCCAGCGACGCGCGTTGGCCACGGGGTCGGCGTCGTTCGAATGCCCGCCCGCCGTCTCCTCATAGTAGAGGTGGTCGTGGCCCTGATCGCCCAGCCGAGCGGCGAACTTGCGGGCATGACCCGGATGCACCCGGTCGTCGCGCGTGTTGGTGGTGATGTAGACCCGGGGATAGTCCGCATCGGGCCGCAGTTGCTGATAGGCCGAGTACCGAGCGATGAACCCGGCGTCGCCCGGCAGGCGCGGATCGCCGTACTCACCGATCCATGAGGCACCCGCCGGCATCTCCGGATAGCGCAGCATGTCGATCAGGGGGCTTTCGATGACCGCCGCATTGAACAGTTGCGGGTTCTGGGTGATCGAGACAGAGGTCAGGACCCCGCCATTCGATCGGCCATAGATGCCCAGACGGCGGGGCGAGGTGATCCCCCGCGCCTCCAGATCGCGAGCCACTGCGGCGAAATCGTCGAAGGACCTCTGACGGTTTTCACGCAGCGCCGCCTGGTGCCAGGCCGGACCGAACTCGCCGCCGCCCCGGATGTTGGCCTGAACGAAGACGCCTCCGTTCTCGAGCCACAGCTTGCCCATCTCGGGCTTGTAGGCTGGCGGGAAACTGATCTGGAATCCACCGTAGCCGAACAGGATCGCCGGGGCAGAGCCGTCCATCGTCATCTCACGCGGACGGACGACGAAGTAGGGGATCATCGTCCCGTCGCTGGAGCGCGCCTCGAATTGTTCCACCACATGGGTCGAGGCGTCGAACAGGTCAGGGGCGGACTTGACTGGCTGGGTGGCGGCCGTTGCCACATCGATCAAGCCAAGACTCGGCGGCGTCAGGAAACCCTGCTGGCTCCAGAACAAGCGACCACTGCCCCGGCTCGTGTCGCCGAGGCCCACTGCAACGTTCTCTGGCACCTCGACGGCCGTCTCGGGCCAGCCAAACTCGCCGCGATCGCGGAAGACGGAGATCCGTCCGCGAACATTATCGAGGATGGACACCACGATCCGGTCATCGAAGACCGCGACGTCCTCGACCGATTGGCGCGGCCCTGGCGCGAACACGGTGGTCGCCGCGTTCGAGATCGTCAGACCATCGTTGGGTTCAAGCTCTCCAAGGTTGACCGCCATCAAGGTTCCGGCCGGACGAACATTGGCGTACCAGGTCCAGTCTTCCTCGACCGTGAAGACGAGCTTGCCGTTCAGGATCCCATGCAGGCTGGCGCGGAGCGGCAGGTTCAGTCTTTTGACCCCACCGGCCCCAACGAGCCACCGCTCGGCTCGGAAGGTGTCCAGGGGTCGATTGATGATGATCGCCTGAACCCCGCCCTGACCGTCGCGGAACACCGAGGCGCTGACCCCATAGCCGCCGTCGGACTGATCGCCGCGATAGACTTCGGTCGCCTCGGCGAGGCTCTGCCCTCGCGTCAGGGTCTTGACGATGAAGGGGTATCCGCTCTCGGTCAGGGTCCCGACACCGAAGTCGGTGGCGATCAGGAGGGTGTCGCGATCCAGCCAGCTGATCCGGTGCTTGCCTTCCGGCAGGGAAAAGCCGCCCAAGACGAAGGTTTTCGTGGTCGTGTCGAACTCTCGCACCACGACCGCGTCCTTGCCGCCATCCGACAGGCTGATCAGGCAGCGGGTCTCATCGGGGGGCAGGCAGCTGGCGCCCTTCCAGACCCAGTCCACGCCCTCGGCCTCGGCGAGGGCACCGACATCGATCAGCGTCTCCCATTGCGGTGCGTCGGTGCGATAGCTGTCCAGCGTGGTGCGCCGCCACAGGCCCTTGGGATTCTGCGCGTCCTGCCAGAAGTTGCCGATCCCGTTGCCGAGGAAGGACGGCCCGGGAATGCGTGCCGTGGACGACAGCACCTCGAACGCCTCGGTCCTGAAGGTCTCATACCGGGGATCACCAGTCAGGGCGGCAAGGGCCCGTTCGTTGGAGGCTCGCACGAAGGCCATGGCCTCGACGCCCTCGACCTCCTCCAGCGCGAGATGATCATCCGCCGCGCGGACACCCGCCGGGGACAGGTCGCTCGGCAGATGGGGCAGGCCCTGGGCGCAGGCCGGAGCGGCCAGAACAGTGGCGATGGCGGTCAGGATACTCAGGCGCAAAGGTTTACTCCGTCATTCACGGGCACGACCCGAAGATCAGATCGGCAGCGCCGAAAGCGCATAGGCTGCGCCCGCGACACCATGCATCGGCTCTTCATCCTCCAGGGCAGATCCTGGTGAATGAAGGGGCCCAATTCAGTCCATCAGCCGGCGCGAGAGGTAGGTGTACTCCAGCGCCAGACGTCGGGCGCTCTCGCGAAGGTTCGCCGCCGCGCCATGGCCCCCATCCGTGTTCTCATAGAACAGGACCGGGTAGCCCAGTTCTTCCAGTCGCGCGGCCGCCTTGCGCGCATGCCCCGGATGGACTCGATCATCCTTGGTCGAGGTATGGATGAAGACTTCCGGGTACGGCTGACCGGCGCGCAGGTTCTGATAGGGCGAATAGGCCTGGATCCAGGCGCGCTCTTCCGGAATGTCGGGGTTGCCGTACTCCGCGATCCAGCTCGCTCCCGCCAGCAGGCGGTGGAAGCGCAGCATGTCGAACAGTGGCACCTGGATGACGGCCGCGTTGATGAGGTCCGGCCGCTGGGTCAGCATCGCGCCCATGAACAGCCCGCCCTGCGAGCCGCCCATGATCCCCAGGCGTGGCTGGCTGGTGATGCCGCGCTGGATCAGATCGAGCGCCACGGCCTGGAAGTCCTCATGCGCCCGCTGGCGATTTTCCTGCAGTGCCGCTTCGTGCCAGCGGGGACCGAACTCGCCACCGCCCCGGGTGTTGGCCACGACATAGACCCCGCCCCGCTCCAGCCACAGTTTGCCGGTCGTCGCCGAATAGCCGGGGAGCATGGACACCTCGAACTCGCCGTAGCCATAGAGCAGTGTTGGATTGGAGCCGTCCAGCGCCATGTCCTCGCGGTGGACCACGAAGTACGGGATCATCGTTCCATCGGCCGAGCGGGCCTCGAACTGCTGAACCGTGAGCCCGTCCGCGTCGAACTTGGACGGAAGAGATTTCACCGGAGCCAGTTCTCCCGTGGCCGCATCTGCAAGGTAAAGCGTGGACGGGGTCAGATAGCCCGCTGCCGAGACGAAAACCTGATCGTCGCGGTCCGACGCCGAACCGACGCCGACGGTTACGTTCTGAGGGAGATCGAGGCGCGTTCGGGCCCACTCGCCGGACGGATTGGGCCGGTAGACGTAGACGCTTCCGCGCACGTTCTCGAACAGGGCCACCACCAGGCTGTTGCGGGTGGCGTTCATGCCCTCGATGGCCTCGCGCTCGCCGGGGCGGATGACCAGTTGGGCCGCGGCGCTCTGGTCGGCCAGCCAGTCCGATAGGGTCCAGGCGACGACATCGCCGGTCAGGAACGACTGTCCAGACGGCGCCGTCCAGTCTTCCTTCAGCGAAACCACCAGCTGACCCTGGACGAAGGCGCTGATGTCGGCCTTGGCCGGCAGGCGAAGCTGGGTGGTCGTCCCGTCCGCGTTCAGAACGTGGGTCTCGCTTTCGTAGAAGCTGACGCCACGGTTTATCAGAACGGCCTGGACCACGCCGTCCGCGTCGCGCAGCGTGGAGGCTCCAACCGACACATCCGTCGGCTGACCTGTGAAGATCGTTTCGGCCTGGTCGAGGCTCTGGCCGCGTCGAAGGCGCTTGACGATCATCGGATAACCCGAGGTCGTCATCGAGCCCTCGCCAAAGTCCCTGGCGATCAACAATGTGTCCTGATCGACCCAGGTCACCCCGCCCTTGGATTCCGGTAGCTCGAATCCACCCTCGACAAAGGTGCGCGTGACGCTGTCGAACTCGCGGACGGTCACCGCGTCCTTGCCGCCGTCAGAGAGGGAGACGAGGCACAGTCGCTCCTCCGGCGGCAGGCAATTGGCTCCACGATAGACCCAGTTCTTGCCCTCGGCCGCCGACAGGGCGTCGATGTCCAGGACCGTCTCCCATTGCGGGGCGTCCGTGCGATAGCTGTCCAGCGTCGTCCGGCGCCAGACACCGCGGATGTTGGTCGCGTCCTGCCAGAAGTTGGAGATCATCCCGGAGTGCGTGAAGCCTGGCGCAGGAATTCGGTCGCGTGATTCCAGAATGGCCAGAGCCTGGTCGTGCAGTTGCTGGTAGCGCGGGTCGCCCTGGAGCGTTCCCAGAGACCGGCGGTTCTGCTCCCCGACCCAGGCCAGGGCCCGGTCGCCCTCGACCTCTTCCAGCCACAGATACGGATCGGACGCATCGGTCGTCGCGAAGGCGACGGTCTCAGTAGCGGGATCAGAAGCGGTCTGGGCCACGGCGGCGCTCGTGAAGCTGGTTGTGGCGAGAAGCGCAGCGAGCGCGACGGAACGGATCATGGACAGAAGCCCCTCTCATGTCTCGAGTGCGAGGCACCTTAGGGCTTGCTGCGGGACTGTGAAGCCGTTTCCGGTGTCACACGCATCAACGTCCACCAGCCCGAATCCAGGCTTCGCGCGCCATAAGCCAACGCGACGGCACAAGCCCTCTCAGGCTGGCCTGGTCGCGCCGCTTTAGGCCGGTTTCATTCCCTTGCCGCCAGGCGGTATCCGCCTCGATGGCCAGGCCAGCGGCGACATCGACAACGACCACGCGCGCGGGGAGGACAAGGGCCCGGTCCAGCCGCACCTTCAGCCCCCCGTCCGACGTATCGGCGATGACGCAGGCGATCTCGATGCCAGTCGCGACGACAATGCCCCGAGAGTTGGCGGCGGTGCGGGGCGTAAGCCGGCGGTCGGTAGAAGGAGGCTTGAACACAGTGACTCAGACCGGAACGGGCAGCGCATGGCCCGCGCGCCGATTTGACCTATACGGGCCTCCGGGTCCAGCGCGCGTCAGTGCTGGCTCTGCGGCAGACGAACGATCAGGCCGTCCAGCGCATCCGACACACGAATCTGGCAGGACAGACGCGAGTTCGGCTCCACGTTCTCGGCGAAGTCGAGCATGGATTCCTCCATGGCCGACGCCTTGCCCGCAGCCTCGCGCCAGGCCTCGTCGACGTAGACATGGCAGGTCGCGCACGCGCAGGCTCCGCCGCAGTCCGCGTCGATGCCAGGCACATTGTTCCGGATCGCGCCCTCCATGACCGACAGGCCGGGCTTGACGTCGACGACATGCTCGCGGCCGTCATGCTCAATATACGTGATCTTGGCCATTGGCCCTCAAGTAGCGCAGCGATAGGGCAACGAAAACTAGGCCGCTTGTTTCCTGCGACCCGGCGCGACCATCAGCTTCTTAGTCTCGGCGATGGCCTTGGCGGGATTCAGACCCTTGGGGCACACCTGGGCGCAGTTCATGATGGTGTGACAGCGGTAGAGCTTGAACGGATCTTCCAGGTCATCGAGACGCTCCTGGGTCTTGTCGTCGCGGCTGTCGGAAATCCAGCGATAGGACTGAAGCAGTGCCGCCGGCCCCAGATACTCCGTCTGGTTCCACCAGTAGCTGGGGCAAGACGTCGAGCAGCAGGCGCACAGGATACACTCGTAAAGGCCGTCCAGCTTCTCGCGGTCCTTGGGCGACTGCCGACGCTCCTTCTCCGGATCGGGCTCGTCCGACTGGAGGTAGGGCTTGATGGAGTCGTACTGGGCGTAGAACAGGCTCAGGTCCGTCACCAGGTCCTTGACCACCGGCTGGTGCGGCAGGGGCGCGATCGAGATCGTCGAGGACTGGCATTCCTCCCAGCCCTTGGTGCAGGCCAGCGTATTGCGTCCGTCGATGTTCATCGAGCAGGAACCGCAGATGCCCTCGCGGCAAGACCGGCGGAACGTCAGGGTCGGGTCGATGGTCGACTTGATGTGGATCAGGGCGTCCAGCAGCATCGGCCCGTGGTCGTCGGCCGAGACCTCATAGACGTCCCAGCGCGGATCGGCGTCGACCTCGGGGTCGTAACGATAGACCTTGTAGGTCTTGACGTTCTTGGCGCCCTTCGGGGCCTTGTGGACCTTGCCCTTGGTGGGCTTGGAGCCACGGGGGAGGGAAAGCTGGACCATCGATTCCTCAGTAAACCCGAGCCTTGGGTTTGATGTACTCGATGTCCGAAGACATCGTGTATTCGTGCACCGGGCGGTAGTCGATCTGGACGCCCTCGCCCGGCCGCTTCCAGGCCAGGGTGTGCTTCATCCACTCTTCGTCGTTGCGGTCGGGGAAGTCCTCCCGCGCGTGCGCCCCGCGGCTTTCCTTGCGGTTGGCCGCGCTCTCGATGGTGACGAGCGCCTGGTCGATCAGGTTGTCGTACTCCAGCGTCTCGACCAGATCGGTGTTCCAGATCATGCCGCGATCGGTGGTGCGGATGTCGGCGCCGCGATCGTGAATGGCGCGCAGCTTGGCCAAGCCTTCGTCCAGCGACGAGCCGGTGCGGAACACCGCCGCGTCGGACTGCATGGCCCGCTGCATCTCGCGACGCAGCTCGGCCGTCGGGGTGCCGCCCGAGGCGTTGCGGAAGCGATCCAGACGCGCCAGGTGCGGGTCTGTCGCCGAAGCAGGCGCGTCCGGCACGCTTGATCCCTTGTCCACGATTTCGCCGGCACGCAGGCCCGCGGCACGGCCGAACACCACGAGGTCGGTCAGCGAGTTCGAGCCCAGACGGTTGGCACCGTGCACGCTGACGCAGGCCGCCTCGCCCACGGCCATCAGGCCCGGCACCACGCTGTCCGGATTGCCGTCACGCAGCGTCAGCACCTCGCCGTGATAGTTCGTGGGGATGCCGCCCATGTTGTAGTGGACGGTCGGGATCACCGGGATCGGCTCCTTGGTCACGTCCACGCCGGCGAAGATCTTGGCCGATTCACTGATGCCCGGCAGCCGCTCGTGCAGCACCTTGGGATCGAGATGATCCAGGTGCAGGTTGATGTGGTCCTTGTTCGGACCCACGCCGCGACCTTCCCGGATCTCCATCGTCATCGACCGGCTGACCACGTCCCGCGATGCCAGGTCCTTGGCCGACGGCGCATAGCGTTCCATGAACCGCTCGCCCTCGGAGTTCGTCAGGTATCCGCCCTCGCCCCGCGCGCCTTCGGTGATCAGGCAGCCGGCGCCATAGATGCCGGTCGGGTGGAACTGCACGAACTCCATGTCCTGCAGCGGCAGGCCGGCGCGCAGCACCATGGCATTGCCGTCGCC
>JAIERG010000112.1 GCA_019747095.1 Caulobacteraceae bacterium | reverse complement strand
ACGACGTCCAGCTCGGTCTCGGCGGTCTTGGCTTCCTCGACCGTGATGACGCCTTCGTTGCCGACCTTTTCCATGGCCTGGGCGATCATGTCGCCGACTTCCTTGTCGCCGTTGGCCGAGATGGTGCCGACCTGGGCGATCTCGGAGTTGGCCGAGACCTTCTTGGCGTTGGACTTCACTTCTTCCAGAACCGCGGTCACGGCCTTGTCGATGCCGCGCTTCAGGTCCATCGGGTTCATGCCGGCGGCCACGGCCTTCAGGCCTTCCTGGACGATCGACTGGGCCAGGACCGTCGCGGTGGTGGTGCCGTCACCCGCCTTGTCGTTCGTCTTGGACGCGACTTCGCGGATCATCTGGGCGCCCATGTTCTCGAAGGCGTCTTCCAGCTCGATTTCCTTGGCGACCGAGACGCCGTCCTTGGTCGAGCGCGGGGCGCCGAAGGACTTCTGGATGACGACGTTGCGGCCCTTGGGCCCCAGCGTCACCTTCACGGCGTTGGCGAGGACGTTGACGCCGCGCAGCATCTTCTCGCGCGCGTCGGTGTTGAAGTTCACGATCTTGGCGGCCATCCGGCAGCTCCTATTCGCTTGAGATTGTTACGGAAACGAAGGCGAAACGCCGGGTGCTCAGGCGAGCACGCCCAGGACGTCCGACTCCTTCATGATGATCAGGTCTTCGCCTTCCAGCTTGACCTCGGTACCCGACCACTTGCCGAACAGGATGCGGTCGCCGGCCTTCAGCTCCAGCGCGTTGACCACGCCCTTGTCGTCACGCAGGCCCGGGCCGACGGCGATCACTTCGCCTTCCTGGGGCTTTTCCTTGGCGGTGTCGGGGATGATGATCCCGCCCTTGGTCTTGGATTCTTCTTCCACGCGCTTGACCAGCACGCGGTCGCCGAGAGGACGAAACGCCATCTGTGAGTTCTCCGATGAGCTCGAAATAAGGTCTGGGTTAGCCGCCCTGCGGCACGGATTAGCAGCCGTGACCGTCGAGTGCTAACGCGCCGGGGAGATAGGTCCGACCCCGCATGACGTCAAGGCCTCGCCAACTACATGAACGCCAGATGAACGGGACCCTGACACGACCGTTCAGCTTGATCAGCGCAAACCTGTCGCATCAGCCGCAGCGTGCTCGACCGTTCGCCCGAGAGAGGGCTTCCGGGGGGCACGGCGATCGCATCGAGGGGCCGACATGAAGATCAACCGCCTGTTCATCGCCGGGGCCGCGGCCCTGCTCCTGTCCTCCGGACTTGCCGCATTCGCCGCGCCGGCCGACGCCCAGAGCCGATACGACCGTCGCTATAGTGATCGCCATAACGGCGATGACGCAGTCGAAAACGCCATCGTCGGCGCAGTCGTAGGCGGCATTGCCGGCGCCATCATCGGGGACGGCGATGGGCGTTCTGTCGCCACCGGGGCGCTGGCAGGCGCGGCCCTTGGCGTGGCCACCTCGGACGACGACCGGCGGGGATATCGCGGTTATGGGGGCTCCTATGGCTATAGCTATGGGTCGACCTACCCACGCTACGGCTACGGTTCGTCCTACCCGTCTTATGGCTACAACAGCTACGGGTCGTACCGCAGCGACTGCGACTACTACCGCGATGGCCGCTGCTGGCGGAACCGGGGCCACTGGGAGCGCGAGAACGGCATCAACAGCCGCGACGGCTATGACCGCCGGGAACGGGCCATCCTGCGAAATGACCGCTGGGACAATCGCCGCGACTGGCGCTCGGACCGCCGGGACGACCGTCGCGACTGGCGCGATGATCGTCACAACGATCGCCGCTGGCGCAATTACTGAGGTCAGCTGATGAGGCGTGCCCGTCTCATTCGATGAGCCGATCCAGCAGATCGACCGTCGACGGGTCCAGCCCGTCTGACGGTTGGCCCGCCTCGACATCGTTCAGGATGCCCCTGGCCAGCACCTTGCCCAGCTCGACGCCCCACTGATCGAAGCTGTTGATGCTCCAGATCACGCCCTCGACGAAGGTCTTGTGCTCATAGAGTGCGATCAGGGCACCCACCGCCTCGGGCGTCAGGGCGTTCAGAAGGATCGTGGTCGAGGGCCGGTTTCCCGGAAACGTCTTGTGCGCCGCCAGCCGGTCAGCCTCGGCGAGATCCAGGCCCGACAGCTCGGCGCGCGCCGCCTCGGTCGTCTTGCCCTGCATCAGGGCCTGTCCTTGCGCCAGCGCATTGGCCCACAGTGGTGCCTCGACCCTCTCGCCATGGGTCCGGCGCACGACCACGAACTCGGCGGGCACGACCTCCGGACCCTGGTGAATCTGCTGGAAGAAGGCGTGCTGGCCGTTGGTGCCGGGCTCGCCGAATACGACCGGACATGTGCCGCGCCTCGCGGGCGAGCCGTCGCGGCGAACCCGTTTCCCGTTCGACTCCATCTCGAGCTGCTGCAGGAAGGCCGGCAGGCGGCGAAGTCCGTGGGCATAGGGGGCCACGGTTCGCGCCCGGCGCTTCAGCCCGTCGACATTCCACACCTGCGCCAGTGCCATCAGAACCGGCGCGTTCCTCTCCAGCGGAGCGGACAGGAAGTGCTCATCCAACGCCCACGCTCCATCCAGCAGGCGTCCGAACACCTCCGGCCCCAAACCGATCACACAGGACAGGCTGACCGCGGACCACAGGGAGTAACGTCCGCCCACCCAGTCCCTGAAGGCGAAGGTCCGGCCGCAACCAAAGGCCTCCGCTCGCTCCGGCGCGGCTGTCACCCCAATGAAGTGTTTGTCACGCCCGGTCTCTGGCAGGGCGGCCGCCAGCCAGGCCTTCGCCAGCTCCGCATTGGCCAAGGTCTCCTGAGTGGTGAAGGTCTTGGACACCACGATCACGAGGGTCGTGTCAGGATCGAGCCCGGTCAGGGCCTCGGCCATGTCGCGAGGATCAATGTTGGCCACGAAGCGCACATCGATGGCGGGATCGAGCGGCCTCAGCGCATCCCAGATCAGGCGCGGGCCCAGATCCGACCCGCCGATGCCGACGTGGACGATGGCCTTGAATGGCTTGCCCGTCGCGCCGGTCTCGTGCCCCTCGCGCACAGCCATCGCATAGTCAGCCATCGCGCGGCGGACCTGGTCGACCTCCGCCGAGACCGGCTCGCCCATGGCATGGAAGTCGGAGCCGACCGCGGCCCGAAGCGCCGGATGCAGCACGGCCCGGCCTTCTGTGTCGTTGACCGCGTCGCCGCCGAACAGCCTTGCCCGGGCGGGCTCGAGACCTGAGGCCCGAGCGAGCTCAAGGCAGACCTCGAACGCCTCGCGGGTCCAGCTTTGCTTGGACAGGTCCAGCCACAGGCCCGCCGCCTCGACGGTCATCCGAGACAGACGATCGGGGTCGGCCGCGAACTGATCGAGTATGCGCGCCTGTCCGTGTCGTTCGGCTGCGGTGTCGAAGGCGGTCCATGCGGCGTCTGTCATCGGGTCTTCCGGATCGGGGAGGGCAAGGTCTCGTTTACGGTCGGGGCGTAGACCGGTTCAATCGCCGATTCGCGAAATGGAGCCCGCCATGTCCTGCGGAATCGCCCTCGCCGCCGCCCTTCTTCTGGCTGATCCCAACGTTGCACTTGCCGCTGCGGAGCCCGCAGCCGTCGCCGGGGCCCCGGTTTCGGTCGCATCCGAGCCTCTGTTCGCCGACATCGTGGCCCGCGCGTCGGCATTGAAGGCGCTGTCTCAGAACTTCTCGTCCGACGCCACGCCCGCAGGGTGGACCGATTTCCGTGCCCAGGCGACGGAGCTGGCACGGTTGGACATGCAAGGTCATCTGATCCTGGCCGAGCGCGGCACGGACGGCGACCTCAAGTGTATCCTGAGGGGCATCGCCGAGGACATTCCGGTGAAGCTCGACGCCGTCGAGCAGGCGACCACGCCCGAGGCGCGCGCCCTGGCTCTGTCGGAACTGAGCTATCTGCTGAACGACAACGTCGAGGTCATCACCGCCCCGCCGCAGCCCGAGGCCTGAGCCGCCTTAGTCGTCAGCCTCTATGGCGTCGATGTCATCGTCATCGAGCCCCAGGTGGTGGCCGATTTCGTGGACCAGGACGTGCGAGATGATTTCGTACAGTCCCACATCGCCCCGCTCGCACCACTCGTCCAGGATCGGCCGTCGGTACAGGAAAACACGGCTGGGCTCCGGTGCAGGGCCCATGGCATCGCGCTCACCGATGTGGTGACCCTGGTACAGCCCGGTAAGCTCGAATGGGTCTTCCATGCCAAACGAGGCCAGTGTCTCCTCATCGGGGAAGTCGTCGACGCGGATCACCACTTCACCGGCCGCGGACTTGAACGGCTCGGGCAGAGCCTCAAAAGCCTGCCTCGCCAGACGGGCGAAGTCGTCGAGAGACGGCGCGACGGGATCGGCTTCGGACATGGGCTGCATATCGAGGGTGAACGCCGAACCCGCAAGGCGACAGGGCGACGCTTAAGCGGATCGAAAGCCGGGTCGGAATAGGCTCGATCCGGAAACCACGGGAGAGATCAGAATGATCTCGCTGACATCATCCACCGCCGTGCCATTCGCCTCACAGGGGCGTCGCCCGGTGCCGGCTGCAGAAAAGCTGGTCCAACCGCTTAAGGCGCAGAGCGTCAGCCTGCCGTCGCTGACGGACATGCGCGATCAGCAGAAATCGCGGATGAAGGAGTTCGCTGCCCGGAAGGTGCAGGCCGTGCGAGAGCGCATGGATGCACTAAAGCTGATGGTGAAACTGGACCCCAAGGCGGCGCTCAAGATGACCGCCGAACTGGCCAAGGAACTGCGCTCGGCGGTGAAGGCCTACGTGGAAGCCGGCGGTAAGAACCCGAGCAGCGGCGAGATGAAGATGGCAATCCAGGCCGCGACCGAGGCGCGCGACGCGGCAGACACCGCCGCCAGCCAGACGCCGCCGAAACCGACGGCGGATGATGCGGGTTCCCCAGGCCCTGCGGCACCGGTGGACGCGGAGATGAAGCGTGCTCAGGCGGCCTATGCCACTGCCGTCGGCGTCGCAGAGGACAAGGACCGGATCGCCGACCGCCTTGAGGCCGTCGTTCAGGACGCTTTCGGCGACATGGGCTTTTTCGACCAGGTCCGGCTGGCTGTGGCCGAGATCAAGGAGGCCCGTGAGAAGATCAGGGGTGACTGGGCCAACCCGAGGGCGCCGTCGAAGGACGACTGGAAGGTCGCCGACAAGGAACTGGCGGGCCTGGAACGCGAGATCGATCTCGCCCCCACCGGCGTGCCGGGGCCGTCCTCCGCGGCCCCGGCCACAATGATGGCCTAGCCTCGGGCCCAGACCCCGAACGGGTCCGACCAGGACAGACCCATCGCCTCGGCGACGGCGGGATAGGTGATCTCGCCCTTCAGCACGTTCAGGCCGCGCGCCAGATGCGGGTCCTTTTTCAGCGCTTCCAGACCATGGTCGGCCAGCGCCAGGCCGAAAGGCAGGGTTGCGTTGTTCAACGCCTCGGAGCTGGTGCGCGGTGCCGCGCCCGGCATGTTGGCCACGCAGTAGTGAACGACGCCGTCGACCGTATAGGTGGGGTCTTCGTGGGTGGTGGCGTGGCTGGTCTCGAAGCAGCCGCCCTGATCGATGGCGACGTCGACCAACACAGAGCCGGGTTTCATCTGCTTGAGGTGCGCCTTCTTGATCAGCTTGGGAGCCTCGGCACCGGGCACGAGGACGGCGCCGATCACGACGTCGGCCTTGACCACCTCCTCGTCGATCGCGCCGATCGAGGAATAGCGGGTGATGACCCGGCCGCCCGTGACCTCGTCGATATAGGCCATGCGCGGGATGGAGCGCTCCAGCACGACGACCTCGGCGCCCAGCCCCATGGCCATGCGCGCGGCGTTCAGGCCGACAACGCCGCCGCCCAGCACCAGCACCCGTGCCGGTGCCACGCCGGGCACGCCGCAGAACAGCAGGCCCATGCCGCCGTTGTGCTTCAGCAGGGTTTCGGCGGCCGAGAACACGGCGATCCGGCCCGCGACCTCGGACATGGGCGCCAGCAGCGGCAGGCCGCCTCGCGCGTCCGTCACTGTCTCATAGGCGATGGCGGCGCATCTCGACGCCATCAGCCCCTTGGTCTGCTCGGGATCGGGCGCGAGGTGGAGATAGGTGTAGAGGATCTGGTCCTCGCGCAGCATTTCCCACTCGACCTTCTGCGGCTCCTTGACCTTCACGATCATGTCCGAGTTGGCGAAGATGGTCGGGGCGTCGGCGACGATGGTCGCGCCTGCCTTGACGAAGGCGTCGTCGACGAAGCCGGCGCCGAGGCCGGCACCGGTCTGGACCGAGACCTGATGGCCACGGGCGACGTATTCTCTCACAGCCGTGGGCGTCAGGCCGACGCGGTGTTCGTTCTTCTTGATTTCCTTGGGGACGCCGACGCGCATGGGGTTTCCTCACCTCTGGAATGGGTTTGGCGGGAAAATAGCGCCGGGCGCGTCGCAGGTTCCTGTTCTTTTCGGCGAGTGATCGCCGTAAAGTCGCAGAACCAACGGAATGGGTGCGCAATGAAAACAGTTTCTGCGGTCGAGCTCGACCTTATCGACAGAAAGATGCTCCGCGTTCTTCAGGCCGACGGGCGCATGACCAACAGCGAACTGGCGCGGCAGGTGGCCCTGTCCGAAAGCGCCTGCCTGCGTCGTTTGCGGGCGCTCGAGGCGGCGGGGGTGATCAGTCGTTATGCCGCCGTCATCAACGAGCGCGCGGTCGGCCTGCCCATCAGCGTCTTCGTGACCGTGACGCTCTCTTCCCAGGCCGAGAGCGCTCTGACCGCTTTCGAGACGGCCATCGCGAGCGTGCCGGAGGTGGTGGAGTGCTATCTGATGACCGGCGGGTCGGACTATCTGCTGCGGCTGGTCGTCCGGGACGTCGACGATCTGGAGCGGGTGCACGCCCGGTCGCTGACGACCATTCCCGGCGTGACGCGCGTGTCGTCCAGCGTTGCGATGCGAACCGTGGTCAAGCGGGGGGCGCTCCCGGTTTAGGGTTAATCGTCTGAAAACCCTGGTCTTCAAGGAACCGCAAACCTTAACCGTGAAACCGACCTTAGCGGTTGCCGTGCACACTGTCTCCGAAGCCGGGGACCAGAATGGTGCGCAGGATCACATCGATTGGAACGGCGGTCGTCGTGTTCGCGGCCACGGCCATGATCGCGTCCGCCGCGCCCGCGACGGCCCAGAGCCAAGACCGCGCGCCGACCATGACCCTGGGCGCGCCTGCCCCTATGCCCGAAGGTTTCGTTGCCCTGTGTCAGCGTGATCCCGCGGCCTGCCCCGCGACGGGGGCGATCCCTGACGCTGCAACGCTGAGGCTCGCGGCCAATCGGCGCTACTGGCTGGCTCTGTTCGGCCCGCCGACCCCCGCTCCTGCCGCCTCCGCCGGGGGCGTCGACACGGCCTCGACCGCGGACTCACCGCCGTCGAGTGGGCCCTCCGCCTATGCCGCGCCCGCGGCGGACGCCGGGGGCGCGATCAGCGCGACCGATATCGCCACCCCGGCGCTGGAAGTGTCTGGAGACGGTTTCGCCGACAGCGCCATGTCGGTCGCGGACGTGGCTCCGATCGATCCCATGGCGCGGCGCAAGCTGCCGGGGTTGGCGAAGGCCCCGGTCTCGACCTCCGTCTTCACCCTCGACCGCGAGGGCTGGCGACTGGTCAATCGCATCAACCGGGGCCGCAACCGGGCCATTCGCCACGTCGCCGACCAGCGGCTGTATGGGCGGGACGACCACTGGACAATACCGTCGGACGACGACCTGCGCGGCGACTGCGAGGATTTCGTCCTGGCCAAGCGGGCCGACCTGATCGCGGCGGGCGTGCCGGCCGAGACCCTGTCCATCGCCATTGTCGAGACCGCGTCGGGCGAAGCCCACGCCGTCCTGCTGATCGCCTCGGATCAGGGCGAGTTCGTTCTGGACAGCCTGTCGCCGTGGATAGCGCGGTGGGACCGGGTCGCCTATCGCTGGCGCGAGCGCCAGAGGCCGGGACGGCCGTTCGACTGGGTGCGGATCGCGGCCTGACGTCGGCCAGAGCTTCCCTCTATCAGCCCATGCGGACTTGACGAAGCCGTCCGAAGTCCGGACTCCGTTCCGGAAGCGCGGGCGGGGACGCGATGACGAGACAGGTATGGAAGTTGGCGGCGATCGTCGCCATCGGCGTGGGCGCGCTAGGGGGCGGGTTGCTTCTGGCGCTACCGACGACATGGCCCGAGACGTCCTGGCCCGTGGCGACCGCCGCGTCGCATGAGGCGCGCGCGATGAGGGCGGCCCGATCTGATCCGCCGGATCTGGCGGTCGCCCGGATGGAGACGCGGCACGTCCTGCGTCAGCGCCCGCTGGACGCCGGAGCGTGGGCGCGCTTGGCCTGGATCGCGGATCAGGACGGGGACGTCCCTGCCATGCTCGAGGCCCTGGATCGTAGCTACATCGCCGCGCCCTATGGACCAGAGATCACCGAATGGCGGCTGGTGTTCGTCTTCAACCGCTGGGACGTCCTGACGCCCGAACTGCGGCGGCAGGCGCTTTCGGAGTTGAGAGTCACCCGGACGACACGTTCGCGACTTGTCGACCGTGTCCCTGACCAGGTCGGCAATCCCGCCGGCAGACTGGCGCTCGCCCTGACCATAACCGACTGAAAAATTACAACTTCGTCTGGATGTCGGCCGGTCCCGAACGCGTCGCGGTCGCTGTCGTTCGCGGCATCGCATACAGACGAGTGTCACATACCCTTGAATTTTATTGACCGTGCATCTGATGTATCAACGGAGCCTCTGAGGGGAGAGCCGAGCCATGAGATCGTCCATTGCGGGCCTTGTCGGCCGAGTTTTGATCGCAACCTTGGGCATGACGGCGGCGGGAGCGACACCGTCCGTTGCGGCCGTCGTGGCGCAGGATCCCGTCTCTGAGCTCACGGCCGCCCTCCAGGCGGCCATCCTGTCAGCCCAAGCCCAAGCCGAGGCCGCCGGGCTGTCAGAGGATGCCGCAACGGCGCTGATCGAGTCCGCGATCCAGCAGACGATCGCCCAGAGCGGTGTCAGCCGGGCGGACGCCGAGCAGGCGCTTGGTCAAGCGGTCAACAATCTCGCCCTCTCCCAACAAACGATTTCGGCGGCGGTGGCGCAAGCGGTGTTCAGGGTTGTGACGACGATCTCCAGCGTTCCGGACGGCAGTGGGGCGGGCGCCGGCGGGGGACTTCCCAGCGGCGCCGCTCCGGGCGGCGGAGCCGGCGGCGGCGGCGGCGGCGGCGGGTCGGATTACCGGCCTGGAACCTGACGCATGATGATCCCCTCGTCCGAAGCGCTCTCGCCGAGCGGAGAAAACCCCATGCGTATGCGAAATCGCCCGGTGTCCCTGCTTCTGTCTCTGCTGGCCCTGTCGTCGGCGACAGCCGTTCAGGCGCAGACGGCTGCGAGCACGTTGAACGCCGCGCAGGATCAGGGCGTCGACCTTTTCGCGCGCGACCGCAACGTCTCGGTGCGCGAGCGGCCACGGCCGGAGTATGAAGCCCTCGGCCTGACGGCGGGATCGTTCGCGGTCTACCCGCTTCTGCAGATCGACGCGGAGCACAATGACAACATCTTCGCGACTGCGACCGGTGCCGACAGCGACTGGATTGTTCGTCTAAAGCCTGAGATCCAGGTGGAATCCGGCTGGTCCCGCCACTCCCTGTCGGCCTTCGCTCGCGGGACGATCGCCCGGTATCAGGACTTCGATGCCGAAAACTATGCAGACTGGGATGTCGGGGCGAATGGTCGACTTGATATCACGCGCGCCAGCAACATCGCCGGTGGTGTGAACTTCGCCTCGATCACCGAACCACGGACGTCGTCGAACGCGCCGGCGTCGACGCGCGAACCGGTCAGCTACGATCTCGCCTCGTCGTTCCTCGCAGCGACGCATGTGGCCGGACGCGTGAAGATGTCGGCCCGCGGCGAACGGCGCGAGTTCGACTACGCGGACGCGGTGACCCTCGGTGGGACCATTGTCGATCAGGACAACCGAGATCGAACCATCTCGAGCCTGACCGGTCGGATCGACATCGCCCTCAGCCCGGCGACCGCCCTGTTCATTCAGGGCACGACCAACAAGCGCGACTATGACACAGCGGTATCTGCCGTGCTCCCGGCGCGCGATTCCGATGGCTATGAGATCCTGGCCGGCGCGAACTTCGAGGTCGGTGCCGTGGCGCGCGGCGAGATCGCCGTCGGCTACATCGCCCAGGACTTCGATGCCGCTGTCTACGATCAGATCGACGGCTTTGGCGCTCGTGCGCAGCTGGAGTGGTTCCCCACCCAGCTGACCACCGTCACGACCTTTGGATCACGGACCATTGAAGATTCCGGCATCGTCGGCTCGGGCGGCTATCTGTCCACGTCGGTGGGGGCGCGTGTCGACCACGAGCTGATGCGCAACGTCCTGCTCAACGCCGAGGCCTCTCTCTCGACCGATGAGTACGAAGGCATCGATCGCGAGGACCAGCGTCTCCAACTTTCCGTGGGGGGCACCTACCTGCTCAACCGGAACGTAGGGGTCAGTCTGTCGGTCGGACGCTTCGAGCAGACGTCTGACGGCTTGGCGGGCGGGGCGGAGTTCGACGCGAACCGGTTGACGGCAACGCTCGTCGCCCAGTTCTGATCGAGCTGTCTTGAGTGTGGCGAGCGTTATCGGATGTTGAATACACTCTCTGGCAAAAGACCGCCCGAGGCCGTCGCGGACGGGCTCAACCAGGGAGAGCCTGAAGTCGCCGAAGGCGTCGATCTGCATCGGGTCATCGCACTCTTCCGTCGACGACTGCCCCTGTTCCTCGCAGTCGTGATGGTGGTGATGGTGACGTCGATCGTGATGACCACACGAGCGACGCCCTTGTTTACCGCGACCACCAGCCTCACCATCGACACCCGTTCACAGAACGTCGTGGACGCCGAGGCTGTTCTGTCGGGGCTTTCCCCCGATGCTGGCGTCGTCGATACCGAGATCGAGATCATGAAGTCCCGGCGGCTGGCAGAGCGCGTCGTGGACGCCCTGTCATTGGACGAGGATCCCGAGTTCAACATAGCTCTGGCGGAGCCCGGTCCCCTCCAGTCCGTTATTGGCGGCGTGGGCACCCTGTTCGGGGCCGCCGCTCCGGACGCCGCCCGCGACCGGCTGAGCACCCTTGAACGTCAGCGCGAGCGTGATGCCGTCGTCAACGCTGTGCTCAAGCGCCTGTCCGTCAAGAGAGCCGGATTGACCTATGTGATGGTGCTCGGCTTCACTTCCCGGGACCCGGAGAAGGCGGCTCGCATCGCCAACACCTATGCCGAGCGTTACCTGCTGGAACAGCTTGAGGCCAAGTTCGACGCCACCCGACAGGCCAACGGCTGGCTCAACACCCGCCTTGCGGATCTGCGGGCGGAGGTTCAGCAGGCTGAAGCCGCCGTTGAACAGTACCGCGCGGCGAACAATCTGCTAAGCGCCTCGGGTGCCACTCTGACCGAGCAGGAAATCTCGGCCTACAACCAGCAACTCGCCACCGTCCGGGCGACCCAGGCCGAGGCTGAAGCCCGACTGAGGACCGCGCGGGCACAGCTCGCAGCAGGCTCGAACGGCGAGGATGTCGGCGAGGCCCTCGGCTCATCCGTCGTCCAGCAGCTCCGGGCGCGGCGGGCCGAGGTATCGGGTCGGGTCGCTGAACTCTCGGGTCGCTATGGTCCCCGACACCCTGACATGGTCCGAGCGGAGCGGGAACTGGCCGATATCGACGCACAGATCCAGGCAGAGATCCGCCGCATCATTTCAAACCTCGAAGCGCAGGTTCAGGTGGCTCGGGAACGCACTGCCTCCATGGCCGGAAGCCTGGGGTCTGCCCGGGGTGCGCTGGCCGCCAACAATGCGGCCGGTGTTCGCTTGAACGAACTGGAGCGGAACGCCGAGTCCGTCAGAACCCTCTATGAGAGCTTCCTGAACCGCTTCCAGGAAACGACCAGTACAGAAGGTCTCCAGGAATCGGACGCCCGGATCGTGTCGCCCGCTGCCATACCCAACCGACCGAGTTCACCGAACGTGCCGCTCAATCTCGCGATTGGCCTCGGCGTTGCGATTGCTCTGGGCATAGCCGCCGTTGTCCTGGCCATCATGCTGGATACCGGGGTGCTGACGGCAGAAGACGTTGAGCACAAGTTCGGCCTGCCACACCTGGGTTCCGTGCCGCTGCTGTCGTCGGTCATCGATCCTGACGATCGCGAGGACACGCCGGCTGATCACGTCGTCAGGAAGCCGCTTTCAAGCTTCGCCGAGGCCGTTCGGGCCCTCAGGGCCTCGATTCTCTTTTCCCGGATAGGGCATCAGGTCCGGGTTATCACCCTGACCTCGGCCTTGCCCGCAGAGGGCAAGACCAACTCCGCGCTTTGCCTGGCCCGCGTTTCGGCCCAGTCGGGCCTAAAGGTCGCCCTGGTAGATTGTGACCTGCGCCGACGCAATGTGAACCGACTGCTTGCCGTCGAGCCCGAGATTGGTCTGGTCGAGGTTCTGAACGGCCAGATCCCACTCGACCAGGCGCTCATGCATGACGACCCTTCCGGTGCCTGGATCCTGCCGCTCGCCAAAAACAGTTTCACACCGCGAGACGTGTTCGGATCCCCCGAAATGGACCGCCTTCTCGCTGCTCTTCGCCAGAGCTTCGACCTCGTGATCCTCGATACCGCTCCCGTCCTCGCGGTTTCCGACACCCGTCTCATCGCCGCCAAATCCGACGCTGTGGTGTTTCTCGCCAAGTGGCGCTCGACGCCCGAGAAGGCGATCGCGGCCGGGCTCAAGGTGCTTGAACAGGCTGGAGCGCATGTCGCGGGCATCGGCCTGACCCAGGTCGATATGAAGGCCCAGGCCCGCTACGGCTACGGCGACGCGGGCTACTACTACGGCACCTACAAAAAGTACTACGCGGCCTAGTCCGGTGAGCGAACAGCTCCTGCGTGCTGCGTCAAAACCCTCGGGGAGAGGTCGGTCACCGAGAGATGCGGACGCTCGGTCCGTCAGAAGACCCGGACTGACAGTCCTGCTGGCTTTGGCGTGCATGCCCGTGGTGTTCACGGTGGCGCATCTGGCCTTCGGGGCGAACCAGACAGCGGCGGCGCAATGGCTGACGGCCGCTCTTGGCATCGGCCTGATCATCGCCATGGCAACCCCGCTGCGCGGAGACGCGGGAGCCATTGAGCTTCGGATACCTGCCGCGCTGTTCGCTGCCGTCCTTGCGGTGGCGTTATGGACGCTTACCCCCTGGGGCCCCGGGGGGACCCATCCTGCCTGGACCTGGGCCGAAGTGACGCCAGGAGCCCTCACCGTGGACCGTTCAGCGACGGTCGGAGAGATCACCAAGCTCCTCGGTCTGGCGAGCGCCTTTGCCCTGGGGGCGCTTCAGGGCGTGAGACGCGATCGGGCCCAGGCGACTGCTGAACTGATCGTCTGGATCGGTGCCGCCTTCGCGCTCGTGGCTCTTCTCAGCTTCGTATCCGGTCTGCAGGTGGCGCAAGGAGGCCGACTGACCGGGGGGTTCCTGAGCGCCAACAGTGGGGCGACGGTCTTTGGCGTCCTGACCATCCTTGGACTGGCGCTGTTTCTGCGATCCTGGCGCCGGACCGACGGCCAGGGGCTGTCCTCGCGACTGACCCAGACAGCGGTTCCGATCACCTGCATTGCCCTGAGCCTTGTGTGCCTCATCTTGACGGCATCGCGCATGGGAATGGCGGCGACCTTCTGCGCAGCGGGTGTGCTTCTTGTGTGGACACAGGCGCGTCAATCCAACGGTCGCGGTGCGATCCTGGCTTCCTGCGGCCTGCTCATCGCCGTTGCGCTTTTGCTACTCTTGGGCGGCAATGATCTGCTCTGGTCCCGGATGGGGCAAACCGGACCGGGCCTGAATGATCGCAGCGCCCTGTTCTCGACCCATTGGGACGCCTTCATCGCATCGCCCCTGTTCGGCTGGGGACTGGGCAGCTTCGATACGGTCAACCTCCATCTGATGGTGGCGGAAACCGCACCCCAGGTCTGGACCATCCGGGCTGCCCATAACGTGTATCTGCAGTGGCTCGAGGAGGCGGGCGTTGTGGGCGCGACACCAATGTTCCTCCTCATAGGCTGGATCATTGTTCGCTCGATGAGGCGTGTCGGGAGCGGGTCCAGCCACGGCCTGCTCATGGGACTGATCTGCGCCAATCTGGTCATCCTGCTTCATGGCCTGACCGACTTCGCCCTGCAGGTGCCCTCAATCGCGGCGTTCTGGAGCTTCCTGCTCGGCCTTCAGTTCACCTATGGCTCGAAGGCAAGGCGATGACCGTGGAGGCCGCCGCGAGATCATCCCCTTCCGCCGACGGCTTGCCGCACCGGGCGTCGGCCATAATGATGCGAATCACCTTCTCGCCATGGTTTCCGCTGACCGTGGCGGTGATCGCAACCCTGTTGATCCTTACGGGCGCCGGCTCGGCGCTCGTCCAGACACGGCTCGCGGAGATCGCGGAGATCACGCCGCGCAGTGTCGCTCGAGACGTCGTGCCAGCTGGCTTGCCGGGGTCGCTGGTGGATCTGACCGTGGCCCCGGAAGACGTCCGCCCGATTTCCATGGACGCGGCCAGGGCCTGGAACGCCTCGATTCCCTTCTCGGACCTGCCGATCCTCGCGGCGCGCCCGTTCATCATGCCGCCGGATCGCATCGCCGATTACGCCCGTGCCCTGGATTGCCTGACGGCTGCCATCTACTACGAGGCTGCGTCGGAGAGCGCGCTTGGCCAGGCGGCGGTTGCCCAGGTTGTGATCAACCGCGTCAGGCATCCCGCGTTTCCCAAGACAGTATGCGGTGTGGTTTTCCAGGGTCAGGAACGAACCACGGGCTGCCAGTTCAGCTTCACGTGCGACGGTGCGATGGCACGGCCTCCATCTGCGTCCGGCTGGGCGCGCGCACGCGCGGTCGCGGCCTCCGCCCTGAACGGCAGGGTGGTCCCGGACGTCGGCATGGCGACCCACTACCATACCGACTGGGTGGCACCCTTCTGGGCCGAACGGCTCGTGAAACTTCGCCAGATCGACACCCACATCTTCTATCGCTGGACCGGGGCCTGGGGCCTTCCCGGGGCGTTCAGCGGTACTCATGCCGGCACTGAGCCGGTCATTGAGAAACTCGCCGCTCTTGCGACCTACGTCGAAGAGTTGCCGACACCGGTGACGGTGGCGGATGTCGTGCTGGAGGACGTGGCTACGCCAGTGCTCACACTCATGCCGCCGGCGGCAACCGAATCGAATCTGGAGCTGGGCACAGGGGACGGGGACGCTCGGTCCGAGATCGAGCAGGGGGTCGAACAGGCTGCGACAGCAGCTCCGGCGCCCCAGCCCGCAGTCGTGACCAATCCTCTGGCGCCGACGGTGACAGCACCCCAGAGACGCAGCCGAATCGCCGCGCCGCGCTAGGCGTCAGACCACCATCACCGTGCCGAGCAGAAGCTTGCCCGCTCCGCGCCGTCCGAGAATGATGTTCACCGCCGACTGGAGCTGGGCTGCAAGGCGGTCCACGTTGGGCACAGCCCCGGGCAGGAGGCTCTCGGCCTCGCGCTGGACCAGGATGGCGAACACCGCGCGCATGCGGGGCTGCGCCTGTTGCGCGCGCAGGTAAAGGGCGGGATCGGCCACGTCGACGCCGGTCTCAACCGTCATGACGCCCCGACGACCGTCAGAACGGATCGTGGTCGCTGTGATCGTGGGATAGCGGAGATAGCCCCCGGTCGAGGCCGTCGATCCGCCACCGCCCCCACCAGCAATGGAGGGCGTGGCGGCAGCCAGAAGCAGGGGGGCGGCGAGAAGGGCGCGACGATCCATGACCGCCGTTCTGCCACGGCGCCGCTTAAGGTCGGGTTACGCCGCTCGCGCGTCGGCGCCCAGCGCCATCGGCCGAAGGTCCAGCTTGGTGAACAGGGCCGCGTCGGCGTCTTCGCCGGGGTTCGGCGTGGTCAGCAGCCGCCCGCCAACGAAGATGGAGTTGGCACCCGCGAGGAAACAGAGCGCCTGCATCTCCGCGCTCATGCCCTCCCGCCCGGCCGACAGCCGGACCATGGTTCTGGGGCACACCAGCCTCGCCACCGCGACGGTCCGCACGAACTCGATCGGGTCGATCTCGCCTTCGCGTTTCACGCGGTCGCCCAGCGGCGTGCCGGACACGGGCACCAGCGCATTGACCGGCAGGCTGTCGGGGTGCTCGGGCAGGGTCGCCAGGGCATGCAGCAGGCCCGCGCGGTCCCGGCGGCTTTCGCCCATCCCGACGATGCCGCCGCAGCAGGTCTTCATGCCGGCTGCGCGCACATGCTCAAGCGTGTCCAGCCGGTCCTGATAGGTGCGCGTGGTCACGACGTCGGCGTAGTAGTCCGGCCCGGTGTCCAGGTTGTGGTTGTAGTAGTCCAGCCCGGCGTCCTTGAGCTGGCGCGCCTGATCCGCCGTCAGCATGCCGAGCGTCGCGCAGGTCTCCAGCCCGAGCGCCTTCACGCCGGAGATCATGGCGGCGAGCTTGGGCGTGTCGCGATCCTTGAGCTCGCGCCAGGCCGCGCCCATGCAGAAGCGCGACGCCCCGCCGGCCTTGGCTGCCATGGCCTCGGCAATGACGGAGGTGGCGTCCATCAGCTTTTCGGCCTTCAGGCCCGTGTCGAAGGCTGCCGATTGCGAGCAGTAGCCGCAGTTCTCGGCGCAGCCGCCGGTCTTGATCGACAGCAGCTGCGAGGTCTGGACCTCGGACGGATCGAACCAGCGGCGATGCACGCTCGCGGCCTCGAACACGAGGTCCATGAAGGGGCGGGCGAACAGGGCCTCGACTTCGGTCAGGGTCCAGTCGTGGCGGGGAAGCGCGGGATCGACAGTCATGGGCGCTTCCTGTCCCATGACCGCCGCCGAGGCAACGACGAAGCTCAGTCCTCGTGCTTGTAGACGCGCCCATCGCGCATCACGAAGTCGACATCCTTCAACACGGTGACGTCGCTCAGAGGATCGCCGTCGACGGCGATGATGTCGGCGCGCCGGCCGGGTTCAAGGGTTCCCAGCTCCTCGCCCAGGCCCAGCAGGTCGGCGGCGTTGACGGTCGCGGCCTGGATGGCGCTCATCGGGGTCATGCCGTGCTGGACCATCAGCTCGAACTCGTCCGCATTGCGGCCATGCATGGACACGCCGGCGTCGGTGCCAAAGGCGATGCGCACGCCACCGGGCACGGCGCGTTCCAGAGACTGGCCCGTGATGGAGATGCGCCACAGGATCTTGGGCAGGACCTCGGCGGAATAGGCATTCGGGTCGGCGGCAAGGCGCTCGCGATAGCCGTTCACTGTCGACAGGGTCGGCACGTAGTAGGCACCAGCATCCCGGAACAGCCTGATCGTCTCATCGTCGAAGATGGTGCCGTGCTCGATCGAGTCCGCGCCGAGTCGAAGCGCCAGGGCAATGCCGTCGGCACCGTGGGCGTGAACCGCCACCCGCTTTCCGTACAGATGCGCCGTCTCGATCAAGGCGCGGGCTTCATCCTCGAACATCTGCGCGCCGAGGCCGGCCCCGATACGGCTGTTCACTCCGCCCGTCGTGGCGATCTTGATGACATCGACGCCCCGGCTGATCTGCAGGCGGACGGCCTCGCGGCAGGACGCGGTGTCGTCACAGACGTTGTCATGGTCTGTGTGTTCACGCAGCTCATCGTTCAAGCCGTTCCTGCCATCCATGTGGCCCGACGTGGTCGAGATGCTGCGGCCGGCATCGACGATGCGAGGGCTGGGAAGGGCATGGCGGGCGGCGGCGTCGCGCAGCGCGAGCGTGACCCCGTCTCTGTCGCCAAGGTTCCGCACGGTGGTGAAGCCGGCCATCAGTGTGATGCGCGCGTTCTCGGCAGCACGGTAGGCCGTGGTCGGAACGCTCTCGGTGAACTGGGCGATCAGGCCTGCCTGGCCCGCCTGGCTGGTGGCGAGATGGACGTGGCTGTCGATCAGGCCAGGCAGGACGAAGCGGTCGGACAGGTCCACGATTTCCGCTCCCGGAAAGGCCTCGGCACCGACGATGCCGTCGCGCACCTCGACCACCCGCCCATCACGGATGACGACGGTCGAGGGTCCGCGCGGAGCCTGCCCGGGGCGATCCAGCAGACGACCGGCCTGGACCAGGGTGACCGGACCGGTGGCGGGAACCTCCTGGGCGACGGCGGCGGTGCCTGCCATCAGCAGGCTGAGCGCGGCGGCGGCGATGATCGGCTTCATGGGGTCCCTCCGGTTTGAGCTCGAGTTAGCCACGGGTGACCGCTCGATCCTAGGTCCAATCGACGGGTCTGCCTGGCTCCGGCCCGGGCGAGACCAGAATGTGCACTTTCATTTTTCGAGTGGACATCGTGCACATTTCATCGGTTCGGGCGCGCAAGCGGAATCCCGATCAGCCCGAGGATAGGGCATCGATACGTCAGAATCGGTCGGACGCCGTCCGTCGATCAGATGTGAATGGCGTGGCCCAGCGCGCGCAACGACGCCTCGTGGAAGGCCTCACCCAAGGTGGGGTGGACGTGGATGACGCCCGCGACGTCCTCCAGCACTGCCCCCATCTCCAGCATCTGGGCAAAGCTGTTGGACAGTTCCGCCACATGCTGGCCGACGGCCTGAAGCCCGAGGATGCGGTGGTCGGTCTTGGACGCGATCACCCGCACGAAACCACCATCCTCGCCCGCTTCGATGGCCAGGGCCCGGCCGATGGCGGCGAGCGGGAAGACCGACTGGATCACGTCGTCGCGGCCCTCGACATCGAGCGGTCCGAGCCCGGCGGAGACGATTTCCGGCTCGGTGAAGCAGACGGCCGCGATCGTCACAGGGTCAAACCGCCGGTCCTTCCCGGCGATGATCTCGGCGACCATCTCGCCCTGGGCCGAACCCTTGTGGGCCAGCATGGGTTCGCCGGTCAGGTCGCCGACGGCCCAGACGTTGCGCATGCTGGTCGCGCAGCGATCGTCGACCTTCACGAACGGTCCGGCCATCGCCACGCCCATGTTCTCCAGGCCCCAGCCGGATGTGCGGGGCTTGCGGCCCACGGTGACCAGCACCTTGTCGGCCGGAATCGACAGAGGCTCGCCGTCCTTCGTTGTGATCGACAGCGCGCCGTCGCCGAAGCCGCCCGCGCGGGCGCCGAGGAACAGCTGAACCCCGTGCCGTTCCAGCCACTTGTGCACCGGATCGGTCAGGGCCTTGTCGTAGAGCGGCAGGATGCGGTCGGCCATTTCGACGATGGCGACCTCGGCCCCCAGCTTGCGATAGGCGATGCCGAGCTCCAGCCCGATGTAGCCGCCGCCGACGACGACCAGCCGGCCCGGCACGGCGGGGAGCGACAGGGCCTCGGTCGAGGAGATGACGTCGCCGCCGAACGGGAGGAAGGGCAATTCAACGGGCTCAGAACCGGTCGCCAGGATGACGTGCTCGGCGGTGATGGTGATCGGACCGTCCTCGGTTTCGACGCGGCAGGTCTTGGCGTCGGCGAAGGTCGCCCAGCCCTTGATGACCTTGACCTTGGCCTTCTTCAGCAGGGCGGCGACCCCGGTGTTCAGCTTGCGGACGATCCCGTCCTTCCACTCAACGGTCTTGGACAGGTCGATGGCCGGAGCCGAAGCCGTGATGCCGAGCGTCCCCTCGCCCGCTGCCTTGGCGACCGTCTCGTACTTCGACGCTGCGTGGATGATCGCCTTGGAGGGAATGCAGCCCACGTTCAGGCAGGTGCCGCCGAGGCCGTCCCCACCGTCGACCAGTACAGTCTCCAGCCCCAGCTGCCCGCAACGGATGCCAGCGACATAGCCGCCGGTGCCGGCGCCGATGATGAGGACTTTGGTCTTGAGGGTCTGGGTCATGCGTCGCCGATGTGGGAGATCAGGGCCGGGTGTCCGCGACCAGATCGAGAATGGTGCGGAACAGGGGTTCGTACTGATGGATGCCTTCCACCGTCGCGGTCGCGCCGTCCGGCATGGCGCGATCGGCGTTCGGCACCATGGCGATGGCCAGGCCGCCGACCTCGGCCGTCCATCCGACCGCGCAGAAGGGCACGCTGTTCCATGCGACCCGGACCGGGCTGGTCACGACATCTTCGCCCTTGATGAAGCGGACAGGTTCAAGCGTGGCGAAGCCGAAGGCCTCGCAGCCACGCTCACCGGGATCGCCCTGCATGACCGCTCCCGAGGCCGCGCGCGCGCGCGCCGCAGCGAGACAGTCTGCGGGATCGGTCCGCTCGACCTCCACGACGCGCCCAACGAACACAGCGCGAGCCATGGCGGTGTCGTAGGAGGCGTTCGGCGGAGGCGGAAGACAGGCCCAGGACGGCGTCGCGGCCAGCAGGCCAAGGGCGGTCAGGGTGGCGGTCAGGGGACGGATCATGGCGGTTCCTCGCGAAGGGATCGCCCATGAACGCCGTTCTTCGACGCGGCGCAAACTGTCCGTCCCTGACGCCTTCATTTGACGATCACGCCATCCACAGCGTCGCGGGCTGCTCCAGCAGACCCTTGATGCGCTGCACGAAGACCGCGGCGTCGTGGCCGTCGACGATGCGATGATCGAAGGACGAAGACAGGTTCATCATCTTTCGCACGACCATCTGGCCATCCTTCACCACAACCCGCTCGATGATCTTGTTGGGGCCGACGATGGCGACCTCGGGGTGGTTGATGATCGGGGTGTGGACCACGCCGCCGAGCGTGCCCAGCGAGGTGATGGTGATGGTCGAGCCGGTCAGTTCCTCGCGCTTGGCCGATCCGTCCTTGGCCGCGCCCGAGACGCGGGCGATCTCCAGCGCCGTGTCGTAGGGGTCGCGCGCCTCGGCGTGGCGAACGACGGGCACCATCAGTCCGTTCGGCGTCTGGGCGGCGATGCCCAGGTGAACCGCCGCATGCTGGGTCAGGACCCCGGCCTCGTCGTCGTAGTGGCTGTTGATCTGCGGCTGGTCGCGGAGCGCCACGACGATGGCGCGAGCGATGAAGGGCAGGACATTGAGCTTGGGTTTGTCCGTCCCCTTGTTCTGGGCGTTCAGATGGGCGCGGAGCTCCTCAAGCGCCGTGACGTCGATCTCCTCCACATAGGTGATGTGGGGGATGCGCCGGACGCTCTCGGCCATCTTCTCCGCGATCTTGCGGCGCAGGCCGATGATGCGGGTTTCGGTTGTGCCGTCGGCCCGCGCATAGGACGAGCTGGGCGACGATGATCCGTAGTCGGACGATCCCCGCGCGCCATGGGCGACGAAGGCATCCAGATCGGCGTGGTCGATGCGGCCGGCCGGGCCGGAACCGGGCACGAACTGCAGGTCCAGACCCAGTTCCCGGGCACGCTTGCGCACGGCCGGGCTGGCCAGGGGACGGACGCCGGGGGTCTGGGCGGTGCGGTTCACCGACGCGGCAGCGGGTGTGGCGACCGCAGCTTTCGGCTTGTCGACCCTTGCCGCGGCCGCGGGTG
>JAIERG010000039.1 GCA_019747095.1 Caulobacteraceae bacterium | reverse complement strand
CATCCCAAGGCTCCTTTCGGAATCCTTGAATCAAGCGTCGCCCTCGGCCGCAAGCTTTATGGGTACAGCACCTAGCCGAGCGCGGCCATCAGCTCCGGCACGACGGTCTTGTAGTCGCCGACGATGCCGAAATCCGCGACCTGGAAGATCGGGGCGTCCGCGTCCTTGTTGATCGCGACGATCACCTTGGAGTCCTTCATGCCGGCCAGATGCTGGATCGCGCCCGAGATGCCCACAGCGACGTAAAGCCCTGGAGCCACCACCTTGCCGGTCTGTCCGACCTGATAGTCGTTGGGGGCATAGCCGGCGTCGACGGCGGCGCGGCTGGCACCCACGGCGGCGCCCAGCTTGTCGGCCAGGGGCTCGATGACGGCCGAGAACTCTTCCGCCGAGCCCAGGGCGCGACCGCCGGAGACGACGATCTTCGCGGCGCCCAGTTCTGGGCGATCCGACTTGACCATCTCTTCCGAAACGAAGGCCGCCTTGCCGGCGTCCTGACCGGCGACGGCCTCGACCGGGGCGGAGCCGCCCTCGGCCGCGGGCGCGAAGCTGGTGGCGCGCACGGTGATGACCTTCTTGGCGTCCGCAGTCTGGACGGTCTCAAGCGCGTTGCCGGCGTAGATCGGGCGCACGAAGGTGTCGGCCGAGACGACCTCGATGATGTCCGAGATCGGGGCGACGTCTAGCTTGGCGGCGATGCGCGGCATGAAGTTCTTGCCGTCCATGGTGGCCGGGGACACGACGGCGTCATAGCCGCCCGCCAGACCCACGACCGTGGCGGTCACGGCCTCGGCCAGGGTGTGGGCCAGCTCGCCGCTCTCGGCCAGCAGGACCTTGCGAACGCCCGAGATCTTCGCGGCCGCATCGGCGGCGGCTTTCGATCCCTGACCGACGACCAGCACATCGACATCGCCGCCGATGGCCAGAGCCGCCGTCACGGTCTTGTGGGTGGTGTCGCGGACGGTCGAACCGTCGTGATCGGCGATGACGAGGACAGCCATTTACAGCGCTCCCACGGTCTTGAGCTTGGAAACCAGTTCGGCCGCGTCGGCCACCTTGATCCCGGCCGAGCGGGTCGGCGGGGCGGTCACCTTCTGCACCTTCAGGCGCGGGGCCACGTCGACGCCGTAGTCGGCGACCGCCTTCATGGCGATCTCCTTCTTCTTGGCCTTCATGATGTTGGGAAGCGACGCATAGCGCGGCGTGTTCAGCCGCAGGTCCACGGTCACCACCGCCGGCAGCGGCGCCGACAGGGTCTGGACCCCGCCGTCGACTTCACGGGTGACGGTGGCCTTGCCGCCGGCGATCTCCAGCTTGGCCGCGAAGGTCGCCTGGGGCCAGTCCAGAAGGGCCGCCAGCATCTGGCCGACCGCGTTGTTGTCGCCGTCGATGGACTGCTTGCCCATCAGGACCAGATCGGGCTTCTCCTCCTCGACCACGGCCTTCAAGAGCTTGGCGACCGCCAGCGGCTCCAGGTCGGCATCGGACTGGATCAGGATGCCCCGGTCCGCGCCCATGGCCAGCGCCGTGCGGATCGTCTCCTGGGCCTGGCTCACGCCGATGGAGACCACGACGATCTCGCTCGCCGTGCCGGCCGCGTGATGCTCCTTGCCTTCCTTCAGGCGCACGGCCTCCTCGACGGCGATTTCGTCGAAGGGGTTCATGCTCATCTTGACGTTCGCCAGATCGACGCCGGTCTGGTCCGCCTTGACGCGGGCCTTGACGTTGTAGTCGATCACCCGTTTGACGGGGACGAGAACCTTCATGTTCGCACTGTCCTAGGATGGCCGGAATGTTGCGGCAGGGAATGGAACGGGCGAACGGGCCTGTCAACGTAACGCTACGTGAACTCACGTCGCATCCGGGACGATCCAGACGATGAGACGCTTTCTGACCTTTCCCCGCCTGGCGCTGCTGTTCGGGGTGATGTTCGTCCTCTGCGTGGGCGGTCTCACGCTTTTCAACCAGCTCTGGATCGCGCCCGAGCGCGCCTGCGAGGAAAGCGGCCGCTGGTGGTATCCGCAGGAACGCCAGTGCCTGACGCCGATCTACCTTCCGGACATCACGGGTCGGCCGGCTGGCGTGACCCGCGAACAGGCCTCGGACGAAGCCAACCGCGAGCTTCTGGCGATCGAAGAGCGTCTGGCTGCCGAGCGCGATGCGCGCGACGCGGCCGTTCAGCGGCAGCGTGAGGCGCTCGAGAACCGCTGACGGTCTCTACACCGCGGCGTCGAACAGGGCGTCGCGCACGACGTCGGCCCGCACCATCGGAAACAGGTGATGGCTGCCCGCCACGGTCTCTACGGCGATGTTGGGCAGGCCTCGCGGTGCCTCCGGCACCTGGGTGATGGAGCCGGTCTCCGCCTTCAGGATGCGCGCAGGCCCGCCAAAGGCGCGCATTGCCCGCCACGGGTCATGGCCCTGACTGACATAGTTGGAGGCCTCCCACTGCGGCGCGCAGGCGAGGGCGAATCCACCCTCCGCGCGTTCGATCAGGCCGTCGGACAGGTAGTCGATCAGGCTTATGTCGCTCCAGTCCTTGAAGGCGCCGCGTCCGCGATAGGCTTCCAGCGCCTGTTCCCGACTGTCGAAGACGGCGCGACGCCGCAGGGCCGTCCGGACCAACGGAATCCGGTCCGACAGACGACGCAGCAGAGGCGCGCGGAATACGACGGACGTCAGCCCGCCCCAGATCACCGGGTCAAAGAGAACCAGCCGAGAAATACGGGCCGGCCGTTCCGCCGCAGCCAGAAGCGACGCAGTTCCACCCATCGAATGCCCCGCGAGCACGACCGGTGGCCCGGGAAAGGCTTCCAGAAGCGCCAGCAGGTCGTCGCGGTGATCGTGCCAGTTTTTGCGGCCCGCCATGATCGTTGGCAGCGTCGAGCGCCCATGCCCCCTGAGGTCGGGCGCCAGGATTCGGAAGGAGGAGGCGAGCGGGGCCAGGATCGACCGGTAGGTGACCGCGTTGAAGCCATTGGCGTGACAAAAGACCAGATCGACCGGCCGATCCGGGTCGCCGAAATCCAGCACGGCCATATCGCCCCCGCGCGCGCTCAGCGGGACCATCAGGCGACGTGGTGGGGAAAGCCGCGCGGCGTCCATACCCACAATCTATGTCCGCTTGGTCCGCCTCGCCAGCCAGATCGGCTCTATGCGGCGATGCGGCAGGCCGGACAGCGGCCATGACCCTCGATGGTGGTCCGCTCAAGGGAATAACCCGCGACTTCTGCGGCCCGTCTCAGCGCTTCGCCCTCGGGCGGTGTGACCTCCGCCGTCGCCCCGCAGCAGTCGCAGATCAGGAAGGCTGCGGCATGGGCTCGGTCGCCCACGGAACAGGCCACATAGGCGCTGATGGAAGCGATGCGGTGCGCCAGACCGTTCTTCTCGAGGAAGTCGAGCGCGCGATACACGGTCGGGGGTTTGGCGGCCACGCCGTCCGGGCCGTACCGCGCGATCAGGTCATAGGCCTTCATGGCCTCGCCCGCCTGAAGCAGCAACTCCAGGACCCGGCGCCGAGGCGGGGTCAGTCGCTCGCCGCTCGCAGCGCATCGAGCCTCGGCATCGTCCAGCGCTCGGACGATCTGGGCTGGTGCCAGGCCGGTGTCCGGATGGTCATGTCCGCAGGCGTTCGACATGGCCCAGAGCTAAGGCCTCGTGGCCCGGCCTGCAACCGCCCGGTGACCCCGTTTGCCGCATCCGCCGGGTTCCGCTAAGAGGCCCCCCTTTCCCGCAAATCCAGAGCTGCCCGACCCCATGACCGACACAACCGCCGCCAACGCCCAAGGCTCGCTGGACGGCAACGTCCTGTTCTACTCGAAGCCCGAGCCCCTATCCGCCGAACTGCACGGCGCGCTCGGCGTCAATCCGGTCGAAAAGCCCTATGCCTTTGTTTCGGCCTCTCACGTGGTGCCGATGACCGTCACGGAGTTCGCTCCGGCCTCGCTGTCCTATCCCGTGGTGTTCCTGGGCGACAACAAGATGCCGGTCGCCGTCATGGGTCTGCGCCAGGGCGAGAACCTGTTCGTCACGACCACCGGCGAGTTCCGGCCGGACGCCTACATCCCGGCCTACGTCCGTCGCTATCCCTTCGTCTTCGCCAACGACCAGGCCCAGCAGCGCCTGATCCTGTGCATCGATCGCGCCGCGCCTTTCATCACAGAAGGTGGCCAGGCTCCGCTGTTCATCGACGGCAAGCCTTCGGACTACGTCAATCAGGCGATGGAGTTCTGCAACAACTTCGAACAGGAGCGGCTGCGCACGGAGAGCTTCGTCAAGCTGCTCACCGATCTCGACCTCTTCGAGGTCAAGGAAGCCGTCTTCACGCCTCGCAACCCCGATGGCCAGCCCGGCCAGCCCCAGAAGCTGGCCGACTATTTCGCGGTCTCGGAAGACAAGCTGAAGGCCCTGTCGCCCGAAAAGCTGGCCGAACTGCGAGACAACGGCGCGCTGGGCCAGATCTATGCTCACCTCGTCTCGCTGCTGGGCTGGGACCGCCTGGTGGCCATGGCGTTCGAGCGCGCCCGCCTGAACGGCGAGATCGCCGGCAACGCGTGAAGCACGTGATTGGTGGTTCGTGATCGGTGATTGGCGGGGGCCGTCGCGCTTGAGCCCTGCGCCAATCACCAGCCACCGATCACCAATCACCGCCTGACGAACAGCCCCCGGGTCAGGCACGAAAAGACCAGCCGCCCGCCTTCGTCGAGCAGGTCGTGCTGGGCGATGATGATCCCCTTCTCGTCTCCCACGGGGTCCTTGCCCATAACGGTCATGCGCCCGCGCAGCAGCTCGCCTGCGGGGGGATTGCGCATGAAGCGCAGTCCGTCCACCGCCAGCACCTTGGACTGGGCCCATTCGGCGGACTTGTCGGCCGCCAGCCGACTCCACAGCGCATAGGTCAAGGCATCGGGCGCGCCGTAGGCGCTGTCCCAGCCCGGCGCGAAATGCTCCACGAAGAGCTGGACCGCCGTCTCGTCGACGGCGCAGGCTCCCAGATTGAGAACCTGGCCGACCTCCAGATCCTCGAAATGGACGTGGAGCGGATCGCTCATGGCTCCTCCGACACCCTGACGAGCAGCTTGCCGTCATGGTCGCCCGTGAACAACCGGTTCAGCGAGCGCACCGCGCCTTCCAGGCCGTTGTCGACGTGGACCTTCCACTTGACCTGACCGCCAGCCAGCCACGGCCCGACCTCGGCGACGAACTCCTTGGCGCGCGGGCTGTAGTCCATGACCAGGAAGCCCTGCATCGTCATCCGGTGGGTGATCAGCCGGCTGAGGTCGGGGCTCGGCGGGCGCTTGGTGGCGTTATAGGCCGAGACCATGCCGCACACGGCCATCCGGGCGTGGATGTTCAGCCGGTTCCAGACGGCGATCATGATGTCGCCGCCGACGTTCTCGAAGTTCAGGTCGATGCCGTTCGGCGCATGGCGATCCAGCGCCGCGCCCACGTCCTCGTTCTTGTAGTCGATGGCCGCGTCGAACCCGAGTTCGCCGGTCAGCCACGCGCACTTCTCGGGCCCGCCGGCGATGCCGATGACGCGCGCGCCCTTCTGCTTGGCGATCTGGCCGGCGATGGAGCCCACAGCCCCGGCGGCGGCCGACACGACCATCGTCTGGCCCGGCTGAGGCCTCAGCACATCGGTCACGCCCGCCCAGGCCGTCAGGCCCGTCATGCCCAGCACCGACATGTTCGCCGTCAGCGGCAGGCCGGGGAAGCGATGCGCGCGGCTGACGCCCGAATCCGGCACCACGCCGTAGTCCGCCCATCCGCCCATCGCCGTCGTGACGATATCGCCGACCGCGAACCGCTCGGACTTCGACTGCTCGACGACGCCCAGCGTCAGGCCCCGCATCACGTCGCCCAGGCCCACCGGCGGCAGATAGCCCACCGCGTCGTTCATCCATGTCCGGTTGGTCGGATCGAGCGACAGATAGATGGTCCGCACCAGCACCTGGCCGTCGGCCAGATCCGGGACAGGCGTGGAGATCAGCTCCAGATCGCTGTCCTGCACCAGGCCCTGCGGTCTCTGGCGCAGCACCCACTGGCGGTTCATCAGGCCCATCGGTCGTCTCCGGTTGGTTTCTTATGGAGACGGGCATCATGCCCAGCCGGACGGACCGGCGAAAGCGGAAAACCGCTCCGCTCAGAAATCCACCGCCAGCCCCTTCTTCTCCCAGTCGCCATAGCGCGTGGGCTCCGGCCCGCGCGGACCCCCGTCCTCGGGCGGCAGGACGACGGTGGCGGCGGCCGCCCGGCGCGCCTCGGCCTCAGCCAGCGCCCGCTTCGCCGCCTCGCTCAGCACGCGGGGTTCGGGCGTCTCGGCCGCTTCGGAGATGGGATCATCGGTCACGGGGTCGGCCTCTTGAGCGTCGGGGAATGTCGAACCACATAATCCTCGCCATGAACCATCTGAAGACCTTTACCCTCATTGCTGTCCTGACCGCCCTGTTCGGCGGCGTGGGATTCATGATCGGCGGGGCCAACGGCATGCTCATCGCGCTCGTCTTCGCGGGCGGCATGAACCTGTTCAGCTACTGGAACGCCGACAAGATCGTGCTGCGCATGTACCGGGCCCAGATGGTAGACGAGACCCACCCGGACGCCCGCATCCGCACCTATGTGACCGACACGCTCGAGATGGCCCAGCGCGCGGGCATGCCCCGGCCCAAGATCGCCATCATCCCCAACGACCAGCCCAACGCCTTCGCCACGGGCCGCAACCCCCAGAACGCGGCGGTCTGCGCCACCACCGGCCTGCTCGACATGCTGACGCGGGACGAAATCCGGGGCGTGATGGCGCACGAGCTGGCCCATGTGAAGAACCGCGACACCCTGACCATGACGGTCACGGCGACGCTCGCCGGCGCCATCTCCGCGCTCGCCAACTTCGCCCTCATCTTCGGCGGCGGCGATCGGGAACGCCCCGGCGGCATCATCGGCACGCTCGCCCTGATGCTGCTGGCCCCCATGGCGGCGGGTCTGGTCCAGATGGCGATCAGCCGTTCCCGGGAGTATGAGGCCGACCGCGTCGGCGCCGAGATCGCCCAGGATCCCCAGGCGTTGGCGAGCGCTCTGCAGAAGATCGAGGCCTATTCCAAGCGGATCGTGAACCTGACGGCCGAGCGCAATCCCGCGTCGGGCCAGCTGTTCATCATCAACCCGCTGGCGGGTCGCGGTGCCGACAACCTGTTCTCGACCCACCCCAACACCGGCAACCGCGTCCGCGCCCTGATGGAGCTTGGGACCAAGATGGGCATGACCCCCCGCGCCGCCTCGACCTTCGTCCCGACGTCCGCGTCGAGCACCTCCGTCCCACTGACGGGCGAGGCACCGCGTCCTCGCGGCCCCTGGGGCTGATCCCGCCGCAATCCGGCCCTTGCATCGCGAGGGTGTGCGCTTATTAAGCGCCACCCTTCCCCGACCGCCGTTCAAGGACGCCGCCCATGACCCAGCCGCCCGTAAAGAAGGTGGTCCTCGCCTATTCCGGCGGTCTGGACACCTCGATCATCCTGAAGTGGCTCCAGACCGAGTACGGCGCCGAGGTCGTGACCTTCACCGCCGACCTGGGTCAGGGCGAGGAACTGGCCCCCGCGCGCGAGAAGGCCCTGAAACTCGGCATCAAGCCCGAGAACATCTTCATCGACGACCTGCGCGAGGAGTTCGTGCGGGACTTCGTCTTCCCGATGTTCCGCGCCAACGCCCTGTATGAAGGCCAGTATCTGCTCGGCACCTCCATCGCCCGGCCGCTGATCGCCAAGCGCCAGATCGAGATCGCCCGCATGGTCGGCGCCGACGCCGTCTGTCACGGCGCGACCGGCAAGGGCAACGACCAGGTCCGCTTCGAACTGGGCTACTATGCGCTCGAGCCCGACATCCGCGTCATCGCCCCCTGGCGCGAGTGGGAGTTCCGCTCCCGCGAGGCCCTTCTGGACTTCGCCGAGAAGAACCAGATCCCCATCGCCAAGGACAAGCGCGGCGAGGCCCCGTTCAGCGTCGACGCCAACCTCCTGCACTCCTCCTCCGAGGGCAAGGTGCTCGAAGACCCCGCCGTCGAGGCCCCGGAGTTCGTCCACCAGCGGACCATCTCGCCTGAGGACGCGCCGGACCAGCCGACCGTCATCACCATCGCCTTCGAGAAGGGCGACCCCGTCGCCATCGACGGCGAGGCCCTGTCGCCCGCCGCCCTCCTGACCAAGCTCAACCAGCTGGGCCACGACAACGGCGTCGGCCGCCTCGATCTGGTCGAGAACCGCTACGTCGGCATGAAGTCGCGCGGGGTCTATGAGACGCCGGGCGGCACCATCCTCCTGGCCGCGCACCGGGGCATCGAGTCCATCACGCTCGATCGCGGCGCCATGCACCTGAAGGACGAGCTGGCCGTCCGCTACGCCCAGATGATCTACAACGGCTTCTGGTTCGCCCCGGAGCGCGAGATGCTGCAAGCCGCCATCGACCACAGCCAGCAGAAGGTGTCGGGCACGGTCCGGGTCAAGCTCTACAAGGGCAACGTCACCGTCATCGGCCGCGAAAGCCCGAACAGCCTGTACGATCAGGACCTCGTCACCTTCGAGGAGGGAGTCCAGGCCTATGACCACACCGATGCGGCCGGCTTCATCAAGCTGAACGCTCTGCGCTTGCGGGTTTTGGCGAAACGCGACCGGCGGCCTTGATCTGGCTGAGGGAGCCCGCAGATTGGGAGCTGCCTGTCGATTTCCATCCCGGAGAAACAGATGAGAACCACCCATCGCTCTATGGCGCTTGCAGTCGCCGTCTTCCTGATGCCGGTCACCTCGCCTGTATGGGCCCAGGAGGTACCGTCTGAGGGTGCCGGAGCTCCCGCCGAGCAGATTTCCGCCGAGGAGCAGGCCTTCAACGCCCGATCCGCAGCCATGAGCGAGCGGGTGACTGCCTACTCGGTGGAGCTTAGGGCCGCTGCCGATCGCCTCGGGCGTGATCCCGCCGCCTTGCGCGCGGAACTGGACAGGCTGGAGGCGCAGTTCCAGACTGAAATGGACGCGTTCGTCCAAGCTTTCATTGATTTCGCGGTCTGGAAGGAAGGCCAGCTCACGATCGAAGAGCGGGACCGGCAGCGTCAGGGCGTGGTCGCCATGGTGCCTCAGCTCGGTGCGGTGCCATCCAGCCTTCGCCAGCAGGTGGAAGCGGCGGCTCTTGCCGCTGCGGCCTCGGCGTCCGCATCACCGCAAACCTGAGCCTGGCGAGGTCGGGGCACCGCGTTCACGGATACTCGACTTGATGGCGAACCTGAACGGCGGCAGTGTTTTGGTGCTGTTCAGGAGTCATCTCATGGTGTTCAGGTTCAACCTCGCCGTGCCGATCATGATCGTCGCCCTTGCTGCTGCCCCGGTGGCGACCGGGGCGGCAATTCAGCGAGTTCCGCCGGAAGCGGATCAGTGGCGCGACAACCGCCAACTCGCGCCGGCTGTAACCGATCCGGAAATGCGCGCCCGCATGAACGCCGAGATCGTCGAGGCCATCCGCGATGCCAATGGCGACGAGGAAGCCGCCCGCCGCGCGATCAACGCCATCGCCGCCCGCTATCAGGAGGCCGCCGAGGCCCAGGCTGCGCGCGGTCGTCCAGGTCCGAAGTAAGGCGCAACGCGGAAACGACACGACCGCCTTACCGCGATTTCACTTGAGTGGAACCGTGTTGGGGCGGACCTTTGTCATCAGACAAGGGAGCTCCGCCATGATCCGCGTCCTCAGCCTCGCCGCCGCGCTCGCGGTCCTGCCGCTCAACGCCGCCCTGGCGTCCGACCCCGAGACCGACGCCGAGCGCGCCATCGAGGCCGCGTCCGAGGCCTTCGAGGCCCGCATGGAGGCCTTCGGCGAACGCGCCGAAGCCATCGCCGAGGACGAAAGCCTGACGGAGGAGCAGCGCGAGCAGCGCATCGGCTCCCTCTGGGCCGAATATGCCCCGGAAGTGGGCCGCTTCACCGCCGAGATCAGCCGTCACGCCGGTGCCATCGCCCAGCAGGCGCTCGCTGATATCGACGTGGAGGCCCTCGTCGCCGACGCCCTCAACGATCCCGAGGTTCAGGGGGCCATCCGCGCCGGCCAGGGCATGGCCGCGAACGGGGTCTGGGCGTCCAACGACCCCGAGCACATGCAGACCTACGGACTCGTCGCCCAGTACGCTCTGGATCAGGCCGCCGAAGCCGTCACCGAGGCCGAAGCCGACGTGGACGAGGCTGCGCCGGAGTAAGCGCGGTCAGCGCGGTGCCATCCGGATCGCTCCGTCCAGGCGGATGCACTCCCCGTTGATGTAGACGTTGCGCGCCAGCTCCAGCACCAGCGACGCATAGTCCGCCGGCGTCCCCAGACGGCTGGGGAAGGGGATCTGGGCCGCCAGCGCGTCCTGGATCTTCTGGTCCATGCCCGCCATCATCGGCGTCCACATGATGCCCGGCAGGATGGTGTTCACCCGCACGCCTTCCTGCGCCAGGTCCCGTGCGATCGGCAGGGTCATCGCATAGACGCCGCCCTTGGACGCAGAATAGGCCGCCTGTCCCACCTGACCGTCCTGGGCAGCGACCGAAGCCGTGTTGACGATCAGGCCGCGTTCGCCATCGTCCATGCGGTCAAGGGTGATCATCCCGGCCGCCGACTGGCTCAGCACGCGGAAGGTGCCGAACAGGTTGACGCGAACCGTGCGTTCGAACTGGGCCATGTCATGGGCCTTGATCTCGCCGGTGTCCTTCTTGCGGCTGACCGTCTTCTGGCCCGTGGCGATGCCGGCGCAGTTGACCACCAGCCGCTCCTGGCCGTTCGCCGCGCGCGCCGTGTCGAAGCCCGCCGCCACAGAGGCGTCGTCGGTCACGTCGACCGCGCAGAACACCCCGCCGATCTCCTTGGCGATGGCCTCGCCCTTCTCGGCGTTCATGTCGAACAGGGCGACCTTGACGCCGTGCGCTGCCAGGGCCCGCGCCGTGCCTTCGCCCAGCCCCGAGGCCCCGCCGGTGATCACCGCAGAAATGCCGCTGTCGAGTTTCATGGCGTCCGTCCCTATGTTGTCTGAACCCGTCGAAGTTGGGGGGATTTAGCCGCCATGACCGCAAACGCAAACCCGACGTCGCCCGAAGACGCCATCGACCCGGACAAGGCGCTGCTGCCGGCCGTGCAAAGGGTCAATGAGACGCGCGTCCGCGCCGCCTTCTGGCCCAAGATCGCCCGCGTCGCCGCCCGCATCCCCTTCGCCGACCGCCTGGTCAGCGTCTGGTACGCCGCCCGTGACCCCGAGACGCCTTTGGCCGCCAAGGGCATCATGTTGGGCGCTCTGGCCTATTTCGTCCTGCCGACCGACGCCATTCCCGATGTCCTGGCCGGGATCGGCTTCACCGACGACGCGGCCGTCATCACCGCCCTGATCGCGACGCTCGGAGCGCACGTGAAGAAACGGCACCATGAGGCAGCCGAGCGTGCCCTGAAGCGGCTGGCCGGAGATTGACCGGAACGCCCTGGCCGCTCGGATCAAGATCGCGCGCCTGTCCGACCGAACGGCCAGATCCGCCCGGGTCTACCTCGCCCGGTCGGCCAGGTCCTGTTCGATCCGATCCAGGAACGCGCTTGTGGACCAGTCCAGGCCGTTCATGGGGATATCTGGGGAATAGACTTCACCCCATCTCCGCTGGCGGCCGACCCAGGTCTTGTTGGGGATCACCACGACCCCCTGACCGCTGGTCAGCGGTGCCGCTCGGACTTCCATATAGGTGCTGTCAGCCGAGGTCGGGGATCCGATGCGCCGCGTATTGTCGAACAGGCCGAAGTAGTCATTGGCGTCGAGGCAGGCGCTCGCGCAGAGTCCCCAGTTGATGACGTAGACGGGGCGCTCGAAGTCGCTGTCGATCGGGGTCGCGGCCGCACCCGTGCGCCCGGAGGCGTCGCGCCACAGGGGCTCTCCCCGTGCGGCAGCGGCTTCCATCTGGGCAGCCACGTTCGTCCAGTCGTCCGCCAGCTCGGTCATCCCGCGCGCGCGCCACACATCCACCTGTGCCCGGATATAGGTGATGTTGCCTGCGCTGGCGCGCCAGTCGATGCCAACGATCGGCGGAATGCGCGACACCAGGGCCGCCTGACCCCAAAGGATTTCAGCGACTTCATAGGACCACGTGGACGACCCGCCCTGGTTCCCGCGCAGGTCCAGAACCACGGCGCGCGCCTGGCGGAGTTCATCACGCCGGGCGTTCAGCTCCTCGTAAAGTCGGGCATAGGCTGCGCGTCCGGCCTCATCCGGCTGGAAGTCCCCGAGGCCAATGACGAAGAGACCCGGCCGAGGCTCATGCAGGCCTATGGGTTCGGCGGGGGCGAACACCGTGCCGGAATAGAATGATCGCTCCTCGGGCGACGCCGGCCGCCATTCGAGGTCGCGCTCGATTTCCTGTCCGTCTGCCGTGCGGAAGGTGCATCTGCGCGGCTGGTCCGCCGCCGGGTCTCCGATCGCCCAGAACAGGCGCGAGGGGACGACCCACCATTGTCCCGCTTCATTGCCCCGGAAGTTCCTGACCCTGAGGCGATCGCTCAGGAACGCCTGCGTTTCCAGCCCGTCGCAGGCCACGATCGTCGTATTGGCGAGGGGAGAGTCCGGATCGGGCGTCACGACGAACAGCTGATCCTGACGCCAGAGCGCCGCGAAGCCCGGCCAGTGGCGTGTCAGTTCCTGCGTTCCGGTCTGGCCCCGCGCCGCCTGGACCAGGGCGTGACCGTCGCTGAGAACGCTGTTGAAGATGGCCAGACTGCGCTCATAGCCCGTCCGGTCCTGAGCATCGGCCGCCGCGGCGAGGCCTTCGTCGCGGGCCCGGGCGAGCGTGGCCGGGAAGGACGGGTTGGCGGCATCGTACATGCCCGGATGGTTCTCGACGAAGACCTGATAGGCCTCCTGCACGTCTGCCTCTGCCCGGGCCCGCCATTCCTCCGGACTGGATGGCGGGGGCGGCGTTTGCAGCGTGGTCTGTGCGGCGGCCGGAACGCCCAGGACGAGCGCGAGACCCAGGCTCGCGGCGACGACTCTCGACAGCATGCGCGATCTCCGATGGCCCACCGTCCCTGACGCCGCCGCACGCGGGGGCCTCGCCCGCAGCTTGGCTCAAGCTAGGCCATGCCGTTCCGGGGCGACAAGTTACCGATCGGTCAGACGGCCCGGACGGGCGCTCCGGAGATCCGTCCGGGTCAGTCCTCGATCGTCACGACCACCTTGCCCATGACGCTCCGATCCGACAGGGCCTGGATCGCTTCATGCGCGCGCTCCAGCGGGAAGGTGCGGCTCACGCGGGGCTTGATCTTCTTTTCGGACCACAGCCGCATCAGGTCGGCCATATTGGCCTTGTGCCCCTCAGGATCGCGCGCGACCGCCGCTCCCCAGAACACCCCCACCACCGACACCGACTTCAAGAGCGTCAGGTTCAGCGGGAACGACGGGATCCCCGCCGGGAAGCCGATCACCAGATACCGCCCGTTCCAGTCCATGGCCCGCAGAGCCGGCTCGGCATAGTCGCCGCCCACCCCGTCGAACACCACGTCAGGCCCGTCGCGGCCCGAGGCCAGCTTCAGCTCGCCCGACAGCTCCTTCTGCGCCGCCTTGTCCATCGGCCCCGACGGATAGATCAGGCCGTTGTCGGCCCCCAGCTCGAGCGCGAACTGCACCTTGTCGGCGGTCGAGGCGGCGGCGATCACATGGGCCCCCATGGCCTTGCCCAGTTCCACGGCCGCCGCCCCCACGCCGCCCGCGGCCCCCAGTACCAGCAGCGCCTCGCCCGCCTGCAGGTTCGCCCGGTCCTTCAGCGCATAGTAGGCCGTCCCATAGGTCAGGACGAGCGCGGCGGCCTCCTCGAACGGCATGGCGTCGGGCATCTTGATGACGCTGTCGGCGCGCACAGCGATCCGTTCGACCAGCCCGCCCCAGCCCGGCACGGCGATGACGCGGTCGCCCTTGAACAGGCCCTTCACGCCGTCGCCGACCGCCTCGATCACGCCCGCGACCTCGCCACCGGGGGCGAAGGGGCGCTCGGGCCGGAACTGGTATTTGTCCTCGATGATCAGGGTGTCGGGGAAGTTGATGCCCACCGCCTTGACCTCGATCACCACTTCGCCGGCCTTGGGCGTCGGATCGAGGATGTCCTCCACGACCAGGGACGACGGGCCGCCAACGGTTTTCGACAGGACTGCGCGCATGCTTTGTTTCTTTTCGCTTCGCTCGGCGGGCCTAACGCGCGTTCGCGCTGCTTGAGGCCCGCTTGGCAGGTTGTGGTCAGATCGCGCCCCAGGCCGTGGTGGACATGGCGCCCGCGTCGGCGGGACGCTAATCAGGCCCCGGCCCGCAGGTAAAGAGGCCGAATGCTTCAGGAGAGACGTCCATGCCCGCTCCCGCCCTCATCCTGCACGGCGGCGCCGGCGCGCGCCGCTCGCGCGACTATGCCGCCGAGATCGTCCACATGCGCGAGGTGGTCGAGGCGATCGCCGCCCGCCTGAACGACGGCCTGCCCGCGCTGGACGCCGTGGTCGAGGCGGTGGTCCTGCTGGAGGAGAGCGGCCTCTACGTCGCCGGGCGTGGCTCCTCGCCCAACCTCTCGGGCGACTATGAACTGGACGCCAGCCTGATGGACGGCCCGACCCGCCGCGCCGGCGCCGTCGCCGCGCTTCAGGGTTACCGCAGCCCCATCCGCGCCGCCCGCGCCGTCATGGACCACACCCCTCACGTCCTCCTGGCCGGAGACGGCGCCGCCCGCTTCGCCGCCGAACAGGGGCTGGATCCCATCGCCGATCCCGACGCCTGGTTCACCCGCGCCGGTCAGGGCGAGGACAACCATCCCCCCGGCCACGCCCCTCAACTCGCCCACGGCACCGTCGGCTGCTGCGCGCTCGATGATCAGGGCCGCCTCGCCGCCGCCACCTCGACCGGCGGCGTCTTCGGCAAGCTGCCCGGCCGCGTCGGCGACACCCCCATCCCCGCCGCCGGAGTCTGGGCCGACGGCGACGTCGCCGTCTCCTCCACCGGTCAGGGCGAGTATTTCATCCGCACCGCCGCCGCCGCCCAGGTCAGCTGGCGGGTCCGCTCGGGCAGCCCCATCGACACCGCCGCCCGGGCCGTCATCGACGAGATCGGTAGCCTCGGCGGCGACGGCGGCCTGATCGCTCTGGACCGCCACGGCCGCCACGCCGACCCCTTCAACAGCCAGGGCATGAAGCGCGCCTGGCTATCCCCGGACGGCGCGGTTGGGGTTGATGTGTTCGGCCGCTAGGGCCAGGTCCCCCGCCATCACCGCCTCTTCCATCGCCTCATACCGGGGCAGGCACGCCATCAGGAAGTCCACCGCCGCCTGATCCTGCGGCGAGGGGCGATACAGGTCCTCCGTCATGGCCGGCTGGGCCGCCAGCCGCGCATAGGCCTCCGCCAGCCCGGCCAGGGCCTTGGCCTCGGCCCACAGCCGCCCCTTCATCGCCCGCCCGCTGGCCAGCGTCGCCGCCTGCGCCAGCGCGGCGGGATCGGCCGCGTCGGGGTCGTCCTCGGGCGGCGCCGCGAACAGGGTGGTCAGCGTCGGCTCGATCGTCTCCGGCCGGGGTCCCCGCTTGGCCTCCCTCGCGCTCGCGGCCAGGCTGACGGCCTTGGCGTGCGCCCGCGCGCGCATGTCGCCGCAGTCGCGCTTGGTCATCTTGGCCGCGCCGGCGTGTCGATAGACCGAGTTCGGCGCCACCTTCCACTTGGCCCCCAGCTGCTTGGCCGTGGCGCCGTTGGCGTACTCCTCGACGATGATCGCCCAGGTCTCGTCGCTGAGCCGGAAATAGGTCGCGGGGGCTTCGGGGGGTGCTTTGGCCATGCCCCATGATGGCACGGTCCTGAACCCACCCGCGTTCAACCCGCCTCGTGACGGGCGGCCGTTGATCCTACAGGCGAATTCGGCGCGAGCTTGGATGACTGGCGAAAACAGCGAACGCATTCACCCTCTCCTCCCCCTTCATGGGGGAGGGGGACCGCGAAGCGGTGGAGGGGGCGACCACGGGCTCGGCTCTCAAGTTAGGAGGCGGACGTCAGCAATAAACTGATCGAGGGTGATCAACTTGGGTCGGATAGCGCTTGGGAAAGAAGCGATAGTGCTTTGAGGCACGACCAGTTTCAGCCCGGCCGCTTCCATCTCGGCGAACTGGTTTTCAGAGACGCCTTCCTGCAAGGTCAGCAGGTGCTTGACAGGCACCCGATCTGCTTCATTCAAAACTTGACGCCAACGATCCCTAGCCGTCGTTTTCGCTGCGAGAATTCGCAGCCTATCGGCAGGAAAAGAGGTGTCCTTGTAAGCGGTCACCGACGGAAAGATAAAGTCCGGCCGCTTGTCGCCCTCGGAGACAGCTCCGTGACTGAACTGTTGGTGCTCCTTCAATCCCTCCTCAATGAAGATTTCCCTCGTGTGCAATTCCAGTGAGCGACCGGACCGCGATTTGCGGCGCTGAAGAACGGTTTGGGCCAGGCTCAGAAACTCGTCCAGTGACCCGAAGCCGGCTGTCACTTTCGGGCCAACCAGCGCTTCTTCCACTGACTTGAAGATTTCGAACTCGCACTTCCGGCGACGGACCAGTCGGTCATCGGCCGTCTGACTCTGCAAAGGACGGAGTTCGACAGCCCGCCGGACAATATCAGCCGCGCTTGGGAACGCCTGAAGCCATGACGAAGGCATTTCAGAGGGAAGCAGCGAGCACGACGAAGGCGTCGCCGGGGGAACAAACAGACTCAGCTGCTGTCCCGGGGTCCAGACCACGGATTTGCCCGGTTCGACCGGTCCTACGAGGTCCTCGACAACCTCGTCCTGATAGCCGGAACAGACCCAGACATGTAGCGACGTCGCGCCGCCCGGAGAGTTGCCGTTCTCGAACACAAACACTGCGAGTGCGCCTGTGTTTTCCGGATCAAGCAACGCTGACGCACCGCCGCCCCAACCTGTCACGCGGGTCTCGTCTCTGGTGCCGCCGAAGTATCGGTTGTTGTACCAGATCGCGGAGACCGTTCGGATGTCGATATCCGAGTCGATGAAGGCCGATAGCGAAAGTCGGGGGTTAAGGACGTTCCTGTCGCCGATGCCGGGAAGGACCTTGAACAGCAGCTCTTTTGGGAAGTAGGGGCCGGCCTGGTGGGAGCCGTTGGCCAAAGTGTCGTTCGCTGACAGGCGCTTCAGGTACCAGACGTGATCTGGTCGAGAGAATTCTGAGATCCAGTCAGGCAAGCTCGTCACGGGCATGAGCCGCTACCTCGCAAAGACAAAGTGGTTTCCCGTGAGCGCAACCATTGCTCCAACGCTTCGGTCACGTCTTCTAACCGCAACCTGTCTCGGCCCTTAAGAGCACATTCCCAAACCATTGCTACACGCCAGTCCGCAGCAAAGAGGCGGGTCACTGCCTGCTGATCCAGCATCTGGTTTCGCGCAATCTTCTCCTGCCAGAACTCCTCCCGCGTCTTCGGCCATTTGAACAGGTGGCAGTGATGGCCATGCCAGAAGCACCCATGGATGAAGATCGCCGCCCGATGCTTCGGCAGGCACAGGTCGGGCTTCCCGGGCAGGTCCTTGCAGTGCAACCGGTAGCGAAAGCCGCGCGCGTGCAACGCCTTCCGGACCATCAGTTCGGGCTTCGTGTTCTTCCCGCGAATGCCGGACATCATCCGGCTGCGGGTCGCCGGATCAACGACGTCAGCCAACCGCCACGCGACGTTTTGAGGCCAGTGCCCTGAGCAGGTGCGGCTTCATGTGTTCCGCCACGGCCTTCACAGCCGGGACGACGACCGAGTTGCCAAACTGCCGATAGGCCTGAGTGTCAGAGACCGGGATGACGAACTCGCTTCCGGTCGGCTCGTCAAATCCCATCAGCCTCGCACACTCGCGTGGCGTCAGCCGACGCGGGGGCTTGCCCTCCTGTGCGACAAGGATTTCCGATCCGTCCTTGTAGTACCGCGCTGATAGTGTCCGCGCGACGTCCTCCGGCCCGACCAGGCCGAAGCCAAACCCGTTCCCGGCCGCCTGATGCTTTTCCTTGTAGCGTTGCAGGTAGTTCCACAGATGATCGGTGAGAGTGTAGTGATCCGCCACGCGACCCGAGTTCCCGACCGTGAACCTCTGGTCCGGTATCTCGCTGCCGTCCCCCGGATGCAGGATTTCTCCGAGCTTCGGCGCCGCCTCCGGCACCTTCAGGTCTGCAAACCGGAAGCCCTGGTCCTCGCGGAAACCGACGATGAAAATCCGCTCCCGGTGCTGGGGCGTCCAGTGACGACCGTCGATGATCCGGAAGTCGATGACGTAGCCGAGCTCTTCGGTCAGGACGTCACGGATGGTCTGGAAAGTCCGGCCCTTGTCGTGGCCGACCAGGTTGCGGACGTTCTCCAGCAGGAAGGCCGCCGGGCGATGGTGCGCGATGATCCGCGCCACGTCGAAAAAGAGCGTCCCCTGGGTCGCGTCGGCAAACCCGTGCGCGCGTCCCAGCGCGTTCTTCTTGGAGACGCCTGCGATGGAAAAAGGCTGACAGGGAAAACCCGCCAGCAGCACGTCGTGGGCCGGAATGTCGGACGCAGCGATCTTGGTGATGTCGCCGTTGATCTCATGGTCATCGTCCGGGAAGTTCGCCCGGTAGGTCTTCTGGCTGTACTTGTCCCATTCCGAGGTGAAGACGCATTTTCCGCCGATCGACTCGAAGCCGCGCCTTAGACCCCCGATGCCGGCGAACAGGTCGATGAAGGTGAAGTCAGCCTGGCCATCGTCCCGGCCGCCCTCGACCACAGTCAGCTTCGGTTCCCGGGACTGTGCCGGGCCGTCAATGAAGCCGAGCTCGACCGCGCGATCAGCCAGCACCCGCCCCGCTTGCTTCACCATGATGGCGTACTCCGTCACGGTCGATTCTCCGCATGCCCACGATGACAGACTGCCCGGATCAAGCCAGGAGAACAAGCCAAGAACATGGTGGGTGCGGCACCATTTCGTTGATGCTACCGAAATGGTGCCTGCAGCCTCGGCCCAAGGCCGGATCGATCATATTGGTGGCGTCACCGGAATGATCGGCTGCCTACCCCTCAATCCTCATCCATCTTCAGGGCGGCGATGAAGGCCTCCTGCGGGATCTCCACCTTGCCGAACTGGCGCATGCGCTTCTTGCCGGCCTTCTGCTTCTCCAGCAGCTTCTTCTTGCGCGTCGCGTCGCCGCCGTAGCACTTCGACGTCACGTCCTTTCGCAGCGCGCGCACGGTCTCGCGGGCGATGATCTTGCCGCCGATTGCGGCCTGGATCGGGATGACGAACATGTGGGGCGGGATCAGCTCCTTCATCTTCTCGACCATGCCCCGGCCGCGCGTCTCGGCCCGGGCGCGGTGGACCAGCATGGACAGGGCGTCGACCGGCTCGGCGTTGACGAGGATCGACATCTTGACCAGGTCGCCGGGCTTGTAGTCGGTCAGCTCGTAATCGAAGGAGGCATAGCCCTTCGAGATCGACTTCAGCCGGTCGTAGAAGTCGAACACGACCTCGTTCAGCGGCAGCTCATAGACCACCAGCGCGCGGGCGCCGACGTAGGACAGCTCCAGCTGGGTGCCGCGCCGGTCCTGACACAGCTTGATGACCCCGCCCAGGTATTCGTCGGGCGTCAGGATGGTGGCCTTGATCCACGGTTCGCTGATGGTCTCGATCTGCATCACATCGGGCAGGTCGGCCGGGTTGTGCAGCTCGATCTCGGTCCCGTCGCGCTTGGTGATCTTGTAGACGACCGAGGGGGCCGTCGCGATCAGGTCGAGGTTGAACTCGCGGCTCAGGCGCTCCTGGATGATCTCGAGGTGCAGAAGGCCCAGGAAGCCGCAGCGGAAGCCGAAGCCGAGCGCGGCCGAGCTCTCCATCTCATAGGTGAAGGAGGCGTCGTTCAGGCGCAGCTTGCCGATGGCGGCGCGCAGGTCCTCGAAGTCGGCGGCGTCGACCGGGAAGAGGCCGCAGAAGACGACCGACTGGACCTCCTTGAAGCCCTTCAGCGGTTCGGCGGTGGGGCGTTTCTCGTCGGTGATGGTGTCGCCGACAGCCGCGTTGGCGACTTCCTTGATCTGGGCGGTGATGAAGCCGACCTCGCCGGGGCCGAGGCTTTCGACCGGGGTGTTCTTGGGCAGGAAGACGCCGACGCGGTCGACCAGATGGGTCGAGCCGGCCTGCATCATCTTGACCCTCTGTCCGGCCTTCAGGGTGCCGTCGAAGACCCGCACCAGCAGAACGACGCCCAGATACGGATCGTACCAGGCGTCGACCAGCATGGCCTTGAGCGGGGCGTCCGGATCGCCCTTGGGCGCCGGCAGGCGGGTGACGATAGCCTCCAGCACATCCTCGATGCCGATGCCGGACTTGGCCGAGCACAGCACGGCGTCCGAGGCGTCCAGCCCGATGACGTCCTCGATCTGCTGGCGCACCCGGTCGGGCTCGGCGGCGGGCAGGTCGATCTTGTTCAGGACCGGCACGATCTCGTGGTTGTTGTCGATCGCCTGATAGACGTTCGCCAGCGTCTGCGCCTCGACGCCCTGTGAGGCGTCCACCACCAGCAGCGACCCCTCGCACGCCGCCAGCGAGCGGCTGACTTCGTAGGCGAAGTCCACATGCCCCGGCGTGTCCATCAGGTTCAGCACATAGTCGTGCCCGTCCCTGGCCTTGTAGTGCAGGCGCACCGTCTGCGCCTTGATGGTGATCCCCCGCTCCTTCTCGATCTCCATATTATCAAGGACTTGCGCCGACATCTCGCGCGCGCTCAGCCCTCCGGTGACCTGGATCAGGCGGTCGGACAGGGTCGACTTGCCGTGGTCGATGTGCGCGACCACTGAAAAATTCCGGATGCGTTCGATGGGGGGCGTCGTCATTGTGCGGCGCGGTTAGCATGGCCTCATGCAGAGCGCCAATGCGGCCGGTTGCGCCTCCGGTCCGAACCTAGCCGAGCACAGAAAGAACGCAGCTCGCCAAGGGGAAGACGATTACAAAAAGGAGGATGACGACCACCCCAGCCCGCTTGGCCAAGCCCATGACGCCGCTGATCTCGGCTTGGTCCAGTTCGCCGACCTTTCCGGGTGTGGCGTCCTGCATCCATTCGTCCGTCTCGAGGTCGCCGCCGGAGAACTCTCCTGCCCTCATGCGGGCGATCAGGCGGCGAGCCTCTCCGATCTGGAAGTCGGGCGCGGAGACGCGAACGCCGCCCAAGGCGAACAGAAGGTCAGGGTTCACCGTCGCCGTATCGCGGTCCGG
>JAIERG010000076.1 GCA_019747095.1 Caulobacteraceae bacterium | reverse complement strand
GCGGCGCTCGGCCCCATGACCGGCCAGATGGGCTTCTTCCACAAGTTCGCGGGCAAGGACATCGAGGACAAGCGTCCGCGCGACCGCTTCGTGGCTGAGGTCAAGCGGCTGCTGGGCGTGTTGGAAGGCCGTCTGGCGGACCGGCCCTTCATCATGGGAGACGACTTCACCATCGCCGACATCGCCCTGATCGGCTGGGTCCGCGCCATCCCCGGCTTCTACGGCGCGGGCGATCTGGTGGACTGGGGCAATCTGAAGGCTGTCCCGGAGTGGGTTGCGCGCTGCGAGGCGCGGCCTGCGGTGGCCAAGGGCCTGATGATCCCGGCGCGACCGAGCTAGATCTGGTGGATTGGCCAGCCGTACGAGCAAGGCTGTAGGCCCTTGAGTTCGCCCCTACTGCGGTTCGCGGCCTGCGGCCGTCCCGCCGTAGGGGTTGGAGGGGCCGCCGTCGATGCCGACCTGGCTGGACGGACGGTTGACCGTCGCCGGATCGGTGATGGGACGGGCGCGCGCGTCGCGCGGCGCGCGCTCGGTCTCGCGAGGCGCGGGCGTTTCCAGGTCGGCCATGCGGCCGCATCCCGCGGCGGCGAGGGCGATCAGCGACAGGGCACCGATGAGGGGCAGCTTCTTCATGATCAGATCCTTTACGCGAGACGCGCCTTCCAGTCGGCGATGCGCGCGCGGACCTGTTCCGGCGCGGTGCCTCCGAAGCTCTGGCGGCTGGCGCAGGAAGCCTCAGGGGTGAGCACCTTGTAAACCTCCTCGGTGACGCCTGCGTGCAAGGCCTGCAATTCGGCCAGCGGCAGTTGCCCCAGGTCCACGCCCAGGCTTTCCGCCCGCTTCACCGCCGCACCGGTCACGTGGTGGGCCTGTCGGAAGGGAAGCCCTGCCTCGCGCACCAGCCAGTCGGCCAGATCGGTGGCGGTCGAATAGCCCCAGCCTGCGGCCTCGGCCATGCGGGCGGTGTTGGGCCGAAGCGCCGCGACCATGGCCGTCATGGCGGTAAGCGCCAGATCCAGAGCGTCCATCGCCTCGAACACCGGCGGCTTGTCCTCCTGCATGTCCTTGGAATAGGCGAGCGGCAGACCCTTCATGACGGTCGACAGGGCGACGAACGCCCCCATGATCCGCCCGGTCTTGGCGCGGACCAGTTCAGCCGCGTCGGGGTTCCTCTTCTGCGGCATGATCGACGAACCGGTCGTCAGATCGTCCGGCAGGGTGACGAAGCCGAACATCGGCGTCATCCACACCACGATCTCCTCGGCCAGCCGCGACAGATGTCCGGCGGTGATCGAGGCGGCCGCGAGCGTCTCCAGCGCGAAGTCGCGGTCCGACACGGCGTCGAGGCTGTTCGCCATGGGGCGGTCGAAACCGAGGTCAGCCGCCGTCGCATGGCGATCGATCGGGAACGGCGACCCGGCCAGAGCCGCGGCCCCCAACGGGCTCTCGTTCATGCGCGTGCGCGCATCGGCGAAGCGCCCGGCATCCCGGCCGAACATCTCGACATAGGCCATCAGATGATGGCCCAGCGTCACCGGCTGGGCCGTCTGCAGGTGGGTGAAGCCCGGCATAAGGTCGCCGGCATGCTGTTCGGCCCGGGCCACGAGGGCGCGCTGGAGCTCCGTCAGCTGTGCGCCCGTCCGGTCGCAGGCGTCGCGCACCCACAGGCGGAAATCGACCGCCACCTGATCGTTACGGCTGCGCGCCGTGTGCAGACGCCCCGACGGCTCACCGATCAGCTCCGACAGCCGAGCCTCGACGTTCAGGTGGATGTCCTCGAACTCGTCGCGGAAAGGAAAGGTCCCGGCCTCGATCTCGGCCTGGATGGTGTCGAGCCCCGACAGGATCGCCGCCCCGTCTTCGGCCCCGACGATGCCCCGGGCGATCAACATGCGGCAATGCGCCCGCGAGCCCCTCAAGTCCTGTGCCCACAGGCGTTGATCCACGCCGATGGAGACGTTGATCGCCTGCATGATCTCGGCGGGCTTGGCGGAAAACCGCCCGCCCCATAGGGTCTGGCCCGACGACGGCGCGGCGGCCGGAGGTTTGGAGTCAGGCATGGGCGGGTCCGGGAAAGGCGTTCTGATCGGGGCGTTGGCCTTGGCGGTTCTCGCCGGGGGCACGATCGGAACCCTATACGCCATGCGCGCCGGTCCTTTCAAAGGCGAGGTGCCCGCCGAGGCAGAACCGGCGGCAAGCAGCGAGCTCGCCCGCTTCGCCACGGGTCCCCTGGCGCGGCTGGAAACGCCAGCCGTGCTGGAGACGGCCCCCGACTACGTGTTCAAGGATCGTCAAGGCACCGAGGTCCGGTTCACGGACTTCCGCGGCAAGGTGGTCCTCGTGAATCTTTGGGCCATGTGGTGCGCGCCATGCCGAACCGAGATGCCCACCATCGCGGCCCTGGCCTCGGCCTACCCCGAGGGCGACCTGGTGGTGCTACCCATCAACGTCGACACAGGCGAGGACGCCGTGGCCGACGCTCGCTCCTTCATCGATGTGCACGAGCCGCTACCGTTCTATTCGGATACCCGGTTCCAGCTGCCGTTCGAGTTTCCGGGCAAGGGCAAGATGCCCCAGACGATCCTTCTGGATCGCGAGGGGCGCATCCGCGCGGCCTTCTCGGGCGAGGCGGACTGGAACAGCGCAGAGGCGCGCGCCCTGATCGACGCCGTGCTGGCTGAGTCCTGAAGCCGACCTACTGTTGCGGCGGCGGAGTGGCTCCCGGTCGTCCCTCGGCGGCCGCCTCAGCCTGATTTTCCTCAAGCTCGTCGGCCAGCTTGCCCGCGCCCTGTTCCACGGCCTGGGCGGCCTTCAGGGCTCCGCCTTCGAGCACTTCACCGGCGGCGGCCGCACCTTCCCTCAGCTCCTGACCCGCTTCGGCCGTAGCGACCTCGGCTTGATCGCCCGCCGCGTCTACCTCGGCGGCGGTTCGATCCTGCTCGGCCTCTGTGCAGGCTACCGTTGCCAGCGTCAGTGCGCCTATGGCGGAAAAGGCAAGTATGGATGGCAGAGGGACGCGCATGGGGAACCCTTGTTCGAGCTGTTGAACCTTTGCCGTAAACGCAAAAGCCTCGGTTCGGTTGCGGGCCGGCGGGCGTAGCGCCCCATTAAGGTTTACCGGAGATGATCGGCCAAAGTTTTGCGGAGCCGTCCGTTTCCATGCCCATGCCCGTCGAAGCGCTGCACGCCTGCCTGGCTGAGGCCTTCCCTGATGCTGAGATCGTGATCGACGACCTGGCAGGCGACGGTGACCATTACCGCGCGCGGATTGTTTCATCCGCCTTCCAGGGGTTGTCGAGAGTCAAGCAGCACCAGCTGGTCTATGCCGCCCTGAAAGGCCGCATGGGCGGAGAGCTGCATGCGCTCGCGCTGGAAACCTCCACACCGACACAGGGAGCCTGATCGATGCGTTATCGCCCCTTCGGCGCCTCCGGCGGCGCGGTCTCAAGTCTGACGCTGAGCCTTGGCGTTGACACCCTGGCGCGCGGCGAGAAGCCTGCGCACGAACTGATCTATTCAGCGCTTGAGGCTGGCATCAACACCTACAGTCTGGAGACGGCGGATCCCGTTCTGGCCGAGGTTCTGGGACAGGCACTGTGCAACGTAGAGCGCAAGTTGCTGAACGTCAGCCTGAAGCTGGGCGCCGGCGACGGTCGCAAGGGATCGGCGCGCGACTTCTCGGCGGAGGGCATGACAGCGGCCATCGATCGCTGTCTGCATGTTTCGGGTCTTGGGTGGTTTGATCTGGCCATTCTCGATGAACCTGGCGAACATGAACTTTCGCAGAGCTCGCTTAACGCCCTCAAGGCGATGCGCGCCACAGAGCGCGTTCGTTACCTCGGTGTCTCCGGCGAAGGCGAGGTCATGGACGCCTACGTCTCGACCGGAGCGTTCGACGTTCTCGCGACGCCGTTTCACGTCAATGTCGACTGGCGGATCCGTAGCCGCATGCGCGCGGCGCGCGAGCAGGACATGGTCATCCTCGCCTATGACTATTTCCCCGAGGAGCTCAACACAGAGAAGAAGGCCGCCACGATCAATCGGCCCGAACCGGTCAAGAAGGGGCTTTTCGGCCTTGGCGCTCCCAAGTTGCAGATGCCCAAGGATGATCCCCTCGCCACGGTGGGGACGTTCGCCTTCCTGTATCGCACGCCTCACTGGACAGCCGAGGCCATTTGCCTGGCGCACGCCATGACCGATCCCAATGTCGCCAGCGTGATGGTCAGAGCCACGGATCAGGATCGGCTGGCGGTGCTCGCGGCCGTGCCGGAACGCGATATGCCGCCCGGGTTGTCGGCCCAGATCGAAATGGCGCGGGTCGCGGCCTGACCCACGGGGGCGTGATCCGGCCTGACCTTGACCCGTGTCGCCACGGTGCCTAGCTGACGGCCGAATAAGAAAGGCTCCCCCTGTGACCGATAACGCAGTCGAAACCTCGGCCGACCCGATTCACGCCTTCATCGCCCAGGCCGTGGCCGAGCACCCGGTCGTGCTGTTCATGAAGGGCACGCCAGACGCGCCGCGCTGCGGTTTCTCCTCCCTCGCAGTGCAGATCCTGGATCATGTCGGGGTCGAGTTCGTGGGCGTGGACGTGTTGCAGGACGACGGTCTTCGCGAAGGGATCAAGACCTTCACCGACTGGCCGACCATCCCCCAGCTCTATGTGAAGGGCGAGTTCGTCGGCGGCTCGGACATCGTGCGTGAGATGTTCCAGGCGGGCGAACTGCAGGCCCTGCTCACCGAAAAGGGCGTGCCGACCGGTCAGGCCTGACCGATGGCCCGCAAGACGATCGAGCCGCGCTCGGACCGCGAGGTCTTCGAGCTGCCGCTGGCGATCCTGCCCGAACACATCGATGAGAACGGCCACGTGAACAATGTGGTCTATGTCGGCTGGCTGCAGGATGCCGGGACGGCGCACTGGAACGCTCGCTTCGATGCCGAGACCCGGGCCCGGTGGTCGTGGGTCGCCTTGCGTCACGAGATCGACTACCTGCGCGCCCTGATGCCGGATTCGACTGCCGTGGCCCGCACCTGGGTGGGCGATCCCCAGGGGCCTCGGTTCGCCCGCTATGTGCGGATCGAGGACGGCGAAGGGCGTCTGTGCGCCCAGGGCGTCTCCGAGTGGTGCCTGATCGAGCCGCGCACCATGCGACCGACCCGGATCCCGGCCGATATGCTCCCGACGTTCGAGCGCCGCTGATCGAAGTCAGATCGACGGAGGCAGCTGGTAGGGGTTGTTGACCCTCACGCGTTCGCCTGGCGCAAGGCCCAGCTCCTCGAAGGACCAGATGATCTCCACGCCTTGCGCCATCGGATGGTCGCAGGTGTCCTCGTCGATGCGGCGCAGCGTGATGGTAGAGCCATCGCCAGCCCGGTCGATCACCGGCGTCAGGTCGTCCTTGTCCGTGCAGCCATTAGAGCTGACCCAGAAGACCGCGAGATCGCGGGTGATGGCCGCCGCGTGGATGGGCTCGAGCTGCCCCGGCATCATGCGTGTGGCCGAGGGCTCCCGGTCGAACGGAAGAAGGGCGCAGCCGGACAGGCTGAGTGCCGCCAGGGCGGATACAGAGAGTGTGCGCAGGGTGGACATGCCGCCGGACCCGTAACAGCCAGAGACGGCAGGATCACCCAATTCGGTGCCTTCCGCATCTGATATCTTCGTAATCTCAGCCCGGCAGATCGAGGCGATGAACCTCGACACCGATGGCGAACACGGCGGTCCCCCCGTCGTGGTGAATGACACGGATCTTGTTCACAGCATTGCCCATCTGGACGGGCGTCCAGGTTGTGCCGCCGTCTGTCGTGGCGAAGCCGTTGGGCACGGCACCAATCCAGCCGCGGTTCTCGTCGATGAAGCCGATACCGAACTCCCGAACCGCCGCATTGTCGATCAGGGGCATCTCGGTCCAGGTCAGCCCGCCGTCCGTGGTCTTGGCGAACACGCGGCCGGACACGGTGGTGTCGGGATTATAGCTCTGGACGGTGACGTAGCCGGTCGTCTCCGTCGGGAAGCTCATCTTCCAGGTCAGCTCGAAGGGTCGTGAGCCCTCATAGACCCGGCTCCAGGTCCGGCCGCCGTCACCGGTCCTGAGGATCAGCGCGCGGGACTGGGCGACATCGGTGTCGGTCGCGCCGCAGATGAAGCCGATCCGCTCATCGACGAAGTGGACGTCCAGGATCATGGCCGTCAGGGACGACAGGTCCTCCGAGGTCCAGGTCTCGCCGCCATCGCGTGATGTGGCCAACAGCGCCGGCCCTCCGACCCTCCCGCCGGCCCGGACGGTGACGCGGTTATCCAGAACGCCTGCATTGATGAACCGGGTCTTCAGGACATCAATGGCGCAGATCCCTGTGACGGCGGGCCCGTCGATTGTGATCGGTTCCCATGTCGCCCCGCCGTCCCGTGTCCGATAGAGCGGCGTCGTGTCGGTCACGCCAGGGAAATAGTCGGGGCCGATGTTTCCTAGAAAGCCCAGGTCGGCGTCGACAAACCCCAGGGCCCTCACGAAGGTGCCCGGCCGATCCAGCTGCTTGACCCAGGTCTGTCCGCCGTCGGTGGTCTTGAACAGCTTGCCCGCCCCATTGCCGTACCAGCCGGTCATGGGGTCGACGAAGACGATGTCGTCCTGCTTTCCGCGATAGGGCTCCGTCGGAAGTTTGACCCAGGCAGCAGCCATGTTGCCCTGAGCCAGCGTCACCGCCGGAACCAGCATGCTGGCACCCGCCGTTCCCAGAAACACCCTGCGATCCATTGGTCCTCTCCCCCGGTCGATGGCGTTAGGAAAGGACGCTTTACACGTTGCTGCAAGTGAAGGATTGGTAATGGCCAAACCAGAAGGGCCCCGCCATCACCGGCGAGGCCCTCGTAGGGTTCAGGTCCGACCTGGAACGATCAGCCGTTAGGAGCTGTAATACTCGACGACCAGGTTCGGCTCCATCTTCACCGGATACGGCACGTCGGCCAGTTCCGGCACACGGACGTAGCGGACCGAGAAACCGCGATCACCCAGCTCGAGATAGTCCGGGATGTCGCGCTCCGAGGACTGCTGGGCTTCGAGCACCAGAGCCATGTTGCGGGACTTTTCCTTGACCTCGACGACGTCGCCGACCTTCACGCGATAGGAGCCGATGTCGACCTTCTTGCCGTTGACGGTGACGTGGCCGTGGCTGACGAACTGGCGCGCGGCCCAGACGGTCGGCACGAACTTGGCGCGGTAGACGATGGCGTCCAGGCGCGACTCCAGCAGGCCGATCAGGTTTTCCGAGGCGTTGCCCTTGCGGCGGGTGGCTTCGTCATAGATCGCCGAGAACTGCTTCTCGGTGATGTTTCCGTAGTAACCCTTCAGCTTCTGCTTGGCCTTCAGCTGCAGGCCGAAGTCCGAGACTTTCGACTTGCGGCGCTGGCCGTGCTGGCCGGGGCCGTAGCTGCGCTTGTTGACGGGGGACTTGGAGCGACCCCACAGGTTTTCACCCATGGCGCGGTCGATCTTGTACTTGGCGCTGTGGCGCTTGGACATTGTGCTTCTCTATGTTGATGCGGCCCGGTCCCTCCCCAGATGGAGAGACGATCTCAACGGCGGTTCACGCATCGTCCGTAGTACATTTCCCGCGACGGACAGGGCCCGGCGCGGGAGAGCGGGCCTTATGACGGCCCACCTCTCTCAGGTCAAGACGGCAGGCCGATCAGGACGCCGGCGTCTCGGGCACCCAGACGAAGGTGTCCTCGCGCCGCTGGATACGGCCGACGCCCGGATAGGGGAAGTGAACTGCATAGATCCGCAGGTTCTCCGACGCCGCGCGGTTGAGCAGGGCCTGGCGGCTGGCTTCGGCCGTCGCCTCGTCGCCGTCGAAGGCGATGGTCCACGTCGGCTGCTGCACCGAAACCACGTGATGGTGCATGGCGTCGCCGATGTAGACCAGCCGCTCGTCTCCCGAGGCGATCTCATAGCCGGTATGGCCCGGCGTATGGCCGTCGATGGCGTAGGCCTTGATGCCCGGGGTGATCTGGGCACCCGGAGCGAACGTCTCAACCTTGGGCGTGATGGTGGTGACCAGGGCGGCCAGCTGGCGATCGGCCTGGATGGCGGTCCACTCGTTGGCCGTCAGGCGGATGGTGGCGTTGGGGAAGGTGAGCGCGCCCGAGGCGTCCGCCAGACCCGCGACATGGTCGCCGTGGCCGTGCGAGATCAGGACATCGGTGATCTGGTCCGGCGTCACGCCCGCGGCCTGAAGCGAGGCGACCAGCTTGCCTGCGTTGGCCCCCATAGAGGCTCCGCCACCCGCGTCGATCAGAACGAGGCGCTCGCCGTCGCGGACCAGCAAGGGCTGGATCGACAGGTCGAAGGTGTCGCCCTGCAGGCCGTTGGCGGTCAACAGGGCGGCCACCTCCTCCGGAGTGCGATCCACCGCCAGGATTTTATTGTCGTTGGGCACGTCCGTCAGACCGCCATCTCGCAGCGCGATCAGCTCCAGCGAACCGACGTTGAAGCGGGTCACGTCGGGATTGGCGGCGGGGGCCTCGGCCGAAGCCGGTTCGGTCGTCTCGGCCGGCTGGGAGCAGCCTGCGGCGGCGAGAACACCGGACAGCAGGACCGCGGCGGCGGAGATCTTGAACGTGGGGGACATGGTCAACCTCGGCGGATCGGGAACAGCTGAGGTGACATAGGCGCAACGGTCTCGGGCGCCAGTGGGCGGATCGTGAAGCTTTCGCGACGACCCGCCCTTCAGTTCATGCAACGTCGATCAGGCCGTAGCTGCGGCGTAGAGGTCGTTGACCTTGTTCCAGTTCACGACGTCCCAGAAGGCCTTGAGGTAGTCGGCCCGGCGGTTCTGGTAGCGCAGGTAATAGGCGTGCTCCCATACGTCGGCACCCAGCACCACGGCGCCCTTCTCGTCGGCGACGTCCATCAGGGGGTTGTCCTGATTGGGGGTCGAGGTGACCTTCAGCTTGCCGTCCTGGACGATCAGCCAGGCCCAGCCCGAGCCGAACTGCCCGGCACCGGCGGCGTTGAACGCCTCCTTGAACTTGTCCAGCCCACCCAGATCGCGGTCGATCGCTGCCGACAGCTCCGCCGAGGGTTGGCCACCTTGACCGGCCGGGGCCAGCAGTTCCCAGAACAGGGCGTGGTTCCAGTGGCCACCGCCGTTGTTCCGCACGGCCTTGGGCGCGGTCGAGATAGAGGCGAACAGCTCTTCCAGCGACTTGCCCTGCAGGCTCGCGTCCGCGTCCACCGCCTTGTTCAGATTGTCGACATAGGTCTGGTGGTGCTTGTCGTGGTGGAAGGTCATCGTCTCCTTGTCGATGGCCGGTTCCAGCGCGTCATAGGCATACGGCAGCGGCGGCAGGGTGAAGGCCATGGGGAGGTTCCTTTCCAGGGGTCAGATGTCCGGTAACGCGCAGATAGGTGCCCGGTCGCCGGAAGGAACCCCCTGCGACTTCAGCCCGGCCGGTGCATGGCGCAGATCTTGTTGCCCGACGGGTCGCGCAGATAGGCGAGGATCAGGGTGCCGAAGGGGCCGTTGCGTGCGCCGGGCGGATCCTCGATCGCCGTGCCGCCCGCCGCGACGCCGGCGTCATGGAAGGCCTGGACCATCTCGGGCGTCTTGGCGTGAAAGCCGATGGTGCCGCCATTGGCATGGCAGGCGGGCTCGCCATCGATGGGTTTGCCCACCGCGAAAGCACCCATGCGCGTCCGCCACCAATAGCGTCCCATGCCGTCCGGCCCATTGCCCGGGTCAATGCCCAATGCGCCCAGGGCGGCATCATAGAACCGGCGCGAAGCTTCGACGTCGTCAGCGCCGACGGTGACGTGGGTGAACATGGTGGTCTCTCTCCCTGTTGTTCGGCCAAGCTAGCCGGGTCCGTTTTTCAATGCAACGGACCTAGAAGACCACCACGCTGCGAATGCTCTCGCCTGCGTGCATCAGGTCGAACGCCTCGTTGATGCGCTCCAGCGACAGGGTGTGGGTGATCATCGGGTCGATCTCGATCTTGCCGTCCATGTACCAGTCAACGATGCGCGGCGTGTCGGTCCGGCCGCGCGCCCCACCGAAGGCCGAACCGCGCCAGACCCGGCCGGTGACCAGCTGGAATGGGCGGGTGGCGATCTCCTTGCCCGCCTCGGCCACGCCGATGATGATGCTCTCGCCCCAGCCGCGATGACAGGCCTCCAGCGCCTGGCGCATGACGGCCGTGTTGCCGGTGCAGTCGAAGGTGTAGTCCGCCCCGCCGCCCGTCAGCTCGACCAGATGGGCGACGACATCGCTGACATTCTTCGGATTGACGAAGTGGGTCATGCCAAAGCGGCGGCCCCATTCCTCCTTGGACGGATTGATGTCGACGCCGACGATCATGTCGGCCCCGACCATCTTCAGCCCCTGGATGACGTTCAGCCCGATGCCGCCCAGGCCGAAGACGACGCAGTTCGCGCCCGGCTCGACCTTGGCCGTATTGACCACCGCGCCCACGCCCGTCGTCACGCCGCAGCCGACGTAGCAGGCGCTCTCGAACGGCGCGTCCTTCCTGATCTTCGCCACTGCGATCTCGGGCAGGACGGTGTAGTTGGAGAAGGTCGAACAGCCCATGTAGTGGGCGATGGCCTGGCCCTTGTAGCTGAAGCGGCTGGTGCCGTCGGGCATCAGGCCTTTCCCTTGCGTCGCCCGGATGGCGGTGCACAGGTTGGTCTTGCGGCTGAGGCACGACTTACACTGGCGGCATTCCGGCGTGTACAGCGGGATCACATGGTCGCCGACCGCGACGCTCGTCACGCCCGGCCCCACCTCGACCACCACGCCTGCGCCCTCATGGCCGAGGATCGAGGGGAAGATGCCTTCGGAGTCCAGCCCGTCCAGCGTGTAGGCATCAGTGTGGCAGATGCCCGTCGCCTTGATCTCGACCAGCACCTCGCCGGCGCGCGGCCCCTCCAGATCGAGCTCGACAATCTCGAGGGGGCGTTTGGCCTCGAAGGCGACGGCGGCGCGGGTTTTCATGGGCAGCTCCCTAAGCTCGGGCCTGTGTGTCACGAAGAAGGATCCAAACGCCACCCCGGCGGTGAACCAAAAAAGTGCACTCGGAAAAACAGGGTGCACATTGTGCACTTCTGGAGGGCGAACGTGCTCCCGTCAGCTCGTGGCTTCGGGCTTCGATGACATGCTACGGTGCCGGCACGTCAGAATCGGTCGGACGGCATCCAATGCTGCACGGAAAAGCACGGCTGCTCGCATGACCAACATCGTCATCCTGACCGGAGCCGGTATCTCGGCGGAATCCGGCGTGCCGACCTTCCGTTCCGACGACGGCCTGTGGCTGGGCCATCGGGTCGAGGACGTGGCGACGCCGGAGGCGTTCGCGCGCGATCCGGCCAAGGTGCAGGCCTTCTACAACCAGCGCCGTCGCCAGATGGCCGAGGTCCATCCCAACGCCGCCCACCGCGCCATCGCCGACTTCGCCGCGCGGTTTCAGGGGCGACTGACCCTCGTCACCCAGAACGTCGACGATCTGCATGACCGCGCGCACGCCGAGACGCCGCCGGCAGCGGGCTTCGAGCTGATTCACATGCACGGCGAACTGCTGAAGGCGGAGTGCACCGCGACCGGTCGGGTCATCGACTGGAACGAGGACCTCGACGCCTTCCACGACAGCCCGTTCAGCCCGGAGGGCTGGCTTCGGCCTCATATCGTCTGGTTCGGAGAGTTTCCGCTACGGATGGACCGGATCGAGCGCGCCCTGTCGACCTGCGACCTGTTCGTTTCCATCGGCACATCGGGGGAAGTCTATCCCGCAGCGGGCTTCGTGCGCCGCGCCCGTTTGGCCGGAGCGCGGACCGTGGAGATCAATCTGGAACCGAGCCTCGGGGCGACGCTGTTCGACGAGGGTGTCTATGGTCCGGCCACGGAAACTGTGCCGGCCTTTCTGGACAGCCTGGATGTGAAAGCTTGGCCGAACGGCGATTCTCGGGCCTGATGGTAGGGTGACGACACCGCCCGCCCCCGAAGTGAAGCTGGATCCGCGCCAGATGGTCGCCACACTGGCGGCGCGGCCGGTCGCGGTGATCGCGGCGGTGCTGGGCAATCTGATCCCGGTCTATGGCGTGATCGCGCTGGGCTGGAACGCGTCCCAGATCCTGATCCTCTACTGGGTCGAGAACGTCATCCTCGGAATTCTGACGCTGGCGCGCATCCGCAAGGTCGCTGAGGGCAAGCAGGGCGGATGCTTCCTTGGCGGCTTCTTCGTGGTCCACTACGGGGCCTTCTGCGCCGGGCACCTCGTGTTCGCCCTCGTGCTCGTGCACGATTTCGACCCGGCCTTTCCGGGCCTCGGAGCGACGCTCGGCCAGCCCTCGGTCTTCTGGGCCTGCGTCGCCATCTTCGGGCTGAATCTCTTCACCCAGCTGCGTGAGTGGTGGTGGCCCGGCCTGTGGCGCGACGGCGACATCCGCTTCGAGATGATCAAGCCCTATGGCCGCATCGTGGTCATGCACCTGACCGTCCTGTTCGGGGCCTGGCTGATGGTCCTGACGGATGCCCCGGTCGGCGCGATCCTTTTGCTCTGTCTGCTGAAGGCGGCGCTCGAGCTGCTGACCATCGCGTTGCGCGACGTGATCAAGCCGGAAACGACCTAGGCCTCGCCCCGCTTCTCGGCCACCAGCTTCTCCAGCCGCCGCCCCCGGCCCTTGGCAAGGGCGTGGATCACGCCACGAAACGTCGCCACCTCCTGCTCGGAGAAGGCCGCGCGACCCAGCATGACGCGCAGGTTCTGCATCATCGAGGGCTTCTTCTCGGGCGGATAGAAGAAGCCACCCTCCTCCAGCTCGGCCTCCAGATGGCCCATCATGCCCTCGATCAGCCGCGCCTCGGCGGGTGGATCGCCTTCGCGGAAGTTCGGCGGCGGGGCGTCCAGCACCATCGTGCGCCACTCATAGGCATTGATCGCCACGGCCTGGGCCAGGTTCAACGAGTGGTGGCGCGGATCGATCGGGATGGTGGTGATGCCTTGGCAGATCGCGATGTCAGTCGTCTCCAGCCCCGCCCGTTCCCCTCCGAACAGCAGGCCGGTCGAAAGCCCCGAGGCGGTGTCGTCGTAGAGCAGCCGGGCGCTCTCTCGCGGCGTCCTTACCGGCTGACGCGTCTCGCGCGGGCGGGCCGTGGTGGCGAATACCGTGTTCAGGTCCGCGATCGCCTCGGCCACGCTGTCGAACACCTGCACGCCGTCCAGCACCCAGTCGGCCCCGGACGCCGCGGCCCAGGCCCGGTCCTGGGGCCAGCCGTCGCGCGGGTTGACCAGCCTCAACCGGTCCATCCCGAAGTTGGCCATGACGCGGGCGACCGCGCCGATGTTGTCCGCCAGCTGGGGCTTGTCGAGAATGACGACGGGGGGCGTGGGCTGGAGAGGTTGGGGCTCGGTCAAGGCGGGATCAGTCCTCGCCCACCATGGCGGTCCAGGGGTCGGCGGTCCCGGCCTCGACCTCGGCGACGCGCACAGCGGGCCAGCCGATCGACTGGGTCCCCGCATCGCGCCAGGCCAGGGTGATCAGATCCCGAAGCTCGGCCGCCCCCGCCGCCAATCGCACCGTTGCGAATTCCGCTCCACGCGGATCGGCATCGACAAAGCCGCCGGCCTTCTCCAGCCGATAGAAGGGGATGACCTGCGCAAGGCCCGCGGTCAGATACGCCGCAACGCGCGCCCGCATTTCGAAGCCGTCCAGGGCCGGGGCCGGCATCGCCGCCTCGACCGCATCCAGTCGCGCGGTACGGCGTGTGAACGCTCCCTCGAAGTTGCCATGCGTCTGGCGCGAGGTGGTGAAACTCTCTGGGTTCGGCGTGTTCCGGTCCCAGCCATTATAGTGGATCGACAGGTGGTGCGGCTGCGAGCCGTCGCCGACGAAGTGGGACAGATAGCCGATGTCGCGCAGGATCAACGCCTCGCGGCGGATGCGGTCCTCGCGGTACCAGGCGCGCTTGGCGGGATCGGTCTCGCGGGCCTCGGCGGCGTTCAGCACGCGCCAGGTGGCGAAGTCCCGCGCCAGCTGCTGATAGCCGTCCATGATGGCATAGGGCAGGTAGCCAGCGTCGTTGACCTTGATGCCCGCCGCCAGCAGCAGGGCGTCGTACTCGCTCTTCAGTTCCGGCAGTTCGGCCAGCGTTGGCCCCGCGGCCGTCATGACCCGGCCGTCATCGGTCAGATCGACGAAGTGTGCGGTGTCGCGTTCGCGATCGTGTGGCTGGCCTGCGCCCTTGGTGCGGTCGGGCTCGCGCGACAGCTCCCCGATCTCGGAGATGGCCTGCTGAGTCCGTAGGAAGCTGGGCAGCTCATCCGACAGCCCTCGCATCGCCGCGACCCCGATCAGACGGTGACCTGTCGCGCCCCAAGGCATCGGCGGGAGTGGAGGTGCCGAACGCAGCGGCCGCTGATAGGACAAGGATCGATGCGGCGACGGCGAAACGCTTCATGGTGCGGGCTCCGGGTGAGGGACCGCCGTTAAATCCACGCGGCAATGGCGTCCAGCGGCTTCTTGTCGAGCGCGGCGATCGGCACCGTCGCGCCTTCCGCCGGATGACCGGCCACCAGCAGAAGGAAGGGCTTTTCCGTGTCCGGCCGGCCACAGATCTCGTTCAGGAAGCTCATCGGCGCGGGTGTGTGGGTCAGGGTCGCCAGTCCAGCCTGATGCAAGGCCGCGATCAGGAAGCCCGTGGCGATCCCGACGCTTTCAGGGACATAGTAGTTCTTCTTGTCATCGCCGGGCTTCGGCCCGCCGCGCCTTTGGCCGAAGACGGCGATCAGCACCGGCGCGAACTCGAGGAAACGCTTGTCCGGGTCGGTGCCAAGCGGGGCGAGCGCGTCCAGCCATTCCTGCGGGGCCTTGGTCGTGTAGAACTCCCGCTCCTCGGCCTCGGCAGCCTCGCGGATGCGACGTCGGGCCTCGGCGCTCTCGATGACGACGAAGAACCACGGCTGGTGATTGGCCCCCGAAGGCGCACCGCCTGCGGTAAGCAGAGCGGTCTCGACGATGCGTCGATCCACCGGGCGATCGGAATAGTCGCGGACGGTTCGCCGTGAAGCCATCCGGTCCCGGAAAGTCTCTACCCGGGCCAGACGTTCCGGTTCGGACAGATCGGGATAGCCGACGAGCAGGGTGGCGGGATGATCGCGCATGATTCCAAGGCCTAGCTTGGACGCGCGCTCGAAGCCAGACCGCTTCGGTTTGACGCCGCGCGCCACCCGGTCCAGAAGCCGCGCAAGCGGGGAAGCGCGTGGCCGGACAAAGACAAGACGTCGTCATCGTGGGCGGAGGCTTCTCCGGGGCCATGCTGGCCGCGCGTCTTGCGGAGCGCGGGGCGGCCTCGACGGTCGTCAACCGGACGCCGGATTTCGGCCTCGGCGTCGCCTATTCGACCCGGTTCGACGGGCATCTCTTGAATGTCCGCTCGGGCCGGATGAGCGCTCTGGCGGACCAGCCCGATCATTTCGTGAACTGGCTGGAGGTGAACCATCCGACCCTCGCCGATCCCGACGGCTTCGCGCCGCGCCGCGTCTATGGGCTCTATGTTCAGGATCGGCTCGGGGCGGTCGAGGCGGCCTGCCCCGGGCTGATCCGACGTCACATCGGCGAGGTCGCGGCTGTCGAGGATGAGGCCGTGCGGCTGTCCGACGGATCAAGCGTTCCGGCCCGTGCCGTCGTGCTGGCGACCGGCAACCCGGCCCCGAGGACGGCGGAGGCAGGCGCGTCGAGCCGGATCATCGGCGACCCCTGGGCATCGGGTGCTCTGGATCGGATCGGCATGGCCGATGATGTCCTGATCGTCGGCACAGGCCTGACCATGGTCGACATGTTGCTGATGTTGCAGGGGCGCGGCTGGCAGGGCAGGGCGACGGCCCTGTCGCGGCGAGGCCTGATGCCCCGGGCCCACGGCGAGCGTCCCGATCCGCCACTGGTGCCCGTCCCGGCGATGCTGACCGCGCCGGCGTCCGAGCGGTTGAAGGCTGCCCGCTCGCTCGCGCGCGAGCACGGATGGCGCGAGGTGATGGAAGGCCTGCGCCCCATCACCGTCGACCTCTGGGCCCAGGCCGACCTCGCGACCCGGCGACGCCTCGTTCGACACCTGCGTCCGTTCTGGGACGTGCACCGCCACAGGCTGGCGACCGTCATCGGCGAGGCGATGGACCGCTTGCGGGATGACGGCCGGCTGACGGTCGTCACCGGCCGCGTCCGCGCGATAAAGGCCGATGACAAGGGAGTACGGCTGGACTGGCGCGCCCGGCGCGGCGAGACGGAGCCGCTGGTCGCCCCGTGGCTGATCGACTGCACCGGCCCCGGCCACGCCGCCGACGCCGATCCGCTGACCGCGCCATTGATCGCCAGCGGGCGGGCGCGCCTGGACCCGCTGCGGCTCGGTCTCGACCTCGATCCGCTTGGCCGTGTGCTGGACCGTGAGGGCCGGCCTGATCCGTCCCTGTTCGTCCTCGGTCCGCCCTCGCGCGCCGCCTTCTGGGAGAGCATCGCCGTGCCCGACATCCGCCAGCGGATCGAACACGTGGCGGAGTTGCTGACCTAGGTCTACTCGCCCTGCCGCCGTTCCGAAATCGCAAGCTGAGCAACGCCTAGCTGTCGGTAGCTCAATCGATCCGAGCCCGCTAGGTTGGTTCAACCCGGAGGTGTCATGGCCAATCCTGTTCTGCGTGGTTTGATGGCGATCGGCCAGTTCTCCGGACGAGACAGTCTGGGTCAGTTCTGGCCCTATGCTGGCGTCGTATTCGCACTGGTGTTCGCTCTCGCCGCCGTCGCGATGCCTGTGGCGATGCAAGGTGTCTTCGCGGACATGCAGAGCTTCGCGAATGACTATCCGGAAGCGGCGACGATCGAGCGGTCTTCGACCAGCTACTCCATAGCTATCGACGCCGGACATCCAGATGCACCGCAATTGAACCTGACGCCATTCTTCATCGTTCTTGCTGCGATGGTGACCTCGGCGATCTTCCTTTTGGCGGCGGCGGTGTCTCGTCGGTTGCACGACTGCAATCGATCAGCGCTGCTTGGCTTGGTGCCGGTGGCATTTCTGGTGATCGGATTGATCCTGTTTCCCCTGATGCTGCGAGACTTCACGAACTCCTTGGAGCCTGATCTGCGGTTGTTCGGCTTACTTTTCCTGAACAACCTTCTCTACTTGGTCAGCCTCCTGGCACTGATCATCCAGTGCGCACAAAGAGGGACTCCTGGCGAAAATCGCTACGGAGCCGAGCCTGTCCGTAAGTCCTAGCCCGCCGCCTTCACGGCCGCCGCGACGTCGGCCACCACGCGCTTGACCAGGGCCGCGTCATCGCCCTCGGCCATGACGCGGATCAGCTTCTCCGTGCCGGATGGACGGACCAGCAGCCGGCCCTGACCATTCAGCGCGGCCTCGCCCTCCTGGATCGCCGCCTTGACCCGGGCGTCGTCCAGCGGCTTGCCAGAGGTAAAGCGCACATTCTGCAGAAGCTGGGGCACTGGATCGAACTGGCGGGCCAGCTCGCTCATCGGCTTGCCGCTCTCGACCAGCACGGCCAGCACCTGAAGCGCCGCCATCAGCCCGTCCCCGGTCGTTGCGTGGTCGTGCAGGATCAGATGCCCGGACTGCTCTCCGCCCAGGTTGAAGCCGCCCTCGCGCATCCGCTCCATGACGTAGCGGTCGCCGACCTTGGTGCGCTCAAGCGTCAGGCCGTCGGCCTTGAGGACGCGCTCCAGCCCCAGATTGGACATCACGGTGGCCACGACGCCGCCACCCCTCAGCACACCGCGCCTTGCCCAGTCGCGGGCGATCAGCGCCATGATCTGGTCGCCGTCCACGACCTGGCCCTTTTCGTCGCAGATGATCAGTCGGTCCGCGTCGCCGTCCAGCGCGATGCCGATGTCGGCGCGATATTGCTTGACCGCTGCCGCCACGGTTTCGGGGTGGGTCGAACCACAGTCGGCGTTGATGTTGGTCCCGCTGGGCGAAACGCCGACGGCGCAGACCTCGGCCCCAAGTTCGAACAGGGTCGTCGGCGCGACGCGGTAGGCGGCCCCGTTGGCGCAGTCCACCGCGACCCTCAGGCCGGCGAGGCTGAGGTGCTTTGGAAAGGCCGCCTTGGCGATTTCCGAGTAGCGCCAGGGGGCCTCGTCGATGCGCTTGACGCGCCCCAGCTGGCTGGACGGGGCCAGACCTTCGTCGAGGCCGGCGTCCATCATGGCCTCGATCTTCAGCTCGATCTCGTCGGACAGCTTGTAGCCGTCGGGGCCGAACAGCTTGATTCCGTTGTCGGCATAGTCGTTGTGCGAGGCCGAGATCATCACGCCGAGATCGGCCCGCATCGACCGGGTCATCATGGCTACGCCCGGCGTCGGGATCGGGCCGAAGGTGCGCACGTCCATCCCGACCGAGGCGAAGCCCGCCACCAGCGCCGGCTCGATCATGTAGCCCGAAAGGCGTGTGTCCTTGCCGATCACCACCAGATGACGCCGGTCATCGCCCGACATGAACAGCTTGCCCGCCGCCAGGCCGACGCGCAGCGCGACCTCGGCCGTCATCGGCGTGATGTTGGCACGGCCCCGAATGCCGTCGGTGCCGAAGTATTTGCGCTCGCCCAAGCCTTGACCTCCCCGCTGTCGGAAACCTTCCGAAACGGCTTATTAGGTGCCGGTTCCTTACGTCTTCCCTAGAGCAGACCATCGCGGCCGTCACCCGGCCGGGACGACCCCCGGAGACCTCTATCCATGTGCGGCATCATTGGCGTGACGGGCACGGGCCCTGCGGTCCCCCGACTGATCGACAGCCTGAAGCGGCTGGAATACCGGGGCTATGACTCCGCCGGGGTCGCCGCCCTCGTTGACGGCAAGGTCGAGCGCCGCCGCGCCAAGGGCAAGATTCGAGAGCTGGAAGCCGTGCTTGCGGCCGAGCCCCTGTCGTCCACCATCGGCATTGGCCATACGCGCTGGGCGACCCACGGCGCGCCCACGACGCCGAACGCCCATCCGCACAAGGCCGGTCGGGTGACCCTGGTCCACAATGGCATCATCGAGAACTTCGCCGAGCTGAAGGGTGAACTCCAGGCCGAGGGCCGGACCTTCGAAAGCCAGACCGATACCGAAGTCGTCGCCCATCTGCTCGACCACGAACTGGCCGCCGGAAAGGCGCCGCTCGAGGCCTTCAAGGCTGTGCTCGACCGGTTGACCGGCGCCTATGCCCTGGCGGTTCTCATCGAAGGCGAGGACGAGCTGATCCTGGGCGCCCGCAAGGGCTCGCCTCTGGTCGTCGGCTGGGGCGAGGGCGAGATGTATCTGGGCTCCGACGCCCTGGCCGTCGGGCCGTTCACCCAGAAGATCAGCTATCTGGAAGAAGGCGATTTCGTCGCCGTGACCCGCTCGGGCGCGCGGATGTTCGATGCCTCGGGCGCGGCCGTTGAACGACCCGTCGTGCAGGTCAGCGCCTCGTCCGCGATGGTCGAGAAGGGTGCCTATCGCCACTTCATGGAGAAGGAAATCCACGAACAGCCCGACAGCGTCCAGCACACCCTGTCCCACTATCTCGACCTGGTGACCGGCAAGGCCAAGGTGCAGACGCTGGAAGCCGGGGCCATCGACTTCGCCAAGATCGACCGCATCCAGATCGTGGCCTGCGGCACCGCCTTCTACGCCGGCCAGATCGGCCGATATGCCTTCGAGAGGATCGCGGGCCTGCCCTGCGACGTCGAGATCGCGTCGGAGTTCCGCTATCGCTCGCCGGCCGTGACCAAGGGAACGCTCGCGGTCGCCGTCAGCCAGTCGGGCGAGACCGCCGACACCCTCGCCAGCCTGACATGGTGCAAGGGCCAGGGTCTGAAGACCGCAGCCGTCGTCAACGTCCACTCATCGTCGATGGCGCGCGAGGCCGATGTGCTGTGGCCGACCCATGCCGGTCCCGAGATCGGCGTGGCCTCCACCAAGGCCTTCACCGCCCAGGTTTCGGCTCTGCTGGCCCTCGCCGTCGCCGCCGGGGTGGCGCGCGGCCGGATCGACGGCCAGACCGAGGGCGAACTGGTCAAGGCCCTGTTCGAAGCCCCGCGTCTGATCTCTGAAGCGCTTCAGATGGACGCCGATATCCGCGCCGTGACCGCCGAACTGTCCAAGGCCAGCGATGTCCTGTTTCTCGGCCGGGGCGCGATGTTCCCGCTGGCCATGGAGGGCGCGCTGAAGCTGAAGGAGATCAGCTACATCCACGCCGAGGGCTATGCCGCAGGCGAGCTCAAGCACGGACCGATCGCCCTGATCGACGAGGAAACGCCGACGATCGCGCTCGCTCCGCTGGACGATGTGTTCGAGAAGACGGCGTCGAACCTGCAGGAGGTCGCCGCGCGCGGGGGGCCGGTCATCATGATCGCTCCGAGCACGGCCCCCGATCCGCATGGTGCCGGCATCCAGCGAATCCATGCGCCGGACTGTCATCCGCTGATCGCGCCGCTGGTCTATGCGGTGCCGGTGCAGCTTCTGGCCTACTACACGGCGGTCCACAAAGGCACCGACGTCGACCAGCCGCGAAACCTCGCGAAGTCGGTCACCGTCGAATAATCACGGCCACCCCACGCAACCTTCGATGAGCCAGACGCATTATGGCGTCACCTTGGCTTTGGAAGGAGACACCACATGGGACTTGGCATCATTGGCTGGCTTGTGATCGGCATCATCGCCGGCTGGTTGGCGGAAAAGGTCATGGGCCGCAGTCACGGCCTGATCACCAACCTGATCGTCGGCGTGCTGGGCGCGCTGATCGGCGGCTTCATTGCGCAGAACCTGCTCGGCACGCCGGTTGGCGGCTTCAACCTGGTCACGCTGATCGTCGCCTTTGGCGGTGCCTGTCTACTGCTGTTCCTGCTGGGACTGATCAAGCGTCGGGCCTGACCGGCCTCGCTGGCTGAAACGACCAAGGGCGGTCCACTCGGGCCGCCCTTTTTCCTTGGCACTATGACGTGACCCCCGTTTCTCATCCAGCCATAACGAGAGTCCTAGGTTGATCTGAGCTGTGATCGGCTGGGTTGGCA
>JAIERG010000230.1 GCA_019747095.1 Caulobacteraceae bacterium | reverse complement strand
TGCCAACCCAGCCGATCACAGCTCAGATCAACCTAGGACTCTCGTTATGGCTGGATGAGAAACGGGGGTCACGTCACAGGGGTCCGCTATGTGACAACGGACTTGAGCTCTGTTGGCAACACGATTGTCACTGGAGCCGCCCCCGTGCGAGCGGTCAATGAGACGTCCTACGAGTTCTGGCTACCGCGTCTCAACGCGGTCGCCGAGCCGCGTGAGGATTTGCTTATCCGGGGTGGCATAGCGCGGGACATTCGCCGTCCAGACTTCAACAACCTGTCTTCGTCGGTCTCTTTCGTAACCAGCGAAAACACCTCGGTAGTGCGCGGAAATCCGGCCCTTGAACCAGAGTCCGTCTGGTCCTTCGACCTGTCGGCCGAGTACTACTTCGCCCCATCCAGCGTGATCAGCGTAGGGGTGTTCCACAAAGTGCGGGACAACCTGTTCGCCTCGATCACGGAAAGCCCGCCTGACAATGCGGTCAACGGGGTGGTGAACCGCAGCCGTGATCCGTCCTGCCCCGGGGGAGGCATCTACAACCCGATCGCCATCATCAACGTGAACAACCCGGCGCGCGGCCAGACCGGAATCTGTGTACCTCTGACGTCCACGTTCAACGTCGAAGGCGAAACGACCCAGACGGGGGTGGAAGTCGCCTTCCAACATGATCTTTCGGAATGGGAAGATCGTCTGGGCTGGGCGTCCGGCTTTGGCGTCATCGGCAACTTCACCTACCAGGAAACCGGCGGGAACGTCGCCAACTACCGGACCATTGGTCTGACGCGTAACACCACCCGCGACCTCGGGTTCAATCCCCTGCCCCAGGACCAGATCGAGCTCGAGAACCTGTCGAAGTATTCCTACAACGCAACCCTGTTCTACGAGAAGCACGGCCTTTCTGCGCGCCTGCGTTACACGTGGCGTTCGGATTTCCTGAATCAGGAAGCCTTCACTTCGGCGTTCGATGTCCCGCGCGTCAGTGATGACCGCGGGCAACTGAACGCGAGCGTCAACTATGACGTCAACGGCTGGCTCAACATCGGGGTCGAGGGCGTCAACCTGACCCAGGAGGACGCCAATGAGTTCTGCATCAATGACGATGCCCTGCTTTGCTATAACGGCCTGACGGACAGGCGGATCATCGTCGGACTGAACGTCCGTTTCTAGGGTGTTCTCTGAGGCGGCTGGGATTGCCCGGCCGCCTCGCTTCCTTCGCAACATCCGACAGCGCCTGCAGGAATCATTGCCAGTCCCATGGCCTGACCTCCCAGAGACCAGTTCGCGAAAGACTGACAGCACCGCCAGCCCAATTCGACACACCTCTCTGACCACGCGTCAGTGCCGAATGCCAGGCTGATGAAGCGAAGCGGCCGAGCCATCGCGATCAGCACCAACAGTCCGGGTCTCTGCTAGGCCCGCAGCGCCCGAAACTTCTGTCGCGTTTCCAGAAGAACCCAGCACCGCATCAGGAGTTCGCCGACGTCATAGGGTTTCAGCAGCACATCATTGGCTCCGAGCGACAGGGCTCGCAGCCGGGCATTCATGGTGGAATCTGCTGTCAGCACGAGAATGGGCAGGTACTCCGTATCCGGCGTCAGCCTTCGAAAGCTCTCCAGAAGTTCGTATCCGTCGAAGCCCGGCATCATCAGATCCAGCAGGACCAGATCGGGGGTCACGGCGGCGAAATCTGAAAGAGCGTCGCGTCCGTCCAGACAGGTCACGATGTTGGTGAACCCTTCCCGTCGTAACGCACGGTCCACCAGGCTGAGGTTGGCGGCCTCGTCATCGACGGCCAGAATGCGAGCCTCTTTCACGTCGGGTGCGTCGGGAACGATCTTCATGCGGCTGTTTCCGGCGTGTGCGGTGATGCGACAAGGTCGAGGATGAAGATCGCGCCCTGACGGTCGTCTCTCGGGCGGTAATGCAGATCTCCGCCCTGGGCTTGCGCCAGTCCTCGCGACAACGCCAATCCGAGCCCGGAGCCTTCCGCTCCGCTCCAGCGCTCGGCATCCAGACGATCAAACGGGGTAAACAGGCGTTGGACAAGGCCCGGGGGCACGCCCGGACCCTCGTCGGCGACTTCGACCCAGACCCGGTTGGCGTCGCCCTTGAGTGTCAGCGTCACGGCGCCGCCCTGCGGGCCATATTTGAGGGCGTTGGACAGAAGGTTCAGCAGAATCTGCATGGTCGCGCGCCGATCCACGTGGGCAGAGAGCGCCAGATCACCCTCCACCTGCATGTCGACGCCCGCCGTCTGGGCTTGCGGGCTGATGAGGGTGCGGACCTCTTCCAGCAAGGGGGCCATCGCGACTGGCTCCGGTGCCAAAGCCTGCCCACCGGCCTCGATCCGGGCGATGTCCAGAACTTCCTCGATCATGGCGAGCAGGTGGCCGCCCGCCTTGGCGATCTGGTCCACAGCGTGGCGCTGGTCTTCCGCCAGGGTGTCGCGGTCCATGCCAAGCAGTTGGTTGAACCCAAGAATGGCGGTCAGCGGCGTGCGGAGTTCGTGGCTCATGCGCGACAGAAACTCGCTCTTGGCTCGGCTGGCCCTCTCGGCCTCGGCCCGGGCATGGCCCAGGGCGTCCTCAGCGCGACGTCGTTCTGTGATGTCCCGCGTCACCTTGGAAAAGCCCGTGAGCTGACCGTCCTGATCCCGCAAGGCGGTGATCACCACATTGGCCCAGAACCGTCCTCCGTCGCGTCGAACACGCCACCCCTCGTCCTCCACCCGGCCGTCACGCCGGGCCATCTCCAGCAGTCGGGCGGGGGTCTCCTCACGGGCCTCCTCGGGATAAAAGCGCGAGAAGTGGCAACCCAGGATCTCATCCGCGGTCCAGCCCTTGATCCTCTGGGCACCTGTGTTCCAGCTGACCACGCGGCCTTCGATGTCGAGAGCGAAGATTCCGTAGTCGCGGACACCTTCGATGACCCGACGATAGCGTTCCTCGCCTTCCCTCAGGGCCGCCTCTCTCGACCGAAGGAGGTCGCCGGCCTCGACCAGACGCCTCGCCAGCCTGCCGATCTCGTCTTGCGCCTCGTCGACGAGAGTCAGGGGTTCGCCTCGCTCCAGACGCTCGGCGTCACGCTCGAGACTTCTGACCCGTCGCACGATGCCCGTGAACAGGAGCTGTGCCGCCGCGAGGCCCCCCAGCAGACCAACGCCCGCCATCAGCGCCGTCAGCGTCCAGGTGCGCCGACGTTCAGCGTCCGCACGAGCCTGACGTTCCGCGAGGAGTTCAACCTCGCGCCGCTGCATCGCTTCGATTTCGCCCCTGAGCGCGTCCAGCACGGCCTTGTTGGCGATCAGGGCGCGTGCCACCGTGGGTGTCTCCAGACCCGCCGCCGTCCCGGCACCCGGCATGGCAGCGAGCTGAGCCAGCCCGTCGCGCTTCAGCACCACGAGACCATCGACCCTGGCGAGACGGCGACGAATTTCCGGGTCGCGCGCGGTGCGGCGCAGTCGATCCAGCGTCGTTGGCAGAAGGGCCTCGGCCTTGATGTAGGGCTCAAGAAACGCGCGGCGACCGGTCAGTCGATACCCTCGCACCCCACTGGCAGCTTCCGCCAGCAGAGCGTGCACCTCGTGGATGTCGCGCTGGATCGCGAATGTCAGCCGGACCCTCGCCTCTGCTTCCGCCTCGGCACGGGCGGATAGGTGCAGCGCCCCTATGCCGGAGAGCAGGATCGCCAGCGGCAGGGCAACGACAATCAGCCCCTTGGGCCCAAGACCCAGATCGGACCAAGCTTTCGTTGCACGATCCCACAGCGAAAGAGGAGTCATGGCATTGCCCGCGCCGCGAAAACCGCGGCTTGCGTCCGGTCGGTGACGCCCAGCTTGGCGATGACCTTTTCGACATGAACCTTTACGGTGCCCGGGCCAATGCCAAGCTCGCGGGCGATCGCCTTGTTAGTCAGGCCACCCCGGATCAGGGCCAGCACCTCGCGCTCGCGTTTCGTCAAGCGGGCGAGATCGCTTTCAGTCGGACCAACCGAGGGGGAGACTGCCAGGCGCAAGAGGTCGGTCGGCAGGGCGGTTCTCCCCTCGCCCACCGCCCGAATGGCGTGCAGCAGTTCCTCGCGCCCGGCATCCTTGAGGACATAGCCCGTCGCGCCCGCCGAGAGTGCCGAGCGCACATACTCGGCCGTGTCATGCAGGGTGAGCAAAAGGACCCGGGTCGCCGTTGCCTCCAGAATCAGCCGCGCTGCTTCCAGGCCGGACATGCCGCCCCCGAAGCGAATGTCGAGGATCGCCACATCGACGCCACCGGCGAGGCAAAGCTCGACCGCCATCTCTGCTCTGTCGGCTTCTGCGACCACCTCGAGGTCTGGCTCGCGCTCGATGACCGCTCGCAGACCGGCACGCGTGAGTTCGTGATCATCGGCGATCAGGATGCGCATGTCAGAGACCGGCGAGCGGAACAACGGCGCGAATGCGGAACCCGCTGGCCGTGGGGCCTGCCTCCAGCGATCCGGCGACCGCCAGAAGACGTTCTCTCATCATTTCCAGGCCGAAGCGTGGAGTGCCTGGGTCCGCTGAAGCGACCGGGGCCGTTCCGCCAGCATCCTCCACAGTCAGGACCACTGCGCTTCGGTCTGGTTCAGTGACGAGGTCCAGTGCCACGGCGGAGCCCGGTGCGTGTTTGGCGACGTTGTTGAGCGCCTCTTGGCCGACGCGGAACAGCAGTGTTTCCAACCAGCCCGGCAGACGCTGGCCGATGCCATCGGAAATGCGGACGGGGTGCCCTGCCGCCTCGAGATGGCGCGCCTCTTCTCTCAGTGCGGACGCCACACCAAGGTCGTCAAGGCTCGGCGGCCGAAGTCCTGCGATGACCCCGCGAAGGTCGGAAACCGCCTTGCGCGCCACTCCGATCAGATCGTGAACATCGTCGGCGGCACGCGCGTTGTCAGAGAGAAGGTCGAGGTGGACGAGTTCGAGACGGCGATGAAGAGCCGCCACCTGCTGTGCCACGCCGTCATGGAGATCGGCGCAAATGGCGGCACGTTCATTTTCCTGTGCGCGCACGACCCGCGACAGAACCTGCTCCAGCTCCTTCTCGCGCCGTTCCAGCCGCGCCAGCAGGCTGGCTTCCGTACGCCGCTGAACGTCCACGATCAGCCGGGCCTCAATCAACTCCACCAGCAATCGCAGGGCGTCAGCGTCTTCCTGCGTGGAAACCGCCGCAGGGTTCATTGGCTGGGAGAAGACGATGCTCATGCCCGGTTGGCCGCGTTCCGCAAGGGCGGCGAGTGGAATCACGAGATCCGCGTGATCGGGGGAGCGCTCACCCCTCTCGACCGCACCGGTGGCATAGCCTGCGAACAGGGCAGCCCTCTGGGCAGCATTCCCGACAGCCTCCGGCAGGCGATCACCATCTGCGCCCGCCAGTTCCCGACTGACATCGATCAGCAGCTTGAGCCGAGCCGCCCTCGCCTCCGAGTCTCGGAAGAGCGACCTGAGGTCGAGCGCAACAGGGGCGGCGTCTTTCAGCACGCGATGATCTCCGAGGACCGGCACCCGTGTGTAGCCTACGGAGCGACAGCCGTCTTATGCCAATCGGCATAGGCCAGCTGGCTGGCCGTCAGGCTGATGTGCCGAGGTCGCCGGAACGTCACCTTGGGGCCATCGCCGCCATCGCGGTGCTTGAAAGGACATTTCCATGCGCAAGACCTTCGCCTTGACCGCCGTCGCCGCACTTCTCGTCGCGGGTTCCGCGTTCGCAACCCCGGTCACCCCCGCCACGGCCTCGAACGACTCCTATGCCGTCGCCACGCTGTCCCCCGCTGCTGCCGCTGCCCCCATCACGGTGGCCGAAGTCGAAGCCGCCCAGCGCGCCTGGGGCAACGCCCTCGTCGCGATTGCCACGGAGTATGAGCGCAACGGTCAGGCTGCCGCGACCCGCCTGGCCGGGGAGGTCCTCGATGCGGCTTACGGCTACAACCTTGGTCCCGTCGCCTTCAAGCCGACCCTGGCGTACGGCGAAACCACCTTCCGCACGACGCGCGAAAGCGCGCTGGCCTACTTCGTCGGTGGCAACGCCCGCTTTCCGGAGGACACCGGCTTTGCCCTGAAGGGCTGGCGTTCCTACGAGATCGACAACGCCGCCATCGTGATCAATGGAACGACCGCGATCTCCACCGGCAACGTCATGCTGACGAACAAGGACGGCGAAACCACCACGGTCAACAAGACCTGGGGTTGGGTGCGCGATGCCAACGGTGCCCTGCGCATCGTGCTGCACCATTCGTCGCTCCCCTACGCGCCGAACTAACGACGCGTATTGCCGGCCGCGTCTCCCCCCGGACGCGGCCGGACCTCCCTTTACCTCCTGTCCGGAGCCATCATGAAGTCGTTTACCGTGGGCGCAGCCCTCGTCGTGCTCGCTGCACTTTCAGCAAACCCCGCCTCAGCCCAGGACCCCAACGGGCGCTTCCAGGTGAAAGGTTTCGTCACGGCCGTTCTGCCGGATGGCGAGATCACGGATGTCCGCACCGACGCCATTGGTCTGCCCGGCGGATCCCAGGTGAGCGCGTCCGACTCGTACGTCCCGACGATTGCCATCGAGTATTTCTTCAGCCCGTCCTTCTCGGTTGAGACCATTTGCTGCGTGACGCCGCACGACGTTGAAGGCGAAGGCCCGTTGTCGGGTGCCGCGCTGGTTGATGATGCGATCATCCTGCCCGCAACCGTCACGGCCAAGTACCACTGGGCCATGGATGGCGGCTTCAAGCCCTACGTCGGCGCTGGTGTGACCCACTTCTTCATCTTCAACGAAGACGTGGGCTCGGGTGCGGCAGCGCTCGGTGCCACCGATGTGGACCTGTCCGACGAGTTCGGATTTGTGCTGCAGGCCGGGTTCGACCTGCCGCTGAATGATCGGGGCCTCGGCTTCAGCGTGGATGCGAAACGCTACTTCGTGGATACGACAGCCACCTTCCGCGCGGGTTCTGCGACTGCTCTGCAGTCAGAGCACGCCCTCGATCCGTGGGTCATCAGCGCGGGCGTCAGCTACCGCTTCTAGGACCCATCGTGCGGACGGGACGACCCGTCCCGACCACTTGACCGGCCAGCGGCGGCGGACCTCACGGATCGCCGCCGCTGGTGAATCCAGGACGATTTCATGCAGATATCCAAAGCCGCCCTGCTCGCCGGCAGCCTGCTTTTTGCCTCCTCGACCGCTGTCGCTCAGGACGAGGATGGAGAGATCTGGTTCAATCCCGCCTTCGCGACATCGCTGGATGATGGCACCTCGATCGAGCTGGAGACCGCCCAACGCCTTCGGCAGGACCCGCGCAATGACACCTACTTCGCGCGCCTCTGGATCAACCGGGAAGACTCAGAGGGTCGCGAATGGAGCGTGGGGGTCGAACAGCGCTGGAATGGACCCGACGAACGCGAAGTGCGGCTGCTGCAACAGATCGGTTACGACTGGGGTCCGCTTGAGTTCCGCACGCGCCTCGAACAGCGGTTCGTTGACGTCGACCCACAGACGGGTTGGCGACTGCGGCAGCGCCTGGGCACGACCATCCCGCTGACGGCCTCGGAAGACGGGTGGGCGCTTACCGGGGACGCGGAACTGTTCATCACCTTGCGCAGCACTGAGCCCGACGGTCAGACCGGCGTGACCGGACTGCGGACCTTCATCGGGTTTGAACGCAGCTTTGGCCGGTACGATGTGAGCCTCGGCTACTTGCGCCAGCAAGATGTCAGGGAGGCCGCGGAAGACCGTATTGGTCACGCCCCATTCGTCGGTGTGACAGTCAACTTCTGACACACCACAGGAGCGTGGGGAGCCCTCCAGGCGAGCGGCTCCCAACTCCACCAGAACGACCAAAAGTTGTCATTTTGGGTCTTGCATCGACCTAATGTTTACGAGTCAATGGTCTTGTCGGCCAATGCTCGTATGCCCCGAAAGCCAGCCCATGCCAGCCGGGATCGCGCCGCCCATCCGGGTGATGGTCGTTGACGACTCCGCCATGGCACGCGGTCTGATTGTGCAAATGCTGGAAAGGGAAGGGTCGATCACAGTCGTGGCCCGCGCCGCGAACGGCGAGGCTGCCTTGGCGGAACTACGCAGGACAGCGATCGATGTCGTGATCCTGGATCTCGAGATGCCCGTCATGGATGGCATGACGGCTCTTCCCCTGATGCTGGCCACATGGCCCGATGTCCGGATCATCGTGGCGTCGACGATAAGTCAGAGGAACGCGCGCATCAGCCTACAGGCGCTGCAGAACGGGGCGGCCGACTATGTGCCCAAGCCGGAGAGTGGAACGCTGACCAGCGCCACCGAGTTCGAGAGGGAACTCGTCTCCAAGGTCATCGCCCTTGGCCGGCGTCCTCGCGACGACAGGCCGGCGCCGGCGTCCGGCTTTATTCCGTCCCGTCCCGCCCGAGTCACGGGCCATAGGCCGGCGGCGATCGCGATTGGAGGTTCCACGGGCGCTCCCCCGGTCCTGATCAAGCTGATGACTGAGCTCGGCGACTCCATCAGCCAACCCATCCTGATCACCCAGCACATGCCGGCCACGTTCACAGCCATCCTGGCCGAGCAAATTGGACGCGCAAGCGGACGGCCGACCGCCGAAGCGCAGAATGGAGAGCCGATCCTTCCTGGTCGTTGCTACGTTGCTCCGGGGGGATGGCACATGACCGTCCGTCGCGAGGGAGCGGCGCCCGTCATTGCCTTGAACCAGGGGCCGCCCGAGCACTACTGCCGACCAGCAGTCGATCCGATGCTAAGGTCGGCCTCAGCCGTCTACGGCAACCGGCTGGCCGTCGTGATCCTTACAGGCATGGGGCTCGACGGGTCCGAAGGTTGCCGCGTCACGGCACAGGCTGGCGGACGTTTCATCGTTCAGGATCAGGCGACAAGCGCAGTATGGGGGATGCCGGGAGCGGCCGCCAAGACAGGTCTGGCGGAGGCCATCCTGCCTGCTTGCCAGATTGCGAACTGGCTCCGCGAAATCGCTCGATGAGCCCTCTCCTTGCCGATGATGTCGAGGCCTTCCGTCGTCTGGTCCTTGAGCGGTCCGGCCTGACGCTGACCGCAGACAAGGACTACCTGTTGCGGGCACGCCTGGAACCGATTGTTCGAAGCGAGACCTTCGGCGACCTTTCGATGCTCCTGCGCCAGGTCCGCGTCGCACCCGGATCGGAACTGGCAAGGCGTTGCATTGACGCCATGGCCACGCACGAGAGCTTCTTCTTTCGAGACAACACCCCCTTCGACCAACTGCGTGATGTCCTGTTCCCCGAACTCGTGAAATCCCGGGCAGGCACCAAGACCTTGCGCATCTGGAGCGCGGCTTGTTCCAGCGGCCAGGAGCCTTACTCCCTGGCTATGCTGCTCAGGGAACTTCCTGCCCTGTTCGCCGACTGGACGATCCGGATTCTGGCCACCGACTTCTCGGCGCCGATCCTGGAAAGGGCGAGAGCGGGACTCTACAGCGACTTCGAGATTCGTCGCGGACTCAGTCCGGAGCGTCAGGCGCGCTGGTTGGTGCGGGAGGGCGCTGCATTTCGGATCAAGCCTGAAATCCGCTCAATGGTTGAGTTCCGGCAACACAATCTCCTTGACGGGACTGGGATGCTCGGCCGGTTCGATCTGATCCTGTGCCGAAATGTGCTGATCTACTTTGACCCGATCACCAAGGCACGGACGCTGGAGAGCCTGGCGTCTGCGCTCGAGCCTGACGCCGCGTTGATCCTGGGTAGCGCGGAGACTGTGGTGGGGCTGGATGGTGCCTTCGAGCCACGAGAGGGCCTTCGGGGTGTGTTTCAGGTCAAGTCCGTTTGATCCTCTCAGCCGGGCCCTACCCCCTCCTGAAACAAGGGGGCGGTCGGGACTCCGACCACCCCCAGTATCTGGCTTGATGCGGTTGCTTCACCTGTTGGCCAGCTTGTCCATCTCAAGCGTCAGCGCCTCTGCCTGCTGAGCCAGTTCGGCCGACGCGTTGAGCAAGTCGTTGGATGCATGACTGGTCTGTACCGCCGCATCCGACACGTTTGCGATGCTGGTTGAGACCAGTTGGGTCCCTTCTGACACCTGCGCCACATTGGCGGCGATTTCTCGCGTGGCGGCTGTCTGCTCCTCCACGGCACCGGCAATGGCCGATGCGATCTCGGCGACTTTTCTGATGGTGTCGGTGATGCCGGCGATGGCGCCGACCGAGGTCTGCGTCGCTGCCTGCATGGCGTTGACCTGCGAGGAGATCTCATGGGTCGCGCGGGCCGTCTGGTCCGACAGGCTCTTCACCTCGGACGCCACGACCGCGAAACCCTTGCCAGCTTCACCCGCCCGCGCGGCCTCGATTGTGGCGTTGAGCGCCAGCAGCTTGGTCTGGCCCGCGATGTCGTTGATCAGGGTCACGACATTGCCGATCTTCTGGGCGGCCTCTGCCAGCGTCTGGATCGACTCCGACGTCTTGTCGGCCTCGACCACCGCATGTTGCGAGATGGTGGAAGATTCCGCGACCTGACGCGCGATCTCGCTGATCGAGGCGGTCAGCTCCTCGCCCGCCGATGACACGGTTTGCACGTTGACGGAGGTGACCTCGGCGGCTGATGCGACCGAGCCTGCCTGGCGCGTGGTCTCTTCCGCAGTACGGGCCATGCCCTCGGCGGTGGCCCGCATTTCCGAGGCCGCCGAGGCGACGATCGACGAGATCTGGGTGACGCGCTCCGCTACGCCCTTCTGCTCGGTGATGTCGGTGGCGTACGTCACCACCTTGTAGGGCTTTCCGTTCAGGTCGAGGATTGGATTGTAACTGGCCTGAAGCCAGACCTGCTTTCCGTGCGCGCCGATCAGACGATACTGGCCCGCATCATACTCGCTGCGGCCCAGCCGCTCCCAGAACTGGCGGTAATCGATGCCCTGGGCCTCGCCCGGTTCAACGAACATGGAGTGGTGTCGTCCGATGACTTGTTCGGCGCGATAGCCCATCGTGGCGAGGAAGTTTTCATTCGCCTCGAGAACATTGCCCGTCATGTCAAAGGCGACCACCGCCATGGCCTTGTCGATGGCAGCGATCTGGCCGGCGAAGTCGGCGGCGGCGAGTTTTTGGGCTGTGACGTCCGACGAGTGCTGAACGACCTTGAACGGCTTGCCCTGCGCATCAAGGATCGGATTGTAGGCGCCCTCGATCCAGACTTCGCGCCCTCCCTTGGCGATCCGGCGGAAGGTGCCATTCTGGTATTCGCCGGAGCGGAGGCGGTCCCAGAAGTCGCGATAGCCGGGCCCGTCCACCTCCGACGGAGAAACGAACATGCGGTGATTGCGCCCCACCAGTTCGTCCTCGTCGTAACTCATGACGAGCTGAAAGTTTGCGTTGGCACGCAAGACGTTGCCTTGCATGTCGAACTCGATGATCGCCTGGGCTCGATCCAGCGCAGCCTGGGTCAGCTTCTGTGACGTGATGTCGGTGGCGTATTTGACCACCTTGAATGGCCGCCCGCGCGAGTCCAGCACGGGGTTGTAGCTGGCGTCGATCCAGACCTCGCGGCCACCCTTTGCGATCCGCTTGTATTGCCCGGCGTGGTGTTCGCCCTGCGCGAGCTTTTCCCAGAACTGCCTGTATTCCGAGCTCTGGGCATATGCGGGATCGACAAACATGCTGTGATGGCGCCCGCTGATCTCCTCCAGCGAGTAGCCCATGGTCGCGATGAAATTGGCGTTCGCGTGCTGGATCTGGCCGTTCAGGGAGAACTCGATCACGGCTTGGGCGCGATCGATCGCGGCCAGCATCGCTTCCTGCTTGCGCGCTTCGCTGACATCGGCCCATTCCAGAAGGTGGCCGACAAACTCTCGCTGGTCGGTCAGGACCGAGGAGATTCGCAGCTTGAACCGCAATTCGCCGATCGCGATCTCGGCATCATGCGGCTCGGGCAGGGCTTGGGCCAGCATACGGCGCTGGTGGGCCGGGTTCTTGTGGAAGACGTCGATGGTCTGGCCGATGAGCTGGTCCAGGTTGGCCCGAGGAAACTCCTGGGCGAACAGGGACCTGTGCTCTGCCATCAGCTTGACGGTCGCCGGATTGAGATAGGTGATCTCATAGTCGGTGTTCACAGTCATCAGCGCGGCGGTAGAGGCGTCGAGCGCCGCGCGGCTGAAGGTCGCCGAGTCGAACTCCGGCACCAGGTCAAAGGCTTCGCCGATCTGTTCGGCCAGGGCGCTCTTGGGCATGTCAGTTTCCTCCGGGCGTTCGCGAGGCGGTCAGGCCGCCATCGATTGAGGGGGTGAAAGGGTCAGGAAGCGTTCGACGTTGAGGACCAGCATGAGTTCGCCCTCGAGGCGGTACAGACCGTCACAAACCGCGCGCCATTCCGGGGCCAGGGTGATCGGTGCCGGCTCCTGATCTGCGGTCGCCAGCCAGAGCACGTCGCCAACGTCATCCACCTGAAGGGCATAGAGTTCGCCCGAGCGCTCAACGATGACGCTCATGTGCGGCGCGCCTTCTCCGCGCGGCGGCATGCCGAGACGACGACGGATGTCCATGGCAGTGACGATCCGGCCGCGCAGGTTCAGCGAACCGGCGACCTCGGGTGGAGCCAGGGGCACGATGTCGATCCGGACCGCCGTGATCACGTCCTGAACCGACAGGACCGGCACGCCAAACGTCTCACCACCGACCTTGATGGACACAAGGCCCTGGATCGGGCTGTCGCCTGGATGGGTCATCAGGCGGCTCCCTTCACCGGTTCGAGCGTCTCGGAAACAGCGGACAGGAACGCTTCGCCCTCGCGGCTGCGCGCGAAGTCGGACAAGCCCGTGGGCGTATCGAGGCGATGAGCACCCAGTCCCAGAAGGGGCGTGGCGTGCCAGCCCGTGGCGCGCCCGAACACTTGCGCCATCTCACGGGCGTGGGGGCCGGCCGGAGACGTGTCGGCAAGGATCAGATCGTAGACAGCACCGCTATCGTGCAGCTTGAGGGCGTTCTGCGGATCCGGAGCGACCTCGACCGCATAGCCCGCCTGAGCGAGAAGCGGCCCGAGCAGAAGCTGCGTGAACGGGCTCTGATCGACCACCAGAAGGCGCTTCGTAACACCGACGGGCGCAGGCATCAGACCGGGCGCTGCCTCGGCGCGCGTGCCCTCGGCCATTCGCCAGTAGGTTTCCACATCGACCAGCTCGGTCGCACGACCGGCCACGATCAGGCTCGCTGCGTGATCCTGACCGCGTTGGCCCGTGACAGGGCCCATGGCTCCTTCGACGATGTCGACGATCTCGTCGACAATGACACCGAGAGCCCTTTCTCCCCGGGAAAAGACCAGAAGCGGCCTTGGCGTTTCTCCTGCAACTGGCGGCGGTGTGCCGTCGACACAGAGGATCGGCATGAGGGCACCGCGGTACTGGATGACCGACCGATCATCGATCCACTCGACAGACTTTGGATCCAGCTCCTCGATCCGGGCGACCTGCTCGAGCGGAACAGCCTTCAAGGCGGATGTCGCTGCCCGGAAAATCAGCAGGGGCTGCGTCGACTGCACGGGGCCAGTCAGATCCGTCTCCCCGGTCTCGGAGCCGCCGACAAGGTCGGACGCCCCGGCCTCCATGGACATGCCCTTGAAGTCCAGGATCATGATGACCGAGCCGTCGCCCAGAATGGTCGCACCGGAATAAAGCTTCAGATGCCGAAGGACCGAAGCCACCGGCTTGACCACGATCTCTTCGGTGTCGAACACCCGATCGACGATGACGCCAAAGGTGAAGGATCCAACCCTGGCAACCACGATGCAGGCATCCGCGCGGGGCATGTCTGGTGCCGTCAGACCCAGCATGGATTGCAGCGACACCAGTGGAAGCAGACGGTCGCGCAGGCGCAGAACGGACGCTCCGTTGATCTGCTCGATGCGGCGGCCCTCCGAGCCGATCGCGCTGACCAGCTCGATGATCGCGGCCTGGGGCATGGCGAAGCGTTCGCCGCAGCTCTCAACGATGAGCGCCGAGATGATCGAAAGGGTCAACGGGATGCGGATCACGAACCGCGTGCCGAGGCCGGGCGCGGAGGAGAGCTCGATCACCCCTCCGATCTTCTCGATGTTGGTGCGGACAACGTCCATGCCAACGCCGCGCCCGGACACCGACGTGATCTGCTCGGCGGTCGAAAACCCCGGCAGAAAGATCAGCTGGCGCGCTTCGACATCCGACATGGCCGCGGCCTGGGAGGCTGAGACCAGACCATTCGCCGTGGCCTTGGCACGGATACGGTCGGCGTTCAGACCGCGGCCATCGTCGGTCATTTCCACAACGATGGCACCGCCTTCATGTCGAGCCGACAGGGTGATCCGACCTGTCGCGGGCTTTCCGGCCGCCAATCGCTCTGCCGGCGTCTCCAGCCCATGGTCGGCCGCGTTGCGGATCATGTGCGTCAGCGGATCCTTGATCAGCTCCAGCACCTGACGGTCGAGTTCGGTGTCGGCGCCTGACGTCGACAATTCGATCTGCTTGCCGAGGTCGGACGCCAGATCACGCACCAGACGCGGCAGCTTGGCCCAGGCCCCTGAAATGGGCTGCATCCGGGTCGTCATCACGCCTTCCTGCAGTTCGGACGTGACCTGGTTCAGGCGATGAAGTGGCCCCGCGAACGGGCTGTCGGGCACGCTTCTCAAGGTCTGGATCAATTGGTTTCGGATCAGCACCATCTCCGAGACCATGGTCATCAGGTTTTCCAGCACATCCACGCTCACACGGATCGTCTGGTTCGCTGTCTCGAATTCCGGGGTCGACCGCACGCTTCCCGGATCGGGTTGAGCCGACTGGGCACAGGCTTCGGCGGGCCCAGGTGGCGTTGCCGACGCGTGACCCCCGCCGGACTCAGGCAAGATTGTCGCAACCGCCGCTGTATCGGCTTCAAGCGCGATGAGGCCTTGACGAACGGCCGAGGTGAACCGGTCTCCCTCGCCCGCCGGCAGTCTTGGAAGGGTCTGGGCCAACGCCACCGCGAACCCGTCTGGGTCTGTTCCGCGGGCCTGGGCGACCAGGCCACCTCGCAACATCGCCTGCAAGGCGTCGAGCTCCACTTCGGCGAGGTGCGGTCCGATCTCCTTGTCGTGGATCAGGGTCCCAATCGCGGACTCGCAGGCCGCATCCAGGGTCGCCTCTCCGCCAAGGCGATCAAGAAGCGACGCCGTCGATGCAGACCCGGCGGCGGCCGGAGCCGGTGGGGCCTCTCCTTCGAAGATGCGGTCGAGCCGTTCGATCAGAAGCCGGTCGTCGCCCGAAGGCTCAACCCCATCCGCAGCGATCCCGTCGATCACAAGACGAACGACATCAACCGCCTGAAGAACCGCGGAGACGGCATCCGCACTGACTTCCAGAGTGCCGTCCCGGAATGCACCGAGGACGTTCTCGCCTGCATGCGCAACGGCCTGGAGTCGGCCGAGGCCCAGGAAACCACTGGTGCCCTTGATGGTGTGGATGAGCCGGAAGATGTCGCCGAGTAGCTCCGGATCGTCGGGATGCTGCTCGAACGCCACGAGCTTGGAGTCGAGCGCCTCGATCCCTTCGCGCGCCTCTGCCACGAACTCCTGGATGACTTGGTCCACGCTGGCCGCTCCCTCTCCGGCTCAACGGGTCATCCGCGCATCGGGCCGATACCCTAAGGTTGCCAACGCTGGTTAATCCAACCTGAACAGGTTTCGCGTCCCGCGTGTCTCCGAGGGGTACAAAATGTCGCAGTTTCGCCCTTCGCCTCGAGCTTAACCTTACTTTAGGCAAGCCAAAACAACTCTCGATAGCATCAATGTGTCCGCAGGCGGACCTTGCTGGAGGAATGGCGTGGCTGTCGACAAGACCATGAATGTGCTGGTGGTGGACGACTACAAGTCAATGATCCGCATCGTGCGCGGCCTGCTCAACCAGCTTGGATTCCACAATGTGGACGAGGCCCTCGATGGGCAGACGGCGCTCAACATGATCCGGAACAAGACGTACGGCCTTGTCCTGTCAGACTGGAACATGCAGCCGATCACGGGCCTCGAGTTGCTCAAGGAAGTGCGCGCGGACGAGCGAACGAAGAGCCTGCCCTTTGTCCTGGTCACCGCCGAAGCCAAGACGGAAAACGTGGTTGCCGCCCGCCAGGCCGGAGCGAACAACTACGTCATCAAGCCTTTCACCCAGGCGGTCCTTAAACAGAAACTGACCTCTGTCCTGGGCGAGTTCTGACCGTGAACACGGCGTCCGCTCTCGCCGAAGTCGAAGCCCTCCGGTGTATGCTCAACGAGGCGTGCGATGCGCTGTTGGGCAAGATCGAGATCGGCCTGTCTCTCGCGGCAGATCCGTCTGCAGACATCCACACAGCATCGGACGTCTTCTCTGACATGCTCTCGCTGTGCAGCTTCCAGGATCTGGCGGGTCAACGCCTCACAAGGCTCGCCGCCCTGATCTCTGATGCGCCGGCCGACACTCGCCCGGACGCTCATCTTCTCAACGGACCATCGGACATCGCCGGTCTCAGTCAGGGCGCAGCCGACGCCCTGTTCGACGCGCGCTGACATGATCAAGCGAGCCGCCCGATGACGCTTCCTTCAACCCGCATGGGGCTCAAGGGCGTCGAGACGCTGATCGTCGACGACAACGGCCAGTCGCTTGAGGTGGTCACGGCCATCCTCATGGGCTTCGGCATCAACAAGACCACCAAGTGCAACTCGGTCGCGGAGGCCTTGGGCGAGTTGTCGCGGAGGGTCTTCGACATCGTCATCGTCGACTGTGAAATGCCAGATGAGGACGGATTCGATCTGGTTCGTCGCATCCGCTCTGATCCCAACGGTGGAAACTTCACTGTTCCCATTCTGATGATGAGCGCCTCGACGCCCCAGTCGAAGATCGAGCGGGCGCGCGATGTTGGCGCCAACTTCGCGATCGCCAAGCCGGTCTCGCCGACGATCCTGCTTGAGCGGATGCTCTGGATCGCCCAGAGCCATCGCATGTTCATCTCGGACCCGGGCTACACGGGTCCGGATCGAAGGTTTCATCGCGTCCCCCTGCCCGAAGACCAGCCCGAACGCCGCAACGCCGAGATTCAGCTCAGGGCAAAACCCGAACGCGATCTCTCCCAAGCCGAAATCGACGGACTGTTCGCATGACCGCCTCCGCTCCCTCCGTCTCCTTCGTGCCGCGCAATCGGCTGGCGAAAATCCTCACCTCGCTGGATCGCAAAGCTTTCGCCGAGCATGTCCGGAACGCTGAGCAAGAACTGAATCGCCTGGCCCCGATTCTGGGCGAGAGCATCGAGGGAGACGTTCAGGCACTGATCCGTCTCTGTCGACAGGACGAAGCAGACATCTTTGGCCAGAGCTATGAGATCGGCTGGCTCGCACTCAAGATCGTCGAGAGTGCGCGACTGGCCAAACGCCACGAACTGGCGGACGCCGCAGAAGGCGTCTGGGAAATGATCGACGCCCTGACGAAGAAAGGGGTTTGGCACACCGAGGCGCTGAGGGTCCATGTCGAGGCCTTGCTGGCACTCCTGGCGCTCAGTTCAGACCCTGGCACAGATGCGGCCCAACGCCAGGTCATCGCGCGCGAATTGCTGAAGATGCGCACGGCCGTCGGTGCCAGCGATCTCTGAATCCGCCCAGTCTGCGGTCGCGCAGGATCCGGTTGACCCATCTGATCCGGTGGATGTTGGCATCATCGAGATGCCACGCTTGAATGCCTCGGCGGCACCCAGGCGCAGGATGCGACTGAGGGGCTGAAGCGGAGACAATCACATGCCCAACCCGGTCGGCTACTTCGAGATTCCGGTCCGCGACCTCGACCGGGCGCAGGCCTTCTATGAGCGGGTGCTCGGCATCGTCCTGGAACGTCAGGTCGTGGATGGCTACCAGATGGCGCTGTTTCCTTGGGTCGAGGGAGCCGCCGGGGCGACGGGCGCTCTGGCCATGGGCGACGTCTATATCCCCTCGAGGAGCGGGGCACTCGTCTACTTCACGGTCGCGGACATCGAGACCACGGTTCACCGGGGACAGGCCGAAGGCGCGGCCGTTCTCTACCCGATCAAGACCGTGCCCGCCGGTCGCGTCGCGGAACTCGAGGATACGGAGGGCAACAGGATGGCCCTCTTCCAGGCGAACATCGACTGACCGGCGGCTCGCGCCCTGGGCCTCAGAACCGGTAGGCGATGCCGACGCGCAGATTGCGGCCCGGCAAGGGCGCGATGTCCTTGAGGAAGCTGACGTGCTCGCGGGCCTCGGTATCGGTCAGGTTTCGAGCTTCGGCAAACAGCGTCACGCCCTGGTCGACGAACGGGCGCCATGTGCCCGAGAGGTTGATCATCGTGTAGCTCTCGGTCGGCAGCTCGAACTCGGCCACTTCGTCCTGTTCGGCGACGTGGCGGACCTCAAGTCCGAGGTCCAGCGGACCCGAGGCGTACTCAACCCGGCCCGTTACCGAGAGCGGCGGAATGCGAGAGGCGGGGCCAAGATCGGTGTCGGCATCGACATAGTCGACCGCGCCTTCAAGCGTGACGGCTCGATTGCCCTCGGCCCAGATGTCGTAGGCGAGCTCCGCCTCGAAGCCCCGGAAGTCCGCGTCGGTCTGGAGGTAGGCGAAGATCGGAAACTCCTCGATCTCGCCATGGTGCATCTCCTCGTAGACCAGTCCGGTGTCCCGCAGGTCGATGAAGCCATCGTAGCGAGAGGCATAGACATGCAGGTCGCCGCGGAGCGCTCCCCCATCGTAGTGCAGCGTGCCTTCCAGAGTGGTCACCGATTCGCTGTCCAGCGTGGTGTCGCCCACCTCATAGACGCCAGTGGCGACGTGGACGCCGTCGGCGAACAGCTCCGTCTCGGACGGGGCTCGCTCGTTGCGGCTCAGGCTAAGTCCGAGGAAGACCCCGTCAGAAGGACGCAGGAAGACAGCACCTGAAGCCGACCAGTTGTCGTATTCGCGCTCAAGCTCGGTCGCACCGCCGATCGGGGTCGCCGAAACCGTGCGGCGGTCGTAACGAAGGCCGCCTTCGAACCCGTAGCCGTCGCGGTCCCAGCGCTGGACCGCATAGACGCCCGCCTCATCGGTTGTGCTTGCGGGGATGTAGGCTTCGTCACCGATGGCCGACAGATCGCGAGACAGAGCCTGGACGCCGATCGCGCCATTCCAGCCATTGCGGTCGCGCTGGATCAGATCGGCCCGGGCTTCCCAGCCATCGGACTCGAACACCGTGCCGGGTTCGCCGACGTCCTCGAACTCGGTGTGAGTATAGTCAGCCTGGCCAAACGCCCCTCGCAGGGCCCGGAAGGGGCCAGTGTCGAACTGCAGCTCGCCACGCGCGTCAAAGCGCTGCTGCTCGAGCTCGATGAAGACGCCTTCCTCGGCAACGACGCCGTAGGTGCTGTCCGTTTCCTTGTAGGAGATCCCGGCGAAGCCGGCTTCACCGATGAAGGAGCCGCCGATGCCCCAGGCGTCCAGTTCCGAAAAGCTGCCGGGCACCGAGCCCGTGTCTTCACGGGCGACGCCTTCGGCATCCGCCAGGGCGCGCGAGATCGGCGAGGACGGAATGTCGTAATCGTCAGCCTCCTTGGTCACCGCGTCCAGATGCAGCACGAAGCTGCCGAACGCGATGTTCGCGCGGCCGCCGAACGCGGTGCCCTCATCGACCGTCGAACCCTGGGCGATCAGCTGTCCCTCCAGACCACCTTCCGGCAGGGCATCTGGGATGCGTCCATCGAGCACATTCACGACACCACCGATGGCCGAACCGCCGTAAACGAGTGTCGACGGACCGCGCACGATCTCGATGCGATTGGCCTCGGCCGGGTCGGCCGCAACCTGGTGGTCCGGCGACACCGAGGAGGCGTCGATAAGGCCGATCCCGTTGGTCAGAACCTGCACGCGGGGCCCGCTAAGCCCGCGAATGACGGGGCGGGTCGCCCCCGGTGCGAAAGAGCTGGACCGCAGGCCCGGAGTCGCGGCCAGCAGGTCTCCCAGCGTCGCGGCCGGCGCGGTCGCCAGGGCTTCCTCGTCCAGCACCGTCGTCGCGATGACCGAGGCGCTCTGGCTGATGCCAAACGGAGCGCCGGTCACGATGATGTCGTCCAGTTCCGTGGTCGGCTCCTGCGCCGACTGGGCAAAGACCGGCATGGCCGTCAGCGAAACAGCCGCTGTGGCCAGAAGGACGGAGCGAGCGAGCAGGGGGCGCGAGGGCTTCATGGGAGGGCGTCCTCAGAAAATGTTACGAGATAACGTATGACCCGAAGCCGAAGCTCTCCGTCAAGTCCCGTTTCATGAAAACCGCTTAACCTGGACGACGTTGGAAGCCGCTGAGACCACCGAGCTCACGGAGCGTGGGCGCGAATGAACTCGTCGGCACACGCCTCGATGTGGGCGCGCAGCCGGTCCGGTGGCACAGGCGGCAGGCCTAGCGCGGCCCGCAGATGGGCCTCGCCCTTGACCGCCCCCAGAAACCGCCAGGCCGCCCCGGCCGGATCGCGCACGGCCAGCCGGCCGGCATGCGTCTCGACTCTCAGCCAGTCGGCGAAGCGGTTCTTCAGCGTCTCGACAGCGGTCTCGTAGAACAGCTCCGACACCCTTGGGGCCCGCACACCTTCGGCCACCAGCACACGGTGCATGCCCATGGCCTTTTCACCGGTCACCAGTCCGAGGAACCGGTCCGCCAGCATGATCAGCACGTCGCGCAGGGACAGATCGGGATCGGGAATGAAGCTGGACGGCGCCACCACCCGCTCGCACTCATGCGTCAGCACCGCGCGGAAGAGCGCCTCCTTGTCGGCATAACGGGCATAGATCGTGGCCTTGGATACGGCCGCTTTCTGAGCCACGGCATCCACGCTCACGGCCTCATAGCCATGCTCCATGAACAGGTCGCCTGCCGCCTGCAGGATCGCCTCGTCCTTGGCTGTGTCGCGCGGTCGGCCGCGGCGGGTCGTGGGTTCGGCGAGCGTCATCGCACCGTCACTTGACATACTGAACCGATCAGTATTGTTATTCGAACAGTACCCCAGCTTACC
>JAIERG010000151.1 GCA_019747095.1 Caulobacteraceae bacterium | reverse complement strand
CGCGTAGCTCAGCGGGAGAGCACTACGTTGACATCGTAGGGGTCACAGGTTCAATCCCTGTCGCGTCCACCATTTTTCCTCGACATTTCAGTAGGTTAACTCGGCCACAGTCTCGGCTGACCCAGACTCGGCTAAGGGCGTTGCCAAGTGTTGCCAAGGACCATCCGTGGATGGCCAGCCTGCCGACCGGGAAGCGAGGCCGCCATCGCGGGCCCGGCAGCCGTTGCAACCGGTTGCAACCGATTAATGGTGCGCTGCCTAGAGATGTGGTTACAGGGGTTGCCAGCTTCGTCCCAAACCGCTGGCCTGCCTTGTCTCTTTTCCGTTCTACCCCCGCCGCCCATAGCGCCCGAGTTCGATCTCGGAAGATTGCTTGGCGCGATGACGATGTCCTAACCCTTAGCGATGTTGCTCGCATCCTGAGATGCGAGGAGGACACGGTCAGACGCATCCCACGGTCGAAGCTGCCAGCCCGGAGAGGGCCTGGAAAATGGCTGCTCTACCTCCGCGAGGACGTCCTGACCTACGTCAGGAACCTCCCCGTCGCCGGGCTTTCCTCAGCCACTTCCTCTGAACCACGCAGAGCACCAGTTAGGTCTCCCGCCCGTCCGTTCGACCCCGCTGCATTGGCCAGTCAGATGCAGAGGTCCAGCCGTGGGTAGGGCTTTCAAAGTCGGTAGCTTGACGATCAGGCCGCACACACGCGACGGTCAAGCTACGGGCCGTTGGCAGTTGGACGTGCCAGCCAATCTGACCCTTCGTGGCAGACGCCTCCGGTTGATGTTCGGTTCGGCCGAGGAGGCAAAGGCCGGTGCGCGTTCCTTGCTGCTGGAGGTCCGCCTAAACGGAGCCTGTGGAAACGCTCCGGCTGATGGTGATGCTGCGCCTTGCCTTTCGGACGTGGCCGAACACTGGGCGCGCGATCAACAGGTGAGGGTTGATGCTGGCAAGAAGCGCCAGAGCAGCCTCGTCACCAACCTCTACCAACTCGCACCCATCGTGAAAGCGTTCGGCCACCTTCCAATCGACCAGTTGAACCGGCGTCGTCTGGATGCCTACCAAGCCGCTAGGCGACAGGAGGGGCGAGCGCCTGAGACCATCAACGCCGAACTCGCGACCCTCGGCCAGGTGCAAGCATGGGCTGTCGAGCAAGGTCTCTTGAGCAAGGTGGTCTCGACCGATCGTTTGCCCATCGATCCCAAGGAACCTCTCGTCCTTACTCCAGCCGAGGCGGTCGCCCTTCTGGAGAACATGCCAGACCGAATCAGACCTTTCGTCCGCCTCCTGATGGAGACGGGTTGTCGTTTCGGCGAGGCGGCCAATCTTCGGTGGGAGCAAGTCGATCTGGAGCGGGGAGAAGCCCGTATCGAGCGCCGCGCCGATTGGGGACCAAAGAGCCGCTACAGCATCCGCACGCTCCTACTCTCTCCAGTCCTTTGTGCTTCCCTAGCCGAGCGGCAGGGAGCGCCTGATCAGTATGTCTTCGAGGGCCGTAAGCATGGGAGGCCCATTGATGACATTCGCAAGTCGATGCATGCGGCGACGAAGGCGGCCAACATCACCCGTCGAGGCAAGCTGGCAAATGTCAGACCCAAGGACCTCAGAGCATGTTTCGCGACATGGCAGGCGAGTAGTGGCGTCCGGGAACGGATCGTCCAAAGCCTTCTGGGACACGCGCCGGGGACCAAAGTGACCAAGCGACATTACGAGCACTCGACGCGTGGCGAGGAGGTCGCTGCGGCCTCAGGGCTTTGGGCTCAACTTGGGACCACTCCTGAAGCCTCATTTGGCTTCCTCCCTGGAAATGATCCGTCCTGACGCTGGTTTGCGGACGAGCGGGGACAGATCTTCTCATGGTTCATCTCCTTGGATGCTTAGAGCAGCATCCTTCGACAGGAGGAAGTCGGAAGCTCTGCTGACGATTTCTTGAAGTTGCAGCCGTCGGCGACCGCGAAGCGCACATTCCCAAACAGTCAGGACACGCCAGCCTGCCTCAAGCAGCGAGGTCTCCGCAGCGGCGTCCCGAGCCTTGTTAGCCCGGATCTTGGTCTCCCAAAATTCGGTACGGGTGTTCGGTATCACACCCAAAGCGCAGTCATGGCCGTGCCAAAAGCAACCGTGGACGAATACAACCGCGGTCCGGCTCGGCAGCACGAGATCGGGACTTCCAGGCAGTCGGCGATCGTGAAGCCGGTAGCGGAAGCCTGCAGCATGAAGTGCGCGGCGCAGTTGGAGTTCAGGCTTCGTGTCGCGATTGCGAATTCGCGACATATTGTGGCTGCGCTGCTCCGGTGTGTGCCTATCGGGCTGCCTAGCTCGCCTTACCACCGCGTATGCGCTCCCCGTCTTGCTCGCGGCGCACCGTCTGGCGTCACGAACGTGACCGGGCCATACCTAATGGCTGTTAACCAAAACTGAGACCTGCAGAAAGCAACGAGAGCTCATTTCATTTACAGTCATGCAGCCACCCGATCGGGCGACACGGCTGCCTGAGCCTCACCGCGAGAGACCCCAGCTTCTATGTGCGGCCTCATCGCCGCGGCCACGAATTCGATAACCGGGACTACTACTGAGTTACCGAACTGCCGGTAGGCTTGGGTGTCGGATCCGCTGAGGATGAAAGGACGCTCCTTAGTCTCAAACCCCATCAGGCGGGCGCACTCTCGCGGCGTCAGGCGACGGGGCCGGGAGCCCGGCTGATCTACGAGGATTTCGGATCCGTCCTTGTAATAACGAGCGGAAAGCGTACGCGTGACGTCGTCTGGCCCAAAAACGCTGTATCCAAACCCGTTGCCCTTCAGCGCGTGCTTAGCCCTATACGCCTTTAGGTACTCCCACAGCCGGGGGGTGAGGGTGTATTTGGGATCGACCTCTTCGTGAGGGTCGAGGATCGACCCAAGCTTCGGCCCGGAAGCCGGGTCAGGAAGCTCAAGTGCGTTAAGATCGAAACCAGTCGGCTCGCGGAAGCCTACGATGAAGATTCGCTCGCGTCTCTGTGGCACCCACGCTTCGGAGCTAATGATCCGGGCCGTAACATCATATTTTAGCTCGTTGCGGAGTACGTTCATGACCGTTGCGAAGGTCCGCCCTCCGTCATGGCGCTCGAGGTTCTTGACGTTCTCGAGCAGGAAAGCTGCGGGGCGTTTTGCCCCGATGATCTTCGCCGTGTCGTGGAAAAGCGTCCCTTGGGTGTCGCAGAGAAAGCCATGCGGCCGGCCGAGCGCATTCTTCTTCGACACGCCGGCGATCGAAAACGGCTGGCAGGGGAAACCGGCGAGAAGCACATCGTGGTCCGGGACGCGGTCCGGCTCCGCGCTGAACGGGCGGATGTCGCCCGCCGGCGGATGGTTATCCCGGAAGTTTAGCTGATAAGTCTCTTGGGCGTGGCGGTCCCACTCCGATGTGAAGACGCAGTGGCCGCCGATGCTCTCGAACCCACGTCGAAGGCCGCCAATGCCGGCGAACAGATCGACGAAGGTAAAGGCCCGCTGCGTTCCGCATGCCGGCACTCCGCGAGTCTCGGCGGCCTGACGCAGCGTCTTAATCGCCAGCGCCGAAGGCTGCTGATCGCCATTGTCGTACCGGTGCAGGCTTCGAGCCGACATCTTCAGCAGATCCGCCGTCTGCTGAAGGCTTAGCCCGGCGCGCATGCGAAGCTGGCGAAACTCGCAGTTGCGGTCATGCCTTGTCCGGATCCGACCCACTGATTCGCCCTCGCTGTGTCAATTCGTGCCAAGCTGGCAGAAAGAATCCCGCCGCGCAACGCGTCTCGTTCTGCTTATGTTCGCGCATTAGGAGGTTCAAGACCGCCGATGCGGCGGTACGACCGATTCTGACGCATCAAGGTCGCTGATTGAGACTTCAACTTTCCCGCGTTGAAGGTAGTTTCGCTCATTCGGAGTAGAACGCCTTCCGGACAGCGGGTTCCGGGCGACACTTGGATTTTATCAGGGGACGACCATGGCGGGTGGCGACATTGAACGGGACCGGCTGCGAAACCTCCCCGACCCGTCCCGACTGATCTTTGGACTTCGCGATACGGGCTACGATTTCAATACGGCCGCGGCCGATATCATCGACAACGCCATCGCCGCCAACGCCACGGAGGTGAACGTCCGCGTCGAGCTGCAGCAGGACGGACGCAAGTTTGTCTACTTCGGCGACAACGGCGACGGCATGGACTCCGACGGTTTGTTCAACGCCATGCGGTATGGGGCCCCGAAACGCGCCAGCGCCAAGAGCCTCGGCAAGTTCGGCCTTGGGCTGAAGACCGCCTCCAGTTCGATCTGCCGACGCTATGGCTTGATCTCGCGGGCGCGGCGCGCGACCGAGCTCGGCAAGCTCGAATGGGATCTCGATCACGTCGAGGATCTCAACGACTGGCAGATGCTTCAGGAGCCCGTGACGAAGGGCGAGGAGGCTTGGTTCGAGGAGCTCTGCGGCGAAGGCTCGGGGACGCTTGTCGTCTGGTCCAAGTGCGATCGGCTGCTGTCGCGAGACTACGCTGAGGCGGGCGGCACGGCCGAACGAAACGCCATCAAGAACCGCGTCCGGCGCCTGAAGGAACACCTGTCGCTGGTGTTCCATCGCTACCTCGATCCCGCCGACGACACCTATCCGACGGTCCGCATCCATGTGAACGACGAGCCGGTGGAGCCTTGGAACCCATTCTTCCCTGAAAAGGCCGAGCAGGTGCTTCCCGATCACGCCCGGACCCTGAAGATCGGACTTGAGGACGGCTCGGTGCACGAGGCGCGGATGAACGCTTGGATCCTTCCCCACAGCAAGGATCTGACGAAGGAGGAGAATGAGGAGAAGGCTCGCATCTCCAGCCGGGCGCAGGGCTTTTACATCTACCGCGAGGGCCGGATTATCCACCACGGCGGCTGGCTCGGGGTCTTCCGTTCGGACGACCCTCACTACTCCCTGCTCCGCGTCGAGTTCGACTTCGACCATCAGCTGGACGACGCCTTCAAGATCGACGTCAAGAAGTCGCGGATTCTTTTCGACCCGGCGCTGGAAGAGTCGCTGAGAAAGACCCTGACGCCCTTCTGGAACGAAGCCGATCGCCGATACCGGCGCAAGGTCCGCGAAGAGGCGACCGATCTCTTGGTGCATGGCGCCAGCTCCAATCGGACCCTCGCCAAGGTCGCCACCAAGGCCGCCTCGGTCGTTCAGGTGGATCCCTCGGGACAGGAGGTGACGGTCAACAACAACCGCGGCGCGGGCATCCGTCTGCACATTCCGGTCAACAGCAACGTCGATCCCGATCGGGTCTTCATCGAGGCCGTCGACGACATCACCAGCGGACACGTCTGGGAGCCAGCAATGCGGAGCACCGGCACCAGCGGCCATCGCATCGGCGTGCGGATCAACCGCCACCACGACTTCTACCAGAAGATCTATCTGAGGACCGCGGCTCTAGGAGACGCGGTCGAGGGGCTGGACTTTCTCCTCTGGGCCTTCGCCGCCGCCGAACAGAACAACTCCGACCCGGAGCTGGCCGGCATGTTCGAGGACATCCGCGAGGAGATCTCCAGCAACCTGCGCCGACTACTCAAAGACACGCCCGCCCCGTCCGGACGCGACCTCGAGGAGATCGCGGTCGCCGTGGCCGAGGCTGAGGTCGAGGCTGAAGCTTGACGCCGGAGCGGACCGAGGCGCTCCGCGTCGCGCTTGAGCGGGGTACCGGAGCCGAGGTGGCCGTCCGGATCAACGACAGTCAGGCGCGGACCGGCCTGACGGCGTGGTTTGCCGATCTCGGGGCCGAAAATGGCCCCGTAGTGACGCTTCGACCGTCGGGTCTGAAACGACATAGGGTGAGCCAGACGTTCGGACGCTTCGCCCGACCGTGCATCGAGCAGATGGCGGCGGCTCCGTTGGAACGTCTGACAACGGCGCGCGCCCTGATGGCCCGGGCCGCCGCACCCGGCGAATGGGCAATCGCGCCCGATCAGACGCTCGACGACTGGCGGGTGACGGGGCCTGAGTTCGGGGTCGACGTCCTGATCCGCGACGTCGGACTGCCGTCCGCGGAGGAAGCGATCGTCGCCACCGCCGAGGCCGTGATGGCCCCGCTAATGGCCGCGATGGCTGAGCTGATCGGCTATGAGGACATCGAGCCGGAGACGTACGACGAGGAAGGACGCCTGACGGAGTCGGTCGTGCGACGGCGGGAGCGCAGCGCCCGCAACCGGCTGCTGTGTCTGTCCATCTACGGGCATCGCTGCGCTGTCTGCGGATTCGAGCCGCGATCGGTCTACGGAGACGCGGGCAGCATCATCGAGGTGCACCACCTGGAGCCGGTGTCGCTGCTGGCCGAACCACGCCCCTACGATCCGGCGACCGATCTCGTCCCCATCTGCCCGAACTGCCATCGCGCGGCCCACACCCGCCGACCGGTCCCCTGGACGGTGGAAGAGCTCCGCGGAAAGCTGGATCATGGCCCAGGCTGATCCAAACGACCTGCCGCGCGACTGGGTCGGGGCAATCGCCCGGCTGGGAGGCGAGCTCGCCGTCATGGACAGCGTGCTCGATCCGGTCCTCACCGTCCGGCGACGCGAGGGACGCTATGTGGCGTGTCTGGAAGCCGTTCGGATGCGGCGGGGTGAGGCCCTGCCGATGACGGCTCCTGGGCTCGACTTCGCCTGGGTACGAGACGCGTCGTCGATACGCCCCCTGCCGCACGACGTCGCCGCCATGGTGGCCGAGCGCGTGGCCGGTCTGGACCCCACGAATCTCTCCTTTCCCGAAGCGCTGGCCCTGGAACGGACTTCGGATGAGCGCCTGACGGTGAAGATTGCGCCGGACGCTCTTGCGGACCCGACGGCCGAGACGCTCGCCTCGCCGGAAGGCTTCAGCGTGCCCGGTCTGCAGGCGACCCTCTACCCCTATCAGGCGGGCGGCGTGGCTTGGATCTCCGATACCGTGCGCGAGGCCGGGGGCATCATCCTCGCCGACGAGATGGGACTGGGGAAGACCATCCAGATCATCGGGGCCCTACTGCGCAGCCCGCCCGACCCCGAAGCTCCTGCCCTGATCCTCGCGCCCACCACCCTGATCGCCAACTGGGTGCGGGAACTGGCGCGTTTCGCACCCGACCTGACCCTACGCGTTCATCGCGGAGCGGACCGCGCGCGCCTGCCCCGCGACCTGACGGGCACGCAGGTCCTGATCACCACCTACGATACCGCCGTGAACGACCTCGTCCTCTTCCAGGCGTTGGAATGGTCCTGGCTGATCTGCGACGAGGCCCAGGCGGTCAAGAACCCCCAGTCCCAGCGTCGCCAAGCCGTGGCGTCGATCCCGCGACGCCGGACGATTCCGGTGACGGGCACCCCCGTCGAGAACCATTTGCTCGACCTCTGGTCGCTGGTCGATCTGGCCGTGCCCGGCCTGCTTGGAGACCAAGCCACGTTCGAGGCGACCTACCCGGACGGCGAGGCGGAGGCGCAGGCGCTAGCGCGGATTACGGCCCCTATCGTGCTTCGGCGTCGGGTGAAGGACGTGGCCGACGACCTGCCGCCCCGCACCGACGTCGAGGTCCCAGTCGAACTCGGGGCGGCTCTCGCGGCGCAGTACGACGCCGTGCTCGACGAAACGCTCGAGCTCTATCCGACGGCCGGGGGCTTGGTCGCCACCGGCCAGCTTCAGCTCTTCTGCGCCCATCCTTGGCTCAGGACGCCTAATGTGCGGGAAGCCGGCTGGGAGGACCGCACGATCGTCGCGAGGACGGCGGCGGCAGGTCTCATGACGCCCAAGCTCGAACGCGCCACAGCCCTGCTGAGCGAGGCCTTTCGCAGCGGACGAAAGGTCCTGATCTTCGCGAACTTCAATGCCTGCGGTCCGATCCTGAAAGAGGCGGCTGACGTCGTCGGAGCCCCGGCGGCTTTCTGGGGCGCCATCAACGGAGCCACCCCGGCGGGCGAGCGACAGCCCCTCGTCGACGCCTTTGGCGCACATGACGGTCCCGCCGTCCTCGTGCTCAATCCGCGGGCCGCCGGGGCCGGGCTGAACATCGTGGCCGCCACGGTTGTGATCCACTTCACCCAGGTCTGGAACCCTGCGCTCGAACTGCAGGCCAGCGCCCGGGCGCATCGGCGGGGACAGACTGAACCGGTGACGGTCTATCATCTGTACTATGTCGACACCGTGGAGGAGGTGATGATGGAACGGGCGCGGCGTCGGCGGGAGATGGGGGCAGAAGCCGTGCCGCCGAGCGGTCAGGAGCGCGAAGACCTGCAGCGCGCGCTCAGCCTGAGGCCGAAACCTTGACGGAGCGCACTTTTTCCAAACTGCTGAGCGCCAACGACCTCGGCATCACAGGCGGCCATCAGGCTGGCATCCTGGTCCCGAAGGGCGATCCGGAGCTGCTCGCCTTCTTTCCGTTTCTCGATCCGTCGGTCGAAAACCCTGACGCCTGGATCTTCGCCACAGACGAACACGGTGAAGAGCGGAGGCTGCGCTACGTCTGGTACAACAGAAAGCGTCATGGGAAGGGCACCCGGGACGAGTACCGTATCACATATCTGACCGAATATCTGCGCGCCTCCGGTGCCCGCCCCGGTGACTCCCTCGCCTTTCGGGGGACGCTCGGTTCCGGCCTCTATGCCATCGAGGTGGTGAGGGCAGAAAGCGGCCCCGCGGCCGAGCCCGGCGTCATCCGGCTCTCGGGCTGGCGACGCGTGCACTAGGTCCGGCGTGCAGGGACTGGCCTTCATCTCGGTAGACGACCGGCGCCGCCCGGTCTCCGTCCTCGCGCTCGGGCCGAAGACCGCGAGGCTGCAGCTGTACGGCTTCCGCGACGTCGGTGCCGTGTTTGACGACGCCCTCGCCGACTTCCCCCGCCTGCGCGCCCTGCCCGCCCTAGGCCAGAGATCCCTCGCCCAGCTCCGCGAACGGATCGTAGCCCTGCTCACCAGCGCGGACGAGGCGGGCCGGGTGGACTGGAGCGCATGGGAGCGGATGTGCGGCCTTTCGGCCGATGGCGACAGGCCTCAGCCGGCGTTTTCCGAAAGGGATCGGGCCGTAGGCATCGAGTGCCTCCATCTGGGCGTTCGGGCTCAGCGGATCCGGGCCAGCGGTCTGACCACTCTTGGCTGCCTCGCCGACGACTATGCGGCCGGCTTCGTGCGGCTGACCCGAGCGCCACGGCTGGGGGAAGGCGCGGCCGCCCTCGTCCGCCGTCGCCTCCGATCCCTCGCCGTTTTCCGCGACGGCCGGGGCGACGTCGACTGGGAGGCTTTTGGAGCGCTCTGTCGGGGAGAGACGGACCCGGCCGCGCCACAGATCCCGGACGGGACCGGCGAGGCCGGGGTCTTGAAGACGCCGTTGGCTTCGGCGGTCGAGGCGAGCGGGGACGTCACTGGGCCGTCCGGAAGGGCCGGAGCTGCGAACGGCCGGGAGCCGACCACCGTCCGATCGGTTGCAGAGCGTCTGGCAGCGGACCAGCGCGGCCTGCCCATCACCTGTCTGGCGCTGGGGCGAAAAACGGACCGGCTCGCGGCCGAGGGCCTTGCGACCCTCGGCGATGTTGCCGACGACGCCAAGGCAGGCTGGAGCCGTCTCAGCAGGATCGGCGGGGTCGGCCGGAGCGCGATCCAGCTGGTCGAGGAGCGGCTGGGGATTGCCCTGAGCTGCGCCGACCCGCAGGGCGTCGTGGACTGGCGCGCCTTCCGCCTTCTCAGCGGCCTGCAGGCTCCGCAAGTCGAGCCCGCGCCCCTGCCGGACGCCAGCCGCCAGCGCCTCGTGCGTCGCCTTCATCTGGGGGCCCGCGCGCCCCGCCTCGCCGAGGCGGGGATACTGACGGTGGGCGAGCTGCTTGAAGACGAGGCGCGCGGGTTCGAGCGCGTCGACGCCGCGCCGTGGCTCGGTCGGCAGGCCGTGGACCTGATGCAGCGGCGACTGCGGATGCTCCGGCTCTGCCGCACCGACGACGGTGAGGTGGACTGGGACCTGTTCGACACCCTCTGCACGGGCAGGGTGGTCACGCCGCCTGCCCTTCCCGAAGGCCAGCCTGCCCCTCCGCCTCAGCCGCTTCGTCCCTTCTCGGGGGCCGCGCGGTCTCGTCCTGTCGAAACCCTGCGGCTCGGGCCGAAGGCGAAGTACCTGCGCCAGGCGGGGCTGCGCACCGTCGGGTGCCTGCTCAGACCGGACGTCCAGATGGGCCTTTCCCGCCTGCCGGGCGTCGGTCGTACTACCGCAGACGTCGTACGGACCCGGCTCGCCGATCTGGCCGCAAGTCTGGACGAGAACGGCGACCCCGACTGGGATGGCGTCGCCGCATCTTGGGGGTTCCCCGTCGTGCCGGACTGGCCGCTCGAGACCGGTCTCGCCTTTGTGGAGGCGATCCCCGAGACCATCAGGCGATGGACCGAGGCCCACGAGGAGGAGGCGGATCGACTAATCCTAAGCCTCAGGCTCGGGCGCGAGCGACAGGCCCGCGCAACGCTGGAGGAGGTGGGGCAGCGCATTGGCGTGACCCGGGAGCGCATCCGTCAGCGGCAGACGAAGCTACTCAACGGACTGGGCGCGGCTTTGCTGGACGACGACCAGTCGCTGTCCCCGCTCCAGTTCAGCATGGATTTCCGCCGATGGTGGCGGACGGCGGCGGAGGTTCTGTCGACGTCCACGACGCTCGTCTGGCCGGCCTTCGTCAGCGCACTGGAGCGCGCCTGGGGGGTCCCGGCCGCGAGGCTGGCCGACATCCTGCCCTATGCTCTTGCGGTGCTGACGGATGAAGGACAGGTCGTCGCGCCGCGCCATCCCCTGCCCCCTAGACTGCTAGAGCCGCTGCCGCCGAGCCTGCTTCGTCGGCCGCTTCGCAGTTTTCCGGTCGGGCGCGCCTGCCAGGATCTCGAGGCCGCAAACATCACGAGCTTCGGCGGACTGCTCCTCGCCGCCATGGAGAACCGCCTGCCCCAAGGGCGATCCGGCAAAGCCGCGGCCCGTCTGCTGGCCGGCATCGCCACGTCGCTCTCACCCATAGGAGAACCGGATCCGGTTCGGCTTGCGGCGGCCCTCGGCCTGCCATTGCTTCCCGAAGAACCCACCCCGGATCCGGTGGCCTTTCTCGCCGCTTTCAACCCATCCGTCCAAGTGGCCATGCACCATGGACAGATGCCTGGTCGAGCACCCGACATCTGGGCACTGCGAACTTCGCGTTTGGCCGAAGATCGCCCAACACTCGATCAGACTGCAACCGTACTCGGAACGAGGGGTGCGTGCATCAAGCGGGAAGAGACGATGCTTCTGTCGCTCCTAAACGCGCAGCTAGTGAGCGGAGACCAGAGCCGGGCCGGGGTTATCTGGCGCCCGGATTTTCTTGCTTGGGCGAAACAGGCAAGCGCCGAGATGCGCGCTTCAGGCAGAAACTTTGAGACATTCGCCCGCTGCCTTTCAGCTCGCTGGGAGATGGACGCAAGTCGGTTGCGGAAAATGACACCGGGTCTCTGGGCAGCGCTTTCATGTTATCCGGCAGGACGTCGACCTACAATTGAGACGCCGAATATAGAGCGACCGAGGCGAGACAACATCAACAGCGCCTTACAGGAACCCGGACTGATCATCCTGCGGGGTTTTCGGCGCGTACACTAGGATATGGGAGGCTCTGTGAGCCTCTAGGGAGACAGGCACCCTGGTACCTTGCAACAGGTTGCAACGGCTTAGGCAGGAGCCGCGTCTTCTGTATGGTCAATATGGCCGCTGGGTATCATCTCCGAGATCCGTCGCTCCCATTCGGCGACAAAAGCGTCGCGGCCCGCCCACAACCACTTGCTGTTGGCATAGCCTCGGAGCCGCGTTTGGAGTTGGGCGGCACTCGTCGGCTGAGCCGAAAAGCCTGTCTGGAGGAGATCGGTGCCAAATCTCGCGATCCAGTATTCGTGTCTACGGCGCTCTGGAACGGCTACCACCGACCCATCGAGCACCCGCCAATGGTAGCCAAGGAAGTCGAACCCATCGGTGATGGCGTTCAGGGTGACCCTGCCCGCCTCAAAGGGCCCTGCCTCCGAGCGCCGAAGCGCCCGGAGGATGGCTTCCTTGAGCACGAGCGCCGCCTCCCGTGACCGGACCACCGCCCCGATGTTGTCGGAGAAGGCAATCAACACAATGAGGCCCTGAAGGTCGCCCGCACCCCTCAGGATATGCCCCATCACGATCTCGGCCACGAAAGACGACGCCGCTGAGCCAGTGGCTAGGCCGCTTGGGCTTTCGCTTTCACACTCCGCGCCAGACGGCGCAGAGGCGACACATTCAGGACTGACCCTTTCACTTCCACTGTAGCCCGGAGGGGACTTCCAATGGCGGACCTTCAGGTGCTCCATCGACAGGTGTCTATGGATTACCTCGGGGGGCAGCCCGGTCATCCTCGCAAGTTCAGAGCAGGCTATCGACTGGAAGAACCGTCTAATGTCGATCTGGACGAAGACGGCCTCCGTCGGGGCCTGCTCCAACGCTACGCGAAGACGTTCGCACGCGACGGGCGGCCCACCGGCAAGCATGACCTGCGCAGGATGGCAGGCCCGTTGAGGGTGAGCGCGGGCGAACGGTCTGAGGACCATCGCGATCAGAACCGCACAGGCTCCATCGACAAGGTCAAACTTCACGATAGGGCGGAACCCACCCGTACGCTTTCTCATCCAGCGGAGCGTCGGGGACGCCCTTCTGGCAAATACGCTGACATTGGGCAGCAGAGCGAGGAGTTCGCGCGGCGGCAGTCGGTTCGCTGATTTCGCCTTCGCGTTCTCCCTTATCAGGGCGTGGAGGCACACTGCCCGACAGGTCAGCATCTTCCGCGCCTTGTGTTTCGCGCCGCGAAGGTCGTTTGCAGCAAGGCGGTTGGCGATCTCGTTGTCGAAGCGATCCGCTCGGGCCTTAGCGTGACCGGTCAGGTCCCGCCACTCGGCTTCAGTCAGATCAGGCACCGACCCTCTCCCTGCTTCAGACAGGAAGTCACCGGGCGTGCGTGGCGGTAAGGTCGCCTGCGGGGCGTCTAGAGGACTTGCGCTCATGCGCTTACCCCTAACCTCCTCGTAGCCACATGTCTAGCCCAAGCCAAGTACAACAGAAGTATCCAATACCATAATTACGGTATAGCTACACGTGTCGGCTTTGAGACCAATTTGTGGAATGTATAGCCGGAAGTTATAAGGTTCATCTCTTGTTGACGCATGATCCACTCGTGTTAGCGTGAACATAGATGACGCTATGGAGGGTTCGGGATGAAAATAGGTGAGCGCGGCGTGTTTGTAGGCTACAGCGGGCCATCGCTAAATGCGCCGCCCGTATTCTCGCCGGGAGCTGTCGTGTCTGTCTGCCGCGTCTACGCAGAAGGCATTTACCGCTGTCGGGCCATCAGCCTCAGCGGCCAAGAGCTGACCAACATCACGGACATGGTTTTGGCCGAAGAGATCGTGCCGCTGAAGGCGGCTGGTGATGAACCAAGAAAGGCCCCCAAAGTCGAACTGGCCCTTGAGGCAACGGCAACGCCAGAGAGCGTAGACCGCATCTTGGCGTTACCAGGCTCGAAGCACTTCAACGACCTGCGTGACCGAGCCGCATATGTTCACGTGGTTGGAGGGCATCCAAGCCACTTGCGGACATTCTTTACGCAGGCGCTCGTTCTTCTGTCCGACATCACCAATGGCCCTACCGCTCTCGATGGTCGCTCCGGCGTCTTGAAGATGAAGGCGTGCGCAGTTGAACGGCTTAGGCTCAATCAGCACCCGATGGTGCTCAAGGCACGAGAGTACGTTTCCGATGGTTGGCTCATCAGGGCATCTCGCGGACCAAACGAAAGGCGGCCATACACCAAGGTGTTTCTGCTTCGAGGAGCAGAGAGGGTCGCTGTCCAGATTGACGGATCGGTCCTCACTGATTGGCCCTGACGCGTTGCCAACGGTTGCCAACCGAACCCCAAACGACCCCCCAAACCAAGCACAAATCAAAAAAAGCGGCTCCGAAGTTGCAACCGGTTGCAACTCTAGGCCCTTGAATAATCTGGGGAATATTGAGCGTAGCGCAATGGCAGACTATATTGACATCGTAGGGGTCACAGGTTCAATCCCTGTCGCGTCCACCATTCTTTTCAATAGCTTGACAAAAACCGCCGCCGTTCTTCGAACGAACGTATGCGCGGATCTTATGCTGCTGAGGTCGGTGGCTGCGGGACCGGATCCGACCGCGTGGTGACGGCGGCGTCTTCCGGCAGCGGGATGAACTCGTGGTCATCTTCGGTCGGCAGGGTCATGCGACCGGCTTTCCAGTCCTCTTTGGCCTGTTCGATGCGGGCCCGCGACGAATGGACGAAGTTCCACCAGATGTGACGCTCGCCCACGGGCTCTCCGCCCAGCACCATGACCGTCGATGGGCCAATGGACCGAACCGTCGGCGCCGCGGTCGACTCGAGCACGATCAGCTGCCCCTCATGGAAGGTTCGATCGCCGACTTCGATCGAGCCCTTGGCGACATACAGCGCGCGCTCGGACATTCCGCCCGCCCCCTTGCCGGGAGGCGGTGCCGTGCGCACGCCGTCCTGTAGCTCCCAGTGGACGTAGAACAGCGGCGACGACACCTGCACACCGGCCTTGGCCCCATAGGCCTCACCGGCCACAAGACGCGCGAAAAGGCCGCCGTTCTCATAGGCCGGCAGGCCGTCCTCGCCGATGTGCTGGAAGCTGGGGTCAGTCTCTTCAGCCTCGATTGGCAAGGCGATCCAGGCCTGCATGCCGTTCATCGGTCCGCCCTGGGCGCGCTTGAGCGGATCGGTGCGCTCGGAATGGACGATGCCCTTGCCGGCGGTCATCCAGTTCACCTCGCCGGGACGGATGTGCTGGGTATAGCCCAGGCTGTCGCGGTGCAGGATCTCACCCTCGAACAGATAGGTCAGGGTCGACAGGCCGATGTGCGGATGGGGGCGCACATTGATCGCCTCGGCTCCCGGTGCGAACTCGGCCGGGCCCATGTGGTCCAGGAAGATGAAGGGCCCGATCATCCGGCGGGAGTGAAACGGCAGGACACGGCCGACCTCGAAGCCGCCAAGGTCCTTCCTGCGGGCGTCGATCACCATCTCGATCATGTTGTGCGGCCTCCCTCGACCCGAGCGGCGAGCATCGCCCCTCGACCGTAGAGATGCAACGCCGCGAAAGCCTTCAGGGCGACAGGCGACTGATCACCGCAGGCGCGGTCGTCTCCGGGGCCGCGCCGTCTTGGCCAAAGGCGCTCCATTGCGAGCGCGAAACGAAGACCAGGGCGCCGTCATGCATGATCCCTGTCGTAGGCTCGTCGATCTGGGGCAGGTTGGCGGCCAGAACCTCCACCGTGTCGATGCCCGTCCATCCCGCGTTCATCGTGAGCATCAGCACGCGCTGCGGCGCCACGCCGTTCTGAAAGCCGAACAGGACCCCGCCGTCCCGGGTCAGGCCATCGACGCCGATCAGGCTGTCCGTCGCGGGCTGGGTCAGGCGCGTGGCCACCCCGGTGCCCAGCTCGATCCTCCATAGGCCGGACGAGTAGTCCGCGACGATGAGGGCCGCACCGTCGGGGCTGAGGGCCATGCCCTGCGGCGAGCCCAGGGTTCCGGCCGGGAGCAGGACTTCCAACTCCGCCCCGCCCGGGCGCAGGCGGAAGATGTCGCCGCCGGTGGAGTCCGCCACATAGACCGTTCCGTCCTGGCCGAGAGCGACGTCGCCCAACGTCCGGTCCCCCGCCGGCGCGGGATATCGAGCCAGCACCCGTCCTGTCGCCATGTCGATCTTGAGGAGGGCGCCGATCGGGCGCGGTGTCGTGGCGGGCACGCCGTGCGTCGACGGCGGGACGGGGGCGGTCGCGGCCCACAGCACTCCATTGCGATCGTCCGACACGAGACCCAGCACGCCGCCGAGGGTCGAATTCTCGGCCAGGAAAGGCGAGATCGCGCCGGTGTCGTCCATCGCCACGATTGTCCGCCCGCGCACCTGCGACACGAGCCAGCGCCCGCGGACCGCATCACGCACGACGCTTTCCACAAGCAAGACCCCGGGAACTTCCGCCAGGGTCGTCATGCGATCACCTCCGACGGACCGGCGGTTCGCCTGCAACGCCTCCACCAGGGCGCCGTATCGGGGATGGGTCGAAAGCGTCGAGAGCGCCCGGTCGGCAGCCGGATCAAGGGCCAGCCCGGCGGCGACATAGCGGCTCAGCTGGGCGATCGCCTCATCAGGCTGGTCCGCTGCGACCGCAAGTCGGGCCCGCATCAGAATCAGTCCCGGATGATTGACCAGGCGCCGGTCGGCTTCAGCCAGCAGCTCCGAGGCGCGGGCCACGTCCTGGGCATTGGCGGCCGCGATCGCTTCGGCCCGCAGTCGCCGAAAGGCTGCGACGTCTGGCTCCGGGGTCTGGGACCAGGAGGGTGTCGCGCCAGACAACAGAGCCGCGCAGATCAGACCCTTCAGGACGCGCATGCCGCTCCCCTCCCCATGACGTCAGGGAGCCCTTATCCGCCGCGCGGGGCCAGCGGCCAACTCAAGGATCGGTAATGAACGGCTCAGCTCACGTGCGGCGTGACGATGCCCAGCGGCAGGGTCGTGACGTTCTTGACCCCGCGCGTGACGATGTGGCTCTCGCAGTCCGAGACGATGCCGAGGCTGAGCAGCTTGTCCCTGAGGAACTGGTCGAAGGCGTGCATGTCCGAGGTGATGATCCGCAGCACATAGTCCTCTCGGCCGGTGATGGTGGCGCACTGGACGACCTCGGGCCACTGGGCGACGGCGGCCTCGAAGGCGTCGAGGTTGTCCTTCGACGGAAGGCTCAGCTTGACGATGGCGTAGACCTCGAAATCCAGACCCAGGAGCCCGGCATCCAGCAGCGTCACTCGCTTGCGGATGAAGCCCGTATCCTCCAGTCTCTTGATCCGTCGCCAGCACGGCGAGGCCGACAGGCCCACCCGCTCGGCGACCTCCGCGACCGACAGGCCGGCGTCCTGTTGCAGGATGTCCAGGATGCGGGCGTCGATCGGGTCCAGTTCGTCAGCCAAGGCGTTTCTCCGATTATCGTTATGGCGCAATAAAATACCCTAAATCGGGCTTGTGCAAGGCGATAATAGGCGAGCGTTAACAGGGCGTGCGTGTTATGAGCGCCAGAAATCGATGACGCGCTCGGATCAACCGGACGGCAGGATGGAATGACCAGGAACACAAGGCCGCTTTCGCTGCGCGTGCCGGAGCCCTCGGGCCGTCCGGGCGACGCGCCCGACTTCAGCCACATCAAGATCGATGCCGCAGGGAGCGTGGACCGTCCGCCGGTGGATGCGCGCCCGGTTCAGATGCTGGACCTTGCGTTCCGGCTGGTGCGGGTGCTCGACGACCAGGGCCAGGCGGTCGGACCGTGGAACCCGCGCCTCGATGCCGAGACAATGCGGCGAGGCCTGAAGGCCATGATCCTGACCCGCGCCTTCGACGATCGGATGCACCGCGCCCACCGCCAGGGCAAGACCAGCTTCTACATGAAGTGCACGGGCGAGGAGGCCATCGCGGTCGCCCAGGGCATGATACTGTCCAGAGAGGACATGGGCTTTCCGACCTATCGCCAGCAGGGACTGCTGATCGCGCGTGGCTATCCGCTCGCGACGATGATGAACCAGATCTATTCCAACGCGGCGGACCCGATCAAAGGCCGCCAGCTGCCGATCATGTATTCGGCCAGGGACTATGGCTTCTTCACCATCAGCGGCAATCTGGGCACCCAGGTGCCGCAAGCCGTGGGCTGGGCCATGGCATCCGCCTACAAGGGCGACGACAAGATCGCCATCACCTGGATCGGCGACGGAGCGACGGCGGAAGGCGACTTCCACAATGCCCTGACCTTCGCCGCGGTCTATCGCGCGCCGGTGATCCTCAATGTCGTCAACAACCAGTGGGCCATCAGCTCCTTCATGGGCATCGCGGGCGGACTGGAGACGACCTTCGCCTCCAAGGCCATCGGCTATGGCCTGCCGGCGCTCCGGGTCGACGGCAACGATTTCCTGGCCGTCTGGGCCGCCACCCAGTGGGCCGAGGAGCGGGCGCGGACCAATCAGGGCGCCACGGTGATCGAGCTTTTCACCTATCGCGGCGCGCCGCACTCGACGTCCGACGACCCCAGCCGCTACCGCCCCGGCGACGAGCACGAGAAGTGGCCGCTCGGTGATCCCATCGCGCGCCTGAAGCAGCACCTGATCGCGCTCGGCGAATGGTCCGAGGAGCAGCAGGCCGAGGCCGAAAAGGACGCCGTCGAACAGGTCCGCGCCGCCGGCAAGGAAGCCGAGGCCATCGGCACGCTGGGCCAGTCGCGCCCCAGCGTGAAGACCATGTTCGAGGAGGTCTACGCCACCGAGGACTGGCGTCTGGTCGAACAGCGCCGCGAAGTGGGTGTCTGAGCCGATGACCGAACAGACCTTTACCGAAGCCGACATCCAGGACGGCATCGAGCCCGACATGGCGGATCAGTCCAACGCCCCCGCCTCCGACGCGCCCGAGGCTCAGGCCGTGGTGCCGATGAACATGATCCAGGCGCTGAACTCGGCGCTGGACACCAAGATGGCCGAGGACCCCAATGTGCTCTCCTTCGGCGAGGACGCGGGCTATTTCGGCGGCGTCTTCCGCGTCACCGACCATCTGCAGAAGAAACACGGCCTGACCCGCAGCTTCGATGCTCCGATCTCGGAATGCGGCATCGTCGCGGCCGCCATCGGCATGGGCTCATACGGCCTGCGACCGGTCGTGGAGATCCAGTTCGCCGACTACATCTATCCGGCCTACGACCAGATCGTCTCGGAAGCCGCCAAGCTGCGCTACCGCTCGGCCGGGCAGTTCACCGCCCCCATCGTGGTGCGCAGCCCCTATGGCGGCGGCATCTTCGGCGGCCAGACGCACAGCCAGAGCCCGGAGAGCCTGTTCACCCACATCGCCGGCCTGAAGGTTGTCATCCCGTCCAACCCCTATGACGCCAAGGGCCTGCTGACCGCGGCGATCGAGGACGATGATCCGGTCATCTTCTTCGAGCCCAAGCGCCTCTACAACGGCCCCTTCGACGGCTGGCACCAGAACCCGGTCTCGCCGTGGAAGGCCCAGGCGCTCGCCCAGGTGCCGACCGGCAAGTATGTCGAGCCGATCGGCAAGGCGCGGATCATGCGCGAGGGCGCCGACGTCACCATCCTGGCCTATGGATCGATGGTGTGGGTGTCGCTCGCCGGTGCCGAGCACGCAGGCGTCGACGCCGAGCTCATCGACCTGCGCAGCCTCGTTCCGCTCGACATCGAGACCATCGAGGCCAGCGTGAAGAAGACCGGCCGATGCGTCATCGTGCACGAGGCTCCGAAAACCTCCGGGTACGGAGCGGAGCTCTCGGCCCTGGTTCAGGAACGCTGCTTCTATGAGCTGGAGGCACCGATCACCCGCGTCTGCGGCTGGGACACGCCTTACCCGCACGCCTTCGAGTGGGAATACTTCCCGGGCCCGCAGAGGGTCGCCGACGCCCTGAAATCCGTGATGGCGGGAGGACGCTGATGGGCCGCTACGTCTTCAAGCTGCCCGACGTGGGCGAAGGCACCGCCGAGGCCGAACTGGTCGCCTGGCATGTGGCCGTGGGCGACACCGTGGCCGAGGACCAGATCCTGGCCGACGTCATGACCGACAAGGCGACGGTGGAACTGACCAGCCCGGTCGCGGGCACGGTCACGGCCCTGCATGGCGAGCCGGGCGTCATGTCGCCCGTCGGCGGGCCGCTGGTCGAGTTCGAGGTGGAGGGGGCGGGGAACAGCGAGCTCGCGGCTCAAAACCCCTCCGTCTCCTCGCAAGAGCTCGGAGCCACCTCCCCATCGGCTGAAGCCGACAGGGAGGAGACGCCGCCGCAAAGTCTCCTCCCCATCGCAGATGGGGAGGGGGACCGCGAAGCGGTGGAGGGGTCTGCCGCGCGCGCAGCCGCTGGCAACTACGTCTTCAAACTGCCCGACGTGGGCGAGGGTACCGCCGAGGCGGAGCTGGTCGCCTGGCACGTCGCGGTCGGCGACGCCGTGACCGAGGACCAGCTGCTGGCCGAGGTCATGACCGACAAGGCGACGGTCGAACTGACCAGCCCCGTCGCGGGCGTGGTCACGGCGCTCCACGGCGAGGCGGGAACCCAGGTTCCGGTCGGCGGTCCGCTGGTGCGCTTCGATGTCGAGGGCCCAGGGAATGTCGCCACCGCTCCGAAGGCCGCCGCGCCCGCTCCGGCTCCGGCGGTCAAGGCTGCACCCGAGCAGAAGACCGAAGCCTCGAAGCCGAAGCCCGCTCCAGCAGCCTCCGTCGCGCCGGTCACGCGGCAGGCCCAGACCCCCGGCGTCCGTCCGCTCGCATCGCCCGCCGTGCGAAAGCGCGCTCGCGAACTCGGCGTCGAGCTCCAGTTCGTCCCCGGCTCCGGCCCCGCGGGCCGCATCGAACACGGCGATCTGGATGCCTTCCTGGCCGGTGGATCGCGCCCGGCCGCGCCGACCGCGACCGGCTCGACCTACGCCCGCGCCGAAGGCACCACCGAGGTCCGCATCATCGGCCTGCGCCGCAAGATCGCGGAGAAGATGGCCGAGAGCGTCCGGCGCATCCCCCACATCACCTATG
>JAIERG010000142.1 GCA_019747095.1 Caulobacteraceae bacterium | reverse complement strand
CGGCTGCGACGCTTGGACTGTATTTCGTGATGGGCAGCCCTGGTCTGGAGGACCAGCCTTACGAACGCCGGATCGATGAGTGGGCAAACCAGGCGGAGATGCTGGATGCGCCCAGGGTCGCCGCGGTTCTCAGCCGCGCGGTCAAGCGAGAGCCAGAGAACGTCACGGCCTTGACGATGCTGGGTGCGGCCCGGTTTGAAGCGGGCGACCCTATCGGAGCTGCGACGGCCTTTCGCCGCGCCCTGACGCTGCAGCCCGAGGACGCGACCAGTTGGTCGCGGCTTGGCGAGAGCCTGGTCCGGGCGGCCGAGGGCGAGGTGCAGCCGGATGCTGAAGCAGCCTTCACCCGGGCTCTTGCCCTTGATCCCAATCAGCTGGGCGCACGTTTCTTCCTCGGTGACCTGGCGCTGAGTCGCGGGGATTTCGCCAGGGCGCGCGAGCTCTGGACGCCGCTGATCGAGGCATTGGATCCCGCCGATCCGCGCCGCGCCGATCTCGTTGCGCGCCTGGACGCGGCGGCATGACCCGTTGGAGCGCGGACAGGGCATGGGTATAGCGGCGTCATGAGCTGGCTTCCGAAATCGCCCAAGGCCCGGCGTCGTCTCTGGATCGTGGCGGCGGCCGCCCCTGTGCTTGCGCTGGCGGTCGGCCTGTCGCTGTGGGCCATGCAGGACAACGTCACCTTCTTCTTCTCGCCATCGGAGGCGACGGAACAGGCCGCGCCTGCGGGTCGCAAGATCCGGCTCGGCGGCCTCGTCGAGGCCGGCAGCGTGGTTCAGCAGGGCGCGACCGTGACCTTTGCCGTCACCGACAATGCCGCCACCAGCCGCGTCATCTACGAGGGCGACCTGCCGGATCTTTTCCGCGAAGGGCAGGGCATCGTGGCGGAGGGCGAATTCGGTCCGGATCGGGTGTTCCGCGCCTCGACCGTGCTGGCCAAGCATGACGAGACCTATATGCCCCGGGAAGTTGCAGAAAGTCTGAAGGCCAAGGGCGAATGGCGGCCCGAGGAAGGCCCGCCCCCGGCCAGCGCCGCCGCACGCGCGGCCAGCACCACATGATCGTCGAGTTCGGGTCCTTCGCCCTCATTCTCGCGCTGGTGTTGTCGGTCCTGCAGACAGGACTGGCGACGGTCGGTCGCGTGCGTCGCAGTCCCCTGCTCGCCGGGGGCGCTGAAGGTGCGGCCATGGCCACCGCGTTCGCCATCGTTCTGGCCTTCGCGGCCCTGATCTTCGCTTTCGTGGTTTCCGATTTCTCGGTCGAGAACGTCGCGCGCAACAGCCACACCGACAAGCCGATGCTCTACAAGGTCTCCGCGGCCTGGGGCAGCCATGAGGGGTCCCTGGTTCTGTGGTGCGGGGTGATGGCGGTGTTCGGCGCGCTGCTGGCGCGCGCGCGCGGCCTGCCCTTCGGCCTGAAGACATCCGCCGTCGCGGCCCAGGGCGCGCTGACGTTCATGTTCCTGGCCTTCGCCGTCTTCACCTCCAATCCGTTCGTGCGGATCGAGGACGCCCCGGTGCAGGGCAACTCGCTCAATCCCTTGCTGCAGGACCCGGCGCTCGCCCTGCACCCGCCGCTGCTCTACTTCGGCTATGTCGGGTTTTCGGTCACCTTCTCGCTGGCCGTCGCCGCCCTGGTCGAGGGGCGCGCCTTCTCCGGCTTCTGGCCGGCGTGGGGACGCTGGATGCGGCCGTGGGCTCTTGCCAGCTGGGTCTTCCTGACGGCCGGCATCGCCCTGGGGTCCTTCTGGGCCTACTATGAGCTGGGCTGGGGCGGCTGGTGGTTCTGGGATCCGGTCGAAAACGCATCGTTCATGCCCTGGCTGGCGGGCGCTGCGCTTCTGCACAGCGCAGTGGTGACCGAGCGGCGTGGGGCGCTCGCGGGCTGGACGGTGTTCCTCGCCCTGCTCGCCTTCAGCTTTTCGATGCTGGGCGCCTTCCTCGTTCGGTCCGGCGTCCTGACGTCGGTGCACGCCTTCGCCGTCGATCCCGAGCGGGGCATGATGCTTCTGGGCATCCTCGGTGTGGCAGCGGGGTCGGCCTTTGCCTTGTTCGCCTGGCGGGCTCCGCAGCTGAAGGGCGGCGGTCTGTTCGCCCCGATCAGCCGCGAGGGGGCGCTGGTCCTGAACAACCTTTTCCTGACCGTGGCGGCGGCGACAGTACTGCTCGGCACGCTCTACCCTCTGATCCTGGAGGCCGCGACCGGAGAGACGATTTCCGTTGGTCCGCCCTACTTCGCAATGACCTTCACCCCGCTGATGCTGGTGGCCTGCATCATCCTGCCGGCGGGGCCGCTCCTGGCCTGGAAGCGCGGTGACGCCGTGGGTGCCCTGCAGCGGCTGGTCATGGCGGGCGCGATCGCCATCGCCTGTGGATTCGCGGCGTGGCTTGCGTTCGAACCGAAGAAGGCGCTCGCGGCGGCGGGCATCGCCATCGGGGCCTGGCTGATCGCCGGGGCAATGGCCGAGGTGATCGAGCGCATCCGGTTGTTCCGCGCGCCGCTGGCCGAAGCGCTTCGTCGCGCGCGTGGCCTGCCCATGGGGGCCTGGGGCATGACGCTCGCTCATGCGGGGCTGGGCGTCTTCGTCCTTGGCGCCGTGGCCGAGCCGAGCTTCAAGCTCGAATCCGCCGAGGCGCTGCCGATCGGCGGCAGCGTGATCGCGGGCCCGTGGAAGGCCACGCTGACCGATGTTCAGATTATCGAGGGACCAAACTATCTGGCCGAGCGAGGCGTGGTGACCGTGACTTCTGTGGACGGCCGGGCAACGCCGCGCACCGTGACGTCGGAACGCCGCTTCTTTCCGGCGGGAGGCCAGACGACCACCGAAGTCGGTCTGGATTTCCGTGGGCTGGACGACGTCTATGTCGTGATGGGCGAGCGCCGGGCGACCGCGGACGGCGCGCGCGCCTGGACCCTGCGCCTCTATCACAACCCGTGGGCGCGCCTGATCTTCCTCGGGCCGGCCATCATGGCCCTCGGCGGGGTGCTGTCCCTGATGGATCGCCGGCTCCGGCTGGCGATGCCGGGACGTCGCAAGGGAGCGGCGGCTTGAGACTGCGCGCTCTGCTGCTCGCTTTGGTTTTTGCCGCCACACCCGCACTGGCGCAGGAGCCCGCCGCGCCTCCGGACAGGCCCCTGGCCGATGCCGGTCAGGAAGCCCGCGCGCAGAGACTGTTCGAGGTGGTGCGCTGTGTGGTCTGTCAGCACGAGTCCGTCGCCGACAGTCCGGCGGGCATCGCGGGCGACATGCGCCGCCTGATCCGCGAGGAGATCGCATCCGGGGCCACGGATCAGGCCATCAAGGACGATCTGGTTCGGCGCTATGGCGACTTTGTCCTGTTCACTCCGCCGATGCGGACCGGGACCTGGCTTCTGTGGTTCGGGCCGGCGCTTCTGGTGCTGGCCGGAGGGGTCGCGTTGATCGCCTTCCTGCGCCGCCGCCCGGCTGCGACGGCTCCGCTTTCGCCGGATGAGGAACGTCGGCTCGCCGATCTTCTCCAATCCGAAACAGTTCGCCCTGATCCTGACGCATCCGCGCCTCACGACGGGCGTTGAGGCCGGTCAAGCGTCGCCAGAGCGGCGGTTGGCCAAGTCGGGAACCGCTCTATATTCAAGACGAAACCGGGTCCGCCGGACCCAGACGGGATCGCACGAAAGACGATGATGAAGCGCAAGGAATTCATCCTGGGGGCCGCTGTGGGCCTGACCTTCGCCGCCGCGGCCACGGCCGGGGGCGTGATCGACTGGCCGGGCGCCAATGCCCAGGAGCGCCCGGCGGCCGCCGGACGATTGATCCCCTCGGCCGGTGCTGCCGGTCTCGCCTTCGCCCCGCCGCAGGGCGCGCCGCTCAGCTTCGCCGACATCTTCGACCAGGTGTCGCCGGCGGTCGTCCAGATCGACGTGGAGACGCGCGTTGCCGTGCCCCAAGGCATGATCCAGATCCCCGGCTTCCCGCCGATCCTTCCGCCGGGTCGTCAGGCACCCGGTGGGGACGAGGAAGGTCCGACGGCCCAGGGCGCGGGCTCGGGCTTCTTCATCTCGGCTGACGGCTTCATCGTCACAAACAACCACGTGGTCGAGAACGCCACGAAGATCACGGTGCGACTGTCCGACGAACGGGAGCTTGAGGCGCGCCTGGTCGGTCGCGACCAGGCCACGGACCTGGCAGTCCTAAAGGTCGAAGGCTCAGACTTCCCGTTCGTCAGTTTCGAGACCCAAGCTGACCCTCGGGTCGGCGACTGGGTGATTGCGGTCGGGAACCCATTCGGACTGGGCGGGACTGCGACCGCCGGGATCGTTTCGGCCAAGGCCCGCGATATCAGCGGTGACACGCCATACACCGACTATCTCCAGATCGATGCCGCTATCAATCGGGGCAACTCTGGCGGGCCGACCTTCGATATCTATGGTCGTGTGATCGGTGTGAACTCGGCGATCTTCTCACCAACCGGCGGTTCGGTCGGAATCGGGTTCGCCATTCCGGCGTCGATCGCTAAGTCCGTCACCGACCGGCTGATGCGTGGCGAGACGATCCAGCGGGGCTATCTCGGCGTTCAAATCTCTAACCTGCTGGACGAGTATCGCGAGCCGCTCGGCCTGTCCGAGGATCAGGAAGGTGCCTACGTTGCGGAGGTCACGCCGGGTGGTCCGGCGGCGCAGGCGGGCCTTCGGGAAGGTGACATCGTTGTGGCCCTCAATGGTCAGGCGATCGACTCGTCGTCGGCGCTGACGCGGCGAGTGGGACAGGCTTCTCCCGGTGACAATCTTCGGCTGGAGATTATCCGTGAGGGTCGCCGTCAGACCCTGACGGTCCGTTCGGGCACTCGGCCCGCCGACGTGAACGCTCTCGCGGATAGCGGTGACGAAAGCGAAGGCAATGCCCAGCCCAACCGTCCGCAGACTTCGACAGGTGAAGTCGTTGAAGGCATGACGGTGGCTCCCCTGACCGATGCGCTGCGTCAGCGGTATTCTCTCGGCGAAGGGGTGCGGGGCCTAGTGATCACGGCCGTAGCGGCGACCTCTGAGGCGGGCCGCGCTCAGGTTCCTGTCGGCACCGTTATCCTCCAGGTCAACAGCCGCCCAGTGACAACGGTCGCGGAGTTCCGCGAGCAGGTTTCTGCCGCTCGTGCGGCAAACCGCGACAGCGTCCTCGTATTGTTCCGCACGCCTCAGGGCAACCGGCCCTTCGTGCTCGAACTTTCGGACAACTGATCGTCCCGACCCTGAACAAGGCTTAACTCCCTAAGTCGCCGCCGATGGGCTACCGTCGGCGGCGATTTTGATTCCGGGAGGGCTCGCCATGAAAATTCTGGTGGTCGAGGACGACGCCGAAGCGGCACAGGCCATGGTGCGCGGCCTGACCGAGGCCGGACATGTGGTCTCCCACGCCCTCGACGGCGCCTATGGCCTGCTGGAGGCGCAGAAGGGCGACTGGGACGTCTATGTGGTCGACCGCATGATGCCCCGGCTGGACGGCATCGGCATGGTCGAGACCTTGCGCAAGAACGGCGATCAGACGCCGGTCCTGTTCCTGTCGGCCATGGGCGAGGTCGAGGACCGGATCACGGGTCTGAAGGCCGGCGGCGACGACTATCTGGTCAAGCCCTACGCCTTCGCCGAGCTGATCGCCCGGGTCGAGGCCCTGTCGCGGCGGCGCGAGACCGGCGGGGTCCAGACGGTACTGAAGGTCGGCGATCTGGAGATGAACCTGATCGCCCGCACCGTGCATCGCGGCACGACCGAGATCGACCTGCAGCCGCGCGAGTTCCAGCTGCTGGAGTTCCTGATGCGCCACGCCGGCCAGTCGGTGACCCGCACCATGCTGCTGGAGAAGGTGTGGGAGTACCACTTCGACCCCCAGACCAATGTCATCGACGTCCACATCAGCCGCCTGCGCTCCAAGATCGACAAGGGCTTCGACCGGGCGATGCTCCAGACGGTCCAGGGTGCGGGGTATCGGCTGGAGGCCTAAGCCTCTCTGATGCGTCTCCCCTCCCTCTTTCGCCGCACGCCGTTCCGGCTGACGCTGCTGTTCCTCGCGCTGTTCGCAGCAGCGGCCAGCGCGATCCTGGCTTACGTCTATGTCGCCTCGGCGTCGGAGGCCCAGGCCCAGGCGAGGAAGGCCGTGGAGCAGGAGCACGGCACCTTGAGCGCCATCTTCCGCGAACGCGGACCGGATGCTCTGAATCAGGCCCTGATCGACCGCATCCTGTCGGGCGGAACCTTCCTTTATCTATACATGGAGCGGGACAGTTCGAAGATCACCGGCACGCTCGGAGTCTTCGCGCGAGGCGAGGATGGCGGGGCATCGGCAGAGGTAATGAATGCCTCGCCTATCCCGAACTATACCGGCGGCGAGGTCTGGTCGACGTTCCGCTTCACCGACACCGATCCGGATGGCCGCGTCGTCAGGAAAGACGTCTACGGCCTTCAAACCACGCTTTCGAACGGCCAGATGCTGTTCGTCGGCAAGGACCTTGGGGACACCGAGGCCTATCTGGGCCGGCTGACGCAAGCGCTCTGGATGGCCATGGGCATGGTGCTCCTGCTGGGCGCCGGCGGTGGCCTGCTGATCAGCCGCAATGTCGAACGCGCCATGGGACGGCTCAACACCGTCGTCACGGCGGTGCAGGGGGGCGATCTGAAGGCGCGCGTCGCTGTGCGCAATTCCGGTGACGAGCTGGATGAGCTGGGCGTCGGCCTGAACCGCATGCTGGACCGGCTTCAGGCGTCGATGGCCTCGATCCGGCACGCGGGTGACGCCATCGCCCATGATCTGCGTTCGCCCCTGACCCGCATGCGGGCCAAGCTGGAAGTCGCTCTGATCGACGCCGAAACCGGCAAGGTCGACGGGGTCGACGCCCTTCAGGTCGCGCTGGACGAGGCGGATGCGCTGCTCAAGACCTTCAACACCGTGCTCGCCATCGCCCGCCTCCAGGCCGCCGCTGGACGGGTACCCGACGCCGAGGTGTTCGACGCCGCCGACCTCGCCGCCGACATGGCCGAGCTGTATGAGCCCGCGGCTGAGGACAAGGGGCTGGATTTCTCTGCCGAGATCGAGAAGGGGCTGCACATCCACGGGGCCCGGCCGTTCCTGGCCCAGGCGCTGGCCAACGTCATCGACAACGCGATCAAGTACACCCCGACCGGCGGGGCGGTGAAGCTGAGGGCGCGGCGTCGTTCGTCGGGTGAGATCGAGTATTCCGTCACCGACACCGGGCCGGGCGTGCCTGAAGCCGATCGGGATCGCGTCATCGAGCGGTTCGTGCGCCTGGACAACAGCCGTACCGAGGCGGGGTCGGGCCTCGGCCTGTCACTGGTCGGCGCCGTCATGGAGGCGCACATGGGTCGCATCCAGCTGGATGAGGGACCAGGCGCCTACGGTGGCTACGGCCCAGGCCTGCGGGTCGCCCTGATCCTGCCGCCCGCGAGCGCGGCGTGAGCGACGCGCTCGGGCCGCGGCTGAAACCCTGCGGGCCCGTCATCGACGCCGAAGCGGCCTCGCGCGCGCTGGAACCTATCCGTGAGGCGGCGATAGCGAGCGGCTGGGCCGAGGCGCTGGACGCGGCCATGCCCGCGGTGGCCCCCGTGCTCGCGGCCTCCCCCTATCTCGCGGGCCTGAAGCGGCGATGGCCGGATCGACTGGCGGCGATCCTCCAAGACGCACCGGACGTGCGGCTGAACGACATCCTCGCCCGCACCGGTGCCCTCTCCGGTGGGGCCGATGAGGTGAAGGCTCCTCTCCGCCGGCTGAAGGGCGAACTGCATCTGCTCACGGCCCTCGCGGACCTCGGCGGGGTCTGGACCCTCGATCAGGTGACGGATGCCCTGAGCCGCTTCGCCGATGCGTCAGCCGCCACAGCCCTGCACGCCGTCGCCCATGACCAGCGCGAGCGCGGAAAGCTCATTTCCGCCGCCGATGACCCGCGCGGTCCTGTCCCCGGCCTGTTCGGCCTGGCCATGGGAAAGCACGGGGCGAACGAACTCAACTACTCCTCCGACATCGACATCAGCCTGTTCTGGGAGCCCGAGGCTCTCGTCCCGGCCCTCGCCGACGGTGTGGAACCCCAACGGTTCCTCGATCGCCTCGCCCAGGCCTTCGCTCAGCTGATGCAGGAACGGACGGGCGACGGCTATGTCTTCCGGGTCGACCTGCGGCTTCGTCCGGATCCGTCCTCGACGCCGCCGGTGGTGGCCGTGCCCATGGCGCTCGACTACTACGAAGGCGTCGGCCAGAACTGGGAACGCGCCGCCTTCATCAAGGCCCGGCCGGCCATCGGCGATCTTTCGGAGGGCGCCGACTTCCTCAGGGCCCTGACCCCCTTTGTCTGGCGGCGCAGCCTCGACTACCAGGCCATCCTCGACATCCAGTCGATCAAGCGACAGATTCACGTCCACAAGACCGGCGAGGGGCTGGAGGCCGCCGGGGCCAACCTCAAGCTCGGGCGCGGCGGGATCCGCGAGATCGAGTTCTACGCCCAGACCCAGCAGCTGATCCTCGGCGGCCGCGATCCGTCGCTGCGTTCGCCCCGCACCGTCGATGCCTTGGCGGCGCTGGCAGCAAAGGGGCACGTCCCGGCCGAGGTCGCGGCCGAGCTGACCGCGGCCTATGAACGTCTGCGTGCACTGGAGCACCGTGTGCAGATGCTCGACGACGAGCAGACCCACGTCCTGCCCGAAGACCCGGCCCGCCGCGCCGCCGTCGCCGCCCTGTCCGGCCATGACGAGCTCGCTGCCTTCGACGCCGAGGTCGAGGCCCTGCTGATCGGGGTCAACCGCCGCTACGGCGACCTGTTCGAGGGCGAGGAGCAGCTGTCGTCGGCGTTCGGCAGCCTGGTCTTCACCGGCGTGGAGAATGATCCCGAGACCCTGGCGACACTTGGACGAATGGGCTTCTCAGACCCGGCTGCGGTTTCGGACGCGATCCGCTCCTGGCACCACGGCCGCATCCCGGCGACGCGGTCGGCAAGGGGACGCGAGCTGTTCACCCGATTGGCACCCCGGCTGCTTGAGGCCGCAGCCCGGACCGGAGCCGCCGACGCGGCTTTCCGTCGGTTTTCTGTCTTCTTCGCGGGGCTTTCCGCCGGGGTGCAGGTGCAGGCCCTGTTTCTGAACCAGCCGGAGCTGTTCGAGCGCATCGTAGGTGTCATGGCCTTCGCGCCGCGCCTTGCCCGGACCCTCGGCCGCTATCCCCAGGCGCTGGACTCGATGCTGGATGCCCGCTTCGAGACCGAGCTCGGTGTCAACACCGGCCTGTTCGACCAGATGGAGCGCGAGGCGGCTGAGGCTGGCGACTTCGAAGGCGCGATGAACGCCGTCCGGCGCCTGCACCGCGAGCAGGTCTTCCGGATCGGCATGCAGACGCTGTCCGGTCGGATTGGACCCCAGGCGGCGGGGCGAGGCTTCACCAATCTGGCCAACGCGGCGATGCGCACCCTGTCGGCGGCGGCTCTGGCCGAGACAGAACGGCTCGGCGGGGCGATGGCGGGCGCTGTCGCGGTCATCGCGCTGGGCAAGGCCGGGTCGGGCGAAATGACGGCCGGCTCCGATCTCGACCTGATGACCGTCTATGACGCCCCGGCCGAAGCCACCTCCGACAGGAAGGGTTGGGCGGCTGACGTCTTCTATGTCCGCTTCACCCAGCGACTGATCTCGGCGCTCTCGGCGCATACCGGAGAGGGGGGACTCTACGAAGTCGACATGCGGCTGAGACCCTCCGGATCAAAGGGCCCGGTGTCCGTCAGATTGTCGGGGTTTGAGGCCTACTACGGTCAGGAGGCGGCGACCTGGGAGTTCATGGCCCTGACCCGGGCGCGGGTCGTCTGGGCCAGCGATCCATCGTTCGGCGCAGCGGCGGCCAAAGCCGTCGAAGAGGCCCTGCGTCGACCGAGGCCCGGCATCGACGTCGCGCGCGAAGTGCGTGCCATGCGCGACATGATGGCCCGTGAGCGACGGCCGGACGGCTTCTGGGACCTGAAGCTCGCCCCCGGCGGCCTGGTCGACGCCGAGTTCGTCGGACAGTTTCGACAGCTCCAGGCGGCCACGGCTGGAGGCGCGCTCACGGTTTCGACGCTGGCTCAACTGGCAAGGGACATGCCGCTCCGCGAGGCGTGGAAGGTCCAGCAGGGGTTGGCTCAACTTCTGGCCTGCGCCTTCGACGAAAAGGCCGATGTGGAGGCGGAGCCCGAGACCTTCCGCCGGCGCCTCGCCCAGGCTGCTGGCGAGAGTGACTTCGAAAACCTTGTTCACCGCCTTCACACGCTTCGGGGCGCGGCGCGCGAGGCCTTTGAAGCGGCACTTCCGCCCCTCCGCGACGGAGAGTCGACACACGCCCGTTAGAGCATCTGTGGGGACACACGGGCCCGGGCCACGCCGCCGCCCATCGGAGAGACGAGACATGAAGATCAAGACCCTGACCCTGGTCGCCGTTGGAGCCCTGGTTCTGGCCGGCACCGCCAGCGCCCAGCAGCAGCGTGGCCTCGGCCGCGCCGACACGGACGGCGACGGTCGCATCAGCCAGGCTGAGTTCGTGACGGCCCGTACCGCACGCCTGACAGAGGCCGACGCCAACCGCGACGGCCAGGTGACCCGGGAAGAGGCTCAGGCCGCCTGGCAGGCCAACCGCGCCGAACGCCGCGGCGAGATGTTCGCCCGCCTCGACACCGACCGGAACGGCTCCATCAGCCAGGCGGAGTTCGAGGCTGCCCGTCCTGAACGCGCCGGCCGCGGTGGTCAGCGCATGCAGCGCCAGGAGCAACGCGCCGGCCGGGCCTTTGCTCAGGGGCCCGTCCAGATCGAACAGGCACGGTCCCGCGCCACGCAGGCCTTCGCCACGCTCGACGCCGACCGCGATGGCTACCTCAGCGAGATCGAACGCCAGGCAGCGCCGACGCGTATGCGCGAGGCCCTGCGCGAGCGTCGTGCCGAGCGGCGGGCATCGCGTTCAGCGTCTGCTTCGGAGTAGGCTCGGTGACGGGACTGGCCGGGTTCGCCCGGCCGCGCCTTTCGCGCGGAAAGGGACCGATTGGCGGCCGTTGTCGACCCCGACGAGGATCTGGTGCGCCGCGTGGGTCAGGGCGATCCTGCGGCCATCCAGGCCATGGTGGCGCGCAAGCTACCGCGAATGATGTCGCTCGCCCAACGCATTTTGGGCGACCCGGTCGAGGCTGAGGACGTGGCACAGGAGGCCATGATGAAGGCCTGGAAACAGGCGCCACGCTGGACGCCCGGAAAGGCCAAGTTCGACACCTGGCTGCACCGGGTGGCACTGAACCTCTGCTACGACCGGCTACGCCGCCGGCGCGAGGTGCTCGTCGAGGCCCCACCGGATCGTCCCGATCCCGGCCCCGCCCCAGATCGCGGCCTGCTGGCGTCCGAGCTGGGCGCGCGCGTCGAGACGGCGCTGAAGGCGCTCCCCGATCGCCAGCGCGAAGCCATCGTCCTGTGTCACTACCAGGAGCTCGGCAACATCGAGGCGGCGGGATTGATGGGGGTCAGCGTCGAGGCTTTGGAGAGCCTTCTGGGGAGAGGCAGGCGCGCCCTGCGCGCGGCGCTGGCCGATCTGGCGCCGAACGCCCCGGAAGCGGTAGGAGGACGAGCATGAACGCGGACCGGATGCGAGAACTGGCCGAGGCTTGGGGCGGTGACCTGCGCCGTTGGCCGGCGGCCGACCGCGAGGCGGCCCAGACGTTCGCGCTCCTGCAGCCTGAAGTGGCCGAGCGCGCCCTGTTCGAGGCACGCCAACTGGACGCCGTGCTCGATGCTGTCCCCAGCGTGCAGGTTTCGATCGCGCTACGCGACCGGGTGATCGCTTCGGCTGGCGAAGCGGGCCTGAAGGCGAGAGCGGCCTGGCCCGGTCTGCGGCGTTTGCTCTGGATCGGCGGAGCCGGCTGGGCGGCGGCCGCCTGCGCCGGTGTTGTCTTCGGGATGACCTTGACCAGCGATCTTGAACGCCAGGCTCAGCTGGACATGGTCCTGGAGCAGGCTTCCGTCGGCGGACTGGACGATGTGGCGGTACTGGGATGAGCTCGCGTCTGCTCGCCATCATCCTGGGGATCGCGCTCGCCGTTTCGGTGGGGATCAATCTGTTCGCCGCCACGGCGGCGGTCACCGCCTTGTCTGGACAGAAGCAGATTGAACGCGCGCTGCAGGAGCGCCGGACAGATCAATCTCGTCCCTCGACCCGGGAACTGCTGGCCTCCCTCGATCCGGAGGTGCGCCGCGCGGTCAGACGCGGACTGCGTGACGCCGGACTTGCGGCCCGGCCCGATTTCCAGGCGGCACGTCAGGCACGGGCCGAGGCCGTCGAGGCGGCCAAGGCCGAGCCCTTCGACCGGGCACGTGTCGAGGCGCTCCTGACCGAGTCCCGCGCCGCCGAGGCGCGCGGGCGCGCGCGTCTCGAAGCCGACGCCTTGGCCCTGATGGAAACGCTCGAGCCCGAGGACCGCCGAGTTGTCGCCGCCCTGCTGGCCGGTCGAGGCCGGGGCGTTGATCGTCGGGATCGCGAGCCTCGCCAGGAACGTGTCGCCGAGCCCTGATCCCTACCGGAAGGGCGGCTCATCGAAGGCGCGCAGCTTGCGGCTATGCAGGCCAGCCCCCTCGTTGCGCAGCAGATCCACCGCCTGGATGCCGATCTGCAGGTGCTCGGAGATGGAGCCCTCGTAGAAGCGGTTGGCCTGGCCCGGGAGCTTGATCTCCCCATGCAATGGCTTGTCCGACACGCACAACAGCGTCCCATAGGGCACACGGAAGCGGTAACCCTGGGCGGCGATGGTGGCGGATTCCATGTCGATGGCCACGGCGCGGCTCTGGTTGAAGCGCAGCGCCGACTTGGAATAGCGCAGCTCCCAGTTCCGGTCGTCGGTGGTGACGACGGTGCCGGTGCGCAATCGCTTCTTCACCTCTTCGCCTGGCATGCCCGACACCTGCTTGGCCGCGTCATAGAGGGCGCGCTGCACCTCGGCGATGGACGGGATCGGAATGTCCGGCGGCAGGACGGCGTCCAGCACATGGTCGTCCCTCAGATAGGCGTGGGCCAGCACATAGTCGCCGATGGTCTGTGAGGGTCGCAGGCCGCCGCAGTGGCCGATCATCATCCAGGCATGAGGCCGGGTGACCGCCAGGTGGTCGCAGATCGTCTTGGCGTTGGAGGGACCCACCCCGATGTTGACCAGGGTCACGCCCTCCCAGCCCGGAGCCTTCAGGTGATAGGCGGGCATCTGGTGCTTGCGCCAGGCGGCGTCGGCGATGGCCAGGTCGGGGTCCGGATTGCTGCGGTCGATGACCACGCCGCCCGCGCACGACAGGCTCTCGTACGCAGAGTTGGGATCGGCCAGCTGGGCGCAGGCCCAGCGCACGAACTCGTCCACGTAGCGGTGGTAGTTGGTGAACAGGATGTAGGACTGAACATCCTCCACCGGTGTTCCGGTGTAGTGTTTCAGGCGGGCCAGCGAGAAATCCGTTCGCAGGCCATCGAACTGCGACAGCGGAAACTCTTCACCCAGCTCGAACAGGCCGTCCGAGATTTCGTCGCCAATGTGGGCAAGGTCCGTGGTCGGGAAGTGGCGCGCAATGGCCGCCGTCATCGACCGGTCCAGCACCACGTCGGAACCGTCCAGGACATAGGGGAAGGGGATCTCTTGATCCGACGCCTCCACCTCGAACGTTGCGCCATAGTCCACTTCCAGCAGCCGCATTTGCTGCAGGATATAGGGCCCGAACAGGTCCGGCCGGGTCACGGTGGTGGAGTAGACGCCCGGCCTGGAGATACGGGCATAGGCGCGCTGAACGAGGTTCTCGGGCCGCTCACCGAACCAGCGCATGCGCAGGCGCGGATAGCAGAACAGTCCGCGCGCCCTGAGCGCGGCGTCGGGAGTCTGTCCGGTCTCGAGATAGGTTCGAACCGCTGCCCGCAGGTTGGCGACGGATTGGGCGTAGAGGGTTTCGAGGCGTTCCAGCGCCTCGGGCGCTGATAGCGCCCCGGTCATGTGCTCTGTCATGGCCTCCCCTAACGGAGGATCGTGACCTTGGCGAGATGCCTCGGCCTATTGGCTCGCCTGGCCTCTGGCGCGCTCGAACATGGCGAGCACGGATTCGTTCCCCGCGAACCGGGTCCGGAGCGTCTCCTCGTCGCTATCGACCATTGCGCACCGTAGCCGTGACGTCGCCTCCTCGATCTGGCCGGCGCGTTCCGCGTCATAGGGCTCTTCCCCTGCCCAGTACTGGCACTGTTGCTGGCGTGCGAGCCATTCCAGAACGGCTGGATCGACGGACTGGGCCACTGTGAGCACGGCGTCCGTTACGGAGACATTGCCCAGAACCAGCCGGTCGCCCTCAACCTTGAGGTCAACCACGACCTCGCCCCCGGTGGGACAGCAGTTGCCGTCGGTATCCTGCCAAAGAGGCGAGTGGGCGATCAGCGACCCCCATTCGAAGCCGGGACCTTTCCAGACACTCAAGCCTGGAGGAAGCCTCTCTGCGAGATCGGAGAGCCAGCTCTGGGCATCGATCTCGGTCGGTGCCCTGTCTGTACCGTTCCAGCGAAACAGGACGCCCATCCATTGACTGCCGGTCCCCTGGCCATATCCGGGCAGGGCGACATAGGTGCCCTCGGCCCGCATCTCGCCGTCTTCGCCGTAGCCGGTATGGATCGCAGGATCGAGCACGCCGAGCTGACCGAACAGCCACATGACCGGTATCAGAGCCTCGCCGTCGGGCTGCAGGATGACCACGGCTTCGGATATGCCGAACTCCTCGGATGAACCGGACTGCGTCTGAAAATGCAGGGTCGCGCCTTCGGGCATGACAAGTGTTCCGGTCCTGTCGACCACGCAGCCCGAAAGACCTGTGTCTACGCAGGTGCGAGGCAGGGTCGAGAGAGAGGGTCTCGCAGACCGGATGGTTTCGTGTCGAACGGCCGCCATCTCGAGTTCGGCGAGGCGGTACCGCTCCAGCTCCGCTCGCTCGTCGGAATACTGCGTCCACTGTGCCTGCCACTCCTGCTGCTCCCGCTGCAGGGTCGCGGGCGTCGGCGTCACCTCGAGCGCGCGCCGATAGGCCTGTTCCACGGCATCCTGGGCTTTCGCTCCCTGGGCCATAAGCCCAGCGATGAGAATGACGGCAGCGGCGATACGAAGCATCGAGATCCCCCACGGAACAGCGTGACGCGACTGTGCCCCCGGTCGCGTCAGATGACTAGGCGGCGTTCAGCGTTCGATGGAAGAAATCCGAGACCTCGGCCAGGACCGGTGCCTTCTTGCGGAAGAGGGGAGAGAAGGTCGCGACCAGATCCTCATGTGTCAGGTCTGGATAGAGCCGCAGCTCTGCCGTCCCCCCCAACTCCCGCATCCGGGCCTCCAGCAGGATGGAGTCTTCGTCGTGAACCGTCACGTCAGCTGTTCCGTGCCCGAGCCAGAGGGGTGGCGCGTCGGGCCGGGCGAAGGTGAGGGGCTGGGTCTGGAGCGGATCATCCACGTGGCCGAACGCGTTGATGGAAGCCGCGACATTGAACGGCAGGAACTCATACGGCCCGGCGAGCCCTGCCGCCGCGCGGATAAGGTCCGGCTTGCCGGTCGCGCGCATGTAGCGGGGGTCCAGAGCGATCATCATCGCCAGATGAGCCCCTGCCGAGTGCCCGGCGACGCCCAGCCGCGCCGGGTCGCCGCCTTTGTCGGAAACCAGTTCGGCCGCGCGGGCGGTGGCGGCCGCGGCGTCCTCGACGAAGGACGGAAACACAACCTCCGGCACGACCCGATAATCGGGCAGGGCGACGACGAACCCCTGGGCTGCCAGGGCCTGGGCCGCCCAGCCGTAAAGGTCCTTCGATCCGGAGTCCCAGCCGCCGCCATAGAAGAAGACGACGGTCGGAAGATTCGTCGCGCCGTCGGGTGCATAGAGATCAAGCGTCTGACGGGGATGGTCGCCATAGGGAATCGACCGCGCGACCCGTCGCACGCCCCGATCGCGCGGGCCCACTGCGTTCAGCAGTCCAAGCGGGCTGCAGGCGGCCGCTAGGGCTCCAAGGGCAGGGGCGATCAGGCCTCGTCGTGTCATGACCTCAGATACGCACACGAGGGGTGTCTGGCTCAATCCCGGGTCTGCGTCAGCAGATCGCGGGCCTTCCGCCGAGCGGACCGATGATGACGAGACGAGGAAAATTCATCTGTTTACGGCATGACTGTCTTGTTTTCTTTACATGAGCCGAAAGTGGCGCATTATTGCTCCGGACCCAGAGCTTTTTCGGGCCTGAGGAGGAGCCCGCCATGAACCGTTTGACCCTGTCCGCCGCCGTCCTGACGCTGGCCGCGTCCACTGCATTGCCTGCGCTGGCGCATCAGCAGGCCCTTCCGACCCGCGCGCCAGAGGGTGCCCAGCGCGTTGTGATGCTTTGCGATTCCGACGTGGCGACACGCAGCGCCTATCGCCGCGATTTCGGCACCCGGCCGGTGTTCATCACCGCCGATCAGGCGCTGCACGCCCGCGCGACGGGCGAGACCTGGACCGCGCCCCGCTGCATGACGGCGCGCGAGCACGCCCGTCTGGTCCAGACGCTGACGACCTACGCCGCCGTCCGCTAAGGGCGACTAACCCTGGGCGCCGCGGATCGCTGCGGCGCCCGCCGGGGGCGCGATGACGGCTGCGAAGAGCGCATAGGCCGTCAGCAACGCCATCGCCGGCCAGGGGCTCAGCCCCTCCGCTGCCCGCGTCAGGGCACCCGCGCCGAAAACGACCGGCGGGATGAACAGCGGCAGCACCACGATCGCGATAAGCAATCCGCCGCGCTTGGCCCCCAAGGCCAGCGCCGCGCCGAGCGCGCCGGTAAAGGCAAAGCCCAGACCTCCGATCAGGGCCGCGAACGCCGTCAGAAGCGCCAGTTGCGGAGCCTGACCCAAGGCCAGCGCCGCCATGGGGGCCGCCAGCGCGAGCGGCAGACCCGTCGCCAACCATTGGGCCAGAGCCTTGATGGCGACGACGGCCTCCAGCGGCAGCGGTCCCAGCGCCAGAAGATCCAGCGCGCCGTCGTCCAGATCACGCTCGAACAGCCGTTCCAGCGAGAGCAGAGACGCCAGCCCCAGCGCCAGCCAGGCGATCCCGGCCGCGACGGGCCTGAGGGTTGTCAGATCGCCTCCCGCCGCCAGGGGTACGATGGTCGTCAGGCACGCGAAGAACCCGCACGCCAGCAACGGCCCGCCGCCTCCACCCCACGCCAGGGCCAGCTCGCGCCGGAACAGCACACCCGCCGCACTCACCGGCTGGCCCCCACGACCACCGACCGCGTGTCGATCGGCAAGGGATCATGAACGGCGGCGAGAATCAGGCCGCCGCTGTCGAGGTGTCGGCGCATGACCTCGCCGGCAGATTCGCGCCAACGGGAATCCAGCGGGCTGAGCGGTTCATCGAGCAGCCAAAGAGGGCGCGGCGCCGCGATCAGTCGGGCCAGGGCGAGGCGACGACGTTGACCGGCCGAGAGCTTGCGGACCTCCAGGTCCATCAGCGGCCTCAGGCCCATGATTGCCACAGCCTCGTCGATCCCGTCGCCGCCAAGCCAGCGGGCCTGAAAGGTCAGCTCCTCCCGCGCGGTTCGGGCACCCTTCAACCCCTCGAGATGGCCGAGCATGTGCAGGTGACGACCTCGGGCCTCTGTCGGATCGAGCTGGGATCCGTCTGCGGCGCTGAAGATGATCTCTCCGGCCTCCGGACGGACAAATCCGCCGATCGCGCGCAACAGTGTCGTCTTGCCCGCGCCATTGGCTCCGGTGAGTGCCACCGCCTCGCCTGCGCTCAGCGCCAGCGACAGATCGCGAAAGAGGGTGCGTTCGCCCCGCGCGACCGACAGGGACGCAACCTCGACGGACGCGATCAACACCCGGTCTCCCTGCGACCCATTCTCAATGTCCCCACATCCATCGTGGACTCATGGACGCCCCTCGCGACCGGGGCTATATCCGCCAACGCCGCAGCAGGCTGTCGCCGCGCGCGCCGGGGACCTGTGTGCCCCTGCGATCGCCGCGAGACGGCGCAACCGGATGTCCGGGCGGCTTTGACCAGAGGACCACTCCCATGCCGTCAGTCGACAGCCTTTCCACCCGCCGGGACCTGACCGTCGGGCGCAAGAAGTACGCCTATTACAGCCTTCCCGCCGCCGAGGAAGCCGGTCTGGAAGGCATCAGCCGCCTTCCGCGCTCCATGAAGGTGCTGCTCGAGAACCTGCTCCGCAACGAGGACGGCGTCTCTGTCACCGCGGATGACCTGAAGGCCATCGCCGCCTGGACCCAGAACAAGGGTTCGGTGGAGCACGAGATCGCCTTCCGCCCCGCCCGCGTCCTGATGCAGGACTTCACCGGCGTGCCGGCCGTCGTTGACCTGGCCGCCATGCGCGACGCGATGGACAAGCTCGGCGCGGACGCCAAGAAGATCAATCCGCTCGTGCCGGTCGACCTCGTCATCGACCACTCGGTGATGGTGGACCACTTCGGCACGCCCGGCGCCTTCCAGCAGAACGTGGAGCGCGAATACGAGCGCAACATCGAGCGCTACAACTTCCTGCGCTGGGGGTCGTCGGCCTTCAACAACTTCCGGGTCGTGCCGCCCGGCACCGGCATCTGCCACCAGGTGAACCTTGAAAACCTGGCCCAGACCGTCTGGACCGCCGCCGAGGGCAAGGCGACCGTCGCCTATCCCGACACCGTGGTCGGCACCGACAGTCACACCACCATGATCAACGGCCTCGCCGTGCTGGGCTGGGGCGTCGGCGGCATCGAGGCCGAGGCCGCCATGCTGGGCCAGCCCATCCCCATGCTGATCCCCGAGGTCATCGGCTTCAAGCTGACTGGCACCATGCCGGAAGGCACCACCGCCACCGACCTGGTGCTGACCGTCACCCAGATGCTTCGCAAGAAGGGCGTGGTCGGCAAGTTCGTGGAGTTCTTCGGTCCGGCCGTCGCCAACCTGACGATCGAGGATCAGGCCACCATCGCCAACATGGCACCGGAATACGGTGCCACCTGCGGCTTCTTCCCGGTCAGCCAGGCCACCATCGGCTATCTGACCGCCACCGGCCGCGACAAGGCCCGCGTGGCGCTGGTCGAGGCCTACGCCAAGGCGCAAGGCCTGTGGATCGACGAGACCTCCGAAGACCCCATCTTCACCGACGTTCTGGAACTGGACCTGTCGACCGTCGTGCCGTCGCTGGCCGGTCCGAAGCGTCCGCAGGATCGCGTTGAACTGACTGTTGCCGCTCCCTCGTTCGAGACGGCGCTGGGCGAGGTGTTCAACCGTCCCGCCGACGCCCCGCGCGCGGCCGTCGAGGGCGAGAGCTTCGACATCGGCGACGGCGACGTGGTCATCGCGGCCATCACCTCCTGCACCAACACCTCCAACCCCTCGGTCCTGATCGCGGCCGGCCTGGTGGCGCAGAAGGCGAACAAGCTGGGTCTGAAGACCAAGCCCTGGGTCAAGACCTCGCTGGCCCCCGGCTCTCAGGTCGTCACTGACTATCTGACGGCCGCCGGTCTGCAGAAGGAGCTGGACGCGCTGGGCTTCAACCTGGTCGGCTACGGCTGCACCACCTGCATCGGCAACTCGGGCCCGCTGGATCCGGCGATCTCCAAGACCATCAACGACAACGGCCTGGTCGCCACCAGCGTGCTGTCGGGCAACCGCAACTTCGAGGGCCGGGTCAATCCTGACGTCCAGGCCAACTACCTGGCCTCGCCGCCGCTGGTCGTGGCCTATGCGCTCGCCGGCTCCATGCGGATCGACATCACCAAAGACCCGATCGGCCAGGACAAGAAGGGCAAGGACGTCTTCCTGAAGGACATCTGGCCCACGACCGCCGAGATCGCCGCCATCCAGAAGAAGGCCGTCACCTCGGCCATGTTCGCAAAGCGCTACGCCGACGTGTTCAAGGGCGACGCCCACTGGCAGGCCATCAATATCGCCGGCGGCCAGACCTACGCCTGGGACGACGCCTCGACCTACGTCGCCAACCCGCCCTACTTCGAGGGCCTGTCGATGGAGCCGACGCCGGTCACCGACATCATCGAGGGCCGCGTGCTGGCCATCTTCGGCGACTCGATCACGACTGACCACATCTCTCCGGCCGGTTCGATCAAGAAGACCTCGCCCGCTGGCCAGTACCTGACCAACCGCGGCGTCGACGCCTTGGACTTCAACTCCTATGGCGCGCGGCGCGGTCACCACGAGGTGATGATGCGCGGCACCTTCGCCAACATCCGCATCCGCAACCGCATCGTCCCCGAGATCGAGGGCGGCATGACGAAGCACTTCCCGTCCGGTGAGGTGATGTCGATCTACGACGCGGCCATGCGCTACCAGTCCGAGGGCCGGTCCCTGGTGGTCATCGCGGGCAAGGAATACGGCACGGGCTCGTCGCGCGACTGGGCGGCCAAGGGTACGCGTCTGCTGGGCGTGCGCGCCGTCATCGCCGAAAGCTACGAGCGCATCCACCGCTCGAACCTGGTCGGAATGGGCGTGGTGCCGCTGCAGTTCAAGGCGGACGGCTGGACCAAGCTGGGCCTCACCGGAGAGGAGATCGTGACGATCCGCG
>JAIERG010000075.1 GCA_019747095.1 Caulobacteraceae bacterium | reverse complement strand
GGGTCGGCATGGCCATCCTGCAGCAGCCGGGATCGAACGCGCTCGGCACCGCCGACCGGGTGCTGGCCGAGGTCGAGGCCATCCGCGCTGAACTGCCCCAGGGCATGGAAATCAGCGTCCCCTACAACCCGACCGAATTCGTCGCCAAGTCGGTCGAGAAGCTGCAGACGACCCTGATCGAGGCCATCGTCCTGGTGGTCCTGGTCGTGCTGATCTTCCTACAGAGCTGGCGCGCCGCGATCATCCCGATCGTGGCCATCCCGGTCTCTCTGGTCGGCACCTTCGCCGTGCTTCTGGCGCTCGGATACTCGATCAACTCGCTGTCGCTGTTTGGCCTGGTTCTGGCCGTCGGCATCGTGGTCGACGACGCTATCGTCGTGGTCGAGAATGTGGAGCGGTATCTGCGCCAAGGCCTCAGTCCCAAGGAGGCCGCCTACAAGTCCATGCAGGAGGTGTCGGGTGCCCTGATCGCCATCGGCCTGGTGCTGGTCGCCGTGTTCGTGCCGACCATGTTCGTCCCGGGCATTCCGGGCATCTTCTATCGCCAGTTCGCCGTGACCATCGCGGCGGCCTCGGTGATTTCGCTGTTCGTGTCGCTGACCCTGTCGCCGGCCATGTCGGCGGTGCTGCTGCGCCATCATCAGGCCCACGATGACGCCACCGCCCGGCGCGGCGGCTGGCGCGAGATTCCCTACTGGGCCGGCTGGGCCGGGCGTCAGTTCAACCGCGGCTTCGAATGGCTTTCGGAGAAGTACGGCCGCTTCACCGCCCGCGCGGTGCGGGTCATCGGTCTGGTGCTGGCGGTCTATGTCGGCATGCTGGCGCTCACCGCCTGGCGTCTGATCGACACCCCGTCCGGCTTCATCCCGGAGCAGGACCAGGGCTACCTAATTGGCGTCATCCAGCTGCCGGCCGGATCGTCGCTGGACCGGACCCAGGCGATCATGACCCAGGCGTCTGACATCATGAAGTCGACGGAGGGCGTGGACGGCACCGTGGCCTTCGCCGGCCTGGACGGCTCCAGCTTCTCGTTCGGCTCCAACGCCGCGACCATCTTCGTGCGGCTGGATGACTTCAAATACCGCACCACGCGCGAGACGGCGGCCGTGGCTCTGGCCGGTGCCATCACCGGCGCGTCCCAGGGCATCCAGGGCGCCAATATCTTCGTCATCGCCCCCCCGGCGGTCCAGGGTCTGGGCAACGGCAACGGCTTCAAGATGATGATCCAGGACCGCCAGTCCGCGGGCTATGGCGCACTGGAGGGGGCGACCTTCGCCATGATGGGCGCGGCGGCCCAGACGCCGGACCGGGTGCAGCAGGTGTTCTCTCTCTACAACACCGGCTCGCCACGCGTGACCGCCGATGTCGACCGCGACCGCGCCCTGATGATGGGCGTGCAGCCGAACGACGTGTTCAACACGCTGGGGGTCTACCTCGGCTCGTCCTACGTCAACGACTTCAACCTGCTCGGTCGCACCTTCCGGGTGATCGCCCAGGCCGAACCCGCCTATCGCGATGATCTCGCCGACATCGCTAACCTGAAGGTTCGTGCGTCGTCGGGAGCCATGGTCCCTATCGGCTCGCTGGCGACCCTGAAGGAGGAATCCGGCCCCGCCCGCGTCGTCCGCTACAACCTGTTCACCGCGTCCGAGCTTCAAGGATCGGCGGCTCCGGGCGTCTCGTCCGGCCAGGCCCTGGCCCACATGGAGCAGATGGCCGAACAGGTCCTGCCGCCCGGTTTCAGCTATGAGTGGACCGAGCTGGCCTTGCAGGAGAAGGCGGCGGCCGGGGGCGCGGTGCCCATCTTCATCGTCGCCGTGCTGATGGTCTTCCTGGTGTTGGCCGCCCAGTACGAAGCCTTCACCCTGCCGCTGGCGGTGCTTCTGATCGTGCCGCTCTGTCTGCTCGCCGCCATGCTGGGGGTGAACGCGCTCGGGCTCGACAACAACATCCTGGTGCAGGTGGGCTTGATCGTGCTGATCGCGCTCGCGGCCAAGAACGCCATCCTGATCGTGGAGTTCGCCAAACAGGCCGAAGACGACCATGGGCTGGACACCCGAGACGCCGCCGTCGAGGCCGCCCGCATCCGATTGCGCCCGATCCTGATGACCTCTTTCGCCTTCATCCTGGGGGTGCTGCCCCTGGTGCTGGCGACCGGTCCTGGGGCGGAGATGAGCCGTTCGCTCGGCGCCGCCGTCTTCTTCGGCATGCTGGGCGTGACCCTGTTCGGCCTCGTCTTCACTCCGGTCTTCTATGTGATCACCCGGGCGCTCGCGAAGCGGCTGCCGCAAGGCGCGAAGAAGAAGCCGCCGACCTCGGGCGGTCATGACGAAGGCGACTTGGCCGGACCATCCTCCATCACCCAGCCTGAACCCGCGCCCGCGCTCGGCGCGCCGCGTCAGGGAGACGTCGCATGATCCGCTCCAAGGTCACTCCCCTCCTGACCGCGGTCGCCGCTTCCGCCCTGTTGGCGGCCTGCGCGGTCGGGCCGAAGGCGCCCGACGCCCCTCTCCCCCCCTCGGCGTCGGGCGCCTTCGTGAGCACGCCGAACGGGACCGCGACCGGCGCGGTCTCGACGGCCGAGACGCGCAACGACTGGTGGCGGCTGTACGACGATCCTGTGCTGGACGGCCTGATCGAGCAGGCCTTCGCCGAGAATAACGAGCTGGAAGCCGCCATCGCCAACGTCCGCTCGGTGCGCGCGACGCTTAGCGAGACACGGGACGGCCGCTTGCCCACCCTGACAGCGACAGCATCGGCAACGTCCAGCCGCCAGTCCGCAGGATCAATCCCGCCCGGCCAGGGTCCCGGTGGACGTCAGCCAGACCTCGAAACCTACGATGTCGGTCTCGAGACCAGCTATGAGGTCGATCTGTTCGGCCGCGTCTCGGCAGCCATCCGGGCCGCCCGCGCCGACGCCGAGGCTGCTGAGGCCGCCATGCGCACGGTCCAGATCACGGTCGCGGCCGAGACCGCCCGCGCCTATGCCGACGCCTGTTCCGCCAACGCCCAGATCGCCGTGACGGAACGGACGATCTCGCTCCAAGGCCGCACCGCCGATCTGACCCGGCGTCTTCTGGACGGTGGGGCCGGGTCGGGTCTCGACGTCGCTCGGGCGGAGTCCCAGCTGGCCTCGACGCGGGCCCAGCTGCCGACGCTCCACGCCCAGAGGGACGGGGCCCTGTTTCGCCTCGCCACGTTGACCGGTCGTACGCCCGCCGAAGTCAGCGAAGCCGCGCGCGCCTGCACCCGCCCTCCCCAGTTGTCCCAGCCCATTCCCGTTGGCGACGGCGCGGCCCTGCTGGCTCGTCGCCCCGACGTGCGCGAGGCCGAACGTCGGCTGATCGCGGCGGCGGCCCGGGTCAATGTGGCTGTCGCCAATCTCTATCCGCGCATCACGCTCGGCGGGTCGCTGGGCGCGACCGCGCTGGACATCGGCGACCTGGGCGAGGAGGACAACTTCCGCTTCAGCCTCGGGCCGCTCCTGACCTGGTCCTACACCAACCCCGGCGTCGCCCAGGGCCGGGTCAATCGGGCGGAGGCCAACACTGATGCCGCGCTCGCCACCTTCGACCAGACGGTGCTTCTGGCGCTCCAGGAGACCGAGACGGCGCTGACCAACTACGCCAACGAGCTGGACCGCCGCGCCGCCCTGACGGAAGCCCGCAACCAGGCAGCTGAGGCCGCGCGTCTGGCCCGCCTGCGCTTCGACGCCGGGGCCGACAGCTTCCTGTCGGTGCTGGACGCCGAACGGACCGAGGCCGCTGCAGAGGCGACGCTGGCTCAGTCGGAAGCCTTGGTCACCACCTATCAGATCGCCGTGTTCAAGGCCTTGGCGGGCAGCTGGGAAGCCTAACCGCCTAACGCGCTGATCGCGCATATTTCATGCGCAACTGAGCGCCGATGTCGCGTGGATAGGAAATCATTTGCGCTAACGGGCTTGGGTGTCGTTAAATGCTGCCATGCAGCAAAAAGGCCCCTCCGAGCCGCAAGGCTTTGTCGTCCAACCGCGCCGCCTGCCCAAGGTGGACGCGACTGCGCGCGTGCGCGATTTCGGCGAGATCATCGTCAAGCCGACGGCCGAGGCGCTCGAGACCCAGGCCGGGCGCTGCACAGATTGCGGCGTGCCCTTCTGCCAGAACGCCTGCCCGCTGCAGAACAACATTCCCGACTGGCTGAACCTGGCCGCCGAGGACGACTTGCGCGAGGCATGGCGCGTCGCGTCGGCGACCTCGACCATGCCCGAGATCTGCGGCCGCATCTGTCCGCAGGACCGGCTGTGCGAAGGCTCCTGCACCCTGAACCAGTCCGGCTGGGAGGCCGTGACCATCGGCTCGGTCGAGGCCTTCATTGGCGACACCGCCTTCGACAACGGTTGGGTCGAGCCGATCCGCCCGGCCCATGAGCGCGGCGAGTCCGTCGGCATCGTCGGCGCAGGTCCGGCGGGGCTGGCCGCCGCCGACCGGCTGCGCGAGCAGGGCTACGCCGTCACCGTCTACGACCGCCATGATCGGCCGGGTGGACTGCTGATCTACGGCATCCCAGGCTTCAAGCTGGAGAAGCGCATCGTCCAGCGCCGCATCGACCGCCTGGTCGAGGGCGGCGTCGTCTTTGTCACCGGCTGCGAGGTCGGACGCGACGTCACTCTGGCCGAGCTGCGGAAGCGGCACGATGCCGTGCTGCTGGCCTTTGGCGTCTACCAGGCGCGGGCGTTGCAGGTTCCAGGCGCCGGGCCGGGCGATACGGTCGCGGCGCTCGACTTCCTGATCCACCAGAACCGCCGCGATCTCGGCGACGCCGCCGGAGCCGGCTGGCACACCGCCGAGGGCCGCGAGGTCGTCGTCGTCGGCGGCGGCGACACGGCCATGGACTGCGTCCGCACCGCCATCCGCCAGGGGGCCAAGTCGGTCACCTGCCTGTATCGCCGCGACCGAGAGAACATGCCCGGCTCGGCCCGCGAGGTCGCCAACGCCGAGGAGGAGGGCGTCGTCTTCGAATGGCTGGCCGCGCCCAAGGCCCTGATGTCCAAGGGCGAGGCCGTCGCCGCCGTCCGCGCCGCCCGCATGGCCCTGTCCGAGCCCGAGTTCGGCAAGCGTCGCGAGATCGTCCCGGTCGCCGGCGCCGACTTCGACGTCAAGGCCGACATGGTCATCGAGGCGCTCGGCTTCGAACCCGAGGCCTTCGCCGCCCACGACCCGGACCTGGCCCTGACCGACTGGGGCACGCTGAAGGTCGCGGGCCGCGGCAGCGCGACCAGCCTGCCGGGCGTCTTCGCCGCCGGCGACGCCGTGCGCGGCGCCTCCCTGGTCGTCTGGGCGGTGAAGGACGGTCAGGACGCCGCCGCCGAGATCGACCGGTATCTCCGAGCCCGCACCCAGGAGGTCGCGGCATGAGCTGGCTGACCCAATACGAGGCGGATCGCGCCCGCCTGATCGACGCCCACGCCTATGATCCGTCGTCAGAGCGCGATGCCTGCGGTGTGGGCCTGGTCGCCGCCATCGACGGCAAGCCCCGCCGCGAAGTGGTCGAGCTGGCCATCAAGTCCCTAAAGAACGTCGCCCACCGGGGCGCGGTCGATCCCGACGGCCTATCGGGCGACGGTGCCGGCCTGATGGTCGAGGCGCCGCAAGGCTTCTTCGCCGAACAGGTCCGCACCATCGGCCAGAGCCTGCGGCCCGGCCCCATCGCCATCGGCCAGGTCTTCCTGCCGCGCACCGATCTGGGCGCCCAAGACCGCGCCCGCGCCATCGTCGAGACCGAGGTGCTGCGCGCGGGCTTCTATATCTACGGCTGGCGCCAAACGCCGGTCGACCTGTCCGTCGTCGGCTCCAAGGCCGACGCGACCCGGCCCGAGATCGAGCAGATCATGCTGGCCTGTCCCGCCGACATAATCGAGGACGGCGAGGCGCTGGAGCGCGAGCTCTACCTGGTCCGCCGCCGCATCGAGAAGGCCATCACGGCCGAGGGCGTGCCCGGCTTCTACGTCTGTTCGCTGTCGTCGCGATCGCTGATCTACAAGGGCATGGTGCGGGCCGAGTTGCTGGACCGGCTGTATCCCGACCTGCTCGATCCGCGCTTCGAGGCGGCCTACGCCATCTTTCACCAACGCTATTCGACGAACACCTTCCCCGAATGGCGGCTGGCCCAGCCCTTCCGCATGCTGGCCCACAACGGCGAGATCAACACGCTGAAGGGCAACCTCAACTGGATGCGGAGCCACGAGATCCGCATGGCCGCCACAGCCTTCGGCGACCATGGCGAGGACGTGAAGCCGGTGGTCCAGGCGGGCGGGTCGGACTCCGCGTCGCTGGACAATGTCTTCGAGGTTCTGGTCCGCGCCGGGCGTCCGGCGCCCATGGCCAAGGCCCTGCTGATCCCGGAGGCCTGGGCCAAGGACGAGGACCTGATGAAGGCCGAGCACCGGGCCCTGTATGCCTACTGCAACGCGGTCATGGAGCCATGGGACGGCCCGGCCGCCATTTGCGCGACCGACGGCCGCTGGATCGTGGCGGGCAAGGACCGCAACGGGCTGCGCCCCTTGCGCGCCATGGAGACCCACGACGGCCTGCTGCTCGCGGGCTCCGAGGCCGGACTGGCCGGCCTGCCCGAAAGCCGCATCAAGCGCCGCCTGCCGATCGGCCCCGGCCGCATGATCGTGGCCGACCTGAAGACCGGCGTGGTTCTGGACGAGACCCAGTCCGTTGACGCCCTGGCCGCCGACCACCCCTATACGGAGTGGCTGGAGAACATGGTCGATCTGGAGCCCCTGATCGGCCCCGGACCGGAGCCCCGCGCCGCCACGGGCGAGGCCCTGACGCGCCGCCAGATCGCGTCGGGCTACAGCCGCGAAGACCTCGACCTCCTGCTCGATCCCCTGATCAAGGACGGCAAGGAGGCGGTAGGCTCCATGGGCGACGACGCGCCGCCCGCGGTTCTGTCGGCCCTGCCGCGGCCGCTGGCGCACTACTTCCGCCAGAACTTCAGCCAGGTCACCAACCCGCCCATCGACCCCCTGCGCGAGGCCGGGGCGATGAGCCTGAAGACCCGCTTCAAGAACCTGGGCAACATCCTCGCCGAGGAAGAGGCCCAGACGAACGTCTTCGTGCTGGACAGCCCCGTGCTCACCACCGGCATGTACGAGCGCATGCTGGACGTGGTCGGCGCGGGTTCGACGGTCGTTATCGACTGTTCCTATCCGCTGCCGGGTTCGGGCGACCGGGCTGGAGCCGGACTGCGTGCCGCGCTCGACCGCATTCAGGCGGAAGCGCAAGCCGCCGTCGAGGGCGGATCGGGGCTGGTCGTCCTGACCGATGAGCGAGCATCGGACAGCCGCATCACCATCCCGATGATCCTGGCCACGGCCGCCGTGCACAAGCGGCTGACGGATACGGGCCTGCGCAGCTTCGTCTCCATCGTCGTGCGCTCGGCCGAGGTGCTGGACCCTCACGGGTTCGCGGTGCTGGTCGGGGTCGGCGCGACAGCCGTCAACGCCTGGCTGGCTCAGGAGATGTTCCAGGAGCGGCTGGATCGCGGCGCCTATCCGGGGCTCAGCCTCCGCGACGCCTGCCTGAACTACAAGGCCGGCATCGAGGCCGGGCTGATGAAGACGCTGGCGCGCAAGGGCATCAGCGTCATCTCCGCCTATCGCGGCGGTTGTGAGTTCGAAGTGCTGGGCCTGTCCCGCGCCGTTACGGCCGAGTTCTTCCCCGGTGCCCCGTCGCGCATTTCCGGCATCGGCCTGGCGGGTCTGGAGAAAGCCGCCATGACCCGCCATGCCCTGGCATGGACCGAGGCGACGCCGACCCCGGCCATGGGCGGCTTCTTCCGCATCCGCGCAGGCGGCGAGGCCCACGCCAACGACGCCCGGACCATCCATCTACTGCAGGACGCCTGCAATCGCGGCGACTATCGCCGCTTCAAGCAGTATTCCGAGGCCGTGCGCGAACAGCCCGATCTGGCCCCGCGTGACCTGCTGGACTGGAAGGAAGGCCTGACGCCCGTCCCGATCCATGAGGTCGAGAGCGTCTCGGACATCCGCCGTCGCTTCCTGACGCCGGGCATGAGCCTGGGTGCGCTCAGCCCCGAGGCTCACGGCGTCCTCAACGTCGCCATGAACCGCATCGGCGCCCGCAGCGTCTCGGGCGAAGGCGGCGAGGATCCGGAGCGCTACGCGACGCGCCCGGACGGCGACAACATGAACTCGGCGGTCAAGCAGATCGCGTCCGGCCGCTTCGGCGTCACCGCCGAATATCTGAACCAGTGCCGCGAGATCGAGATCAAGATTGCACAGGGCGCCAAGCCCGGCGAAGGCGGCCAGCTGCCCGGCTTCAAGGTCACCGAGTTCATCGCCCGGATGCGCCATTCAACGCCCGGCACGACCCTGATCAGCCCGCCGCCACACCACGATATCTATTCGATCGAGGACCTGGCCCAGCTCATCTACGACCTGAAGTCGATCAACCCGGACGCCCGGGTGACGGTGAAGCTGGTCAGCGCGTCCGGCATCGGCGCCATCGCCTCGGGTGTCGCCAAGGCCAAGGCGGACTGCATCCTGATCGCCGGGCACAACGGCGGCACGGGCGCCTCGCCCCAGTCCTCGATCAAGCACGCCGGCCTGCCGTGGGAGATCGGCCTCGCCGAGACCCACCAGGTGCTGAGCCTGAACAACCTTCGCAGCCACGTCGTCGTCCGCGCCGACGGCGGCATGCGGACCGGCCGAGACATCGTCGTCGCCGCCATCCTGGGGGCCGAGGAATTCAACATCGGCACCGCAAGCCTGATTGCCATGGGCTGCCTGATGGTGCGCCAGTGCCATTCCAACACCTGCCCGGTCGGCGTCTGCTCCCAGGACCCGCGGCTGCGCGAGAAGTTCACCGGCACGGCCGACAAGGTTGTGAACCTGTTCAGCTTCATCGCCGAGGAGGTGCGCGAGATCCTGGCGTCGCTCGGCGCGCGGACGCTGGACGAGATCGTCGGGCGCACCGACCTGCTGCGTCAGGTGCGGCGCGGCGGGTCGCATCTGGATGACCTCGACCTCAATCCCCTGCTCGTCCGCGTCGAGGCGGCGGAGAAGAAGGCCTGGGCCGAGAAGGGCCGCGCCGAGGTCCCGCCGACGCTGGACGCCCGCATCCTCAACGACGCCTGGGCCTTCCTCGACCGCGGCCAGACGTCGGAGCTCAGCTATCCCATCTCCAACGTCATGCGCACGATCGGCGCGGGGATCAGCTCCGCCATCGTGCGTCGCTGGGGCCCGACGGGTCCGACAGGCGTCCTGACGCTGAAGCTCGCCGGTTCGGCCGGCCAGTCGTTCGGTGCCTTCGGAGCCAGGGGCCTGAAGCTCGAACTGACCGGCGAGGCGAACGACTATGTCGGCAAGGGGCTGTCCGGCGCCGACATCGTGGTCAAGCCCATAGAATGGCGCGAGCACCAGCCTGCCATCGGCAACACGACTCTCTACGGGGCCACCTCTGGCAGGCTGTTCGTGGCGGGCAGCGCGGGCGAGCGGTTCGCCGTCCGCAACTCGGGCGCTGAGGCCGTGGTCGAGGGCGCCGGGGCCCACGCCTGCGAATACATGACCGGCGGTCGGGTCGCGATCCTGGGTCCGGTCGGCTGGAACCTGGCGGCGGGCATGTCCGGCGGTGAGCTGTTCGTGCTGGACGAAGCCGGCCGCACAGGACTGGCCCTGAATGGCGACCTGGCCTCCTTCGCGCCGGTCACCGAGGCCGCGGCGGGACGGCTGAAGGCGCTGATCGAGGCCCATCTGGCGGCGACCGGGTCGCCTCTGGCGCGGCGTCTGCTCGGGGCCTGGGGCGACAGCCTGAAGCGGTTCGTCCGCATCGTGCCGACCCCCGTCGCCGAGGCCGAGCGCAAGCTTGACCAGGGAGAAGCCGTCCCCGCATGATCCGTCCACCCGCATAGATCATCTAAAGGCCTCCCCGCCGATGACGACGCCCGCCCTCCTCGCGCATCAGGCGCCGCTGGCCATCGACGCGGCGGCGACCGGGTGGATCCTGGTCTCGACGGCGCTCGTTCTGCTGATGACCCTGCCCGGATTGGCGCTGTTCTACGGCGGCATGGTCCGGAAGAAGAACATCATTTCGACCATCGCCCATTCGGCGGCGTCCTTCATGGTCGTGACGGTGCTGTGGTTCGTCGTCGGCTACAGCCTGTCGTTCGGCGTCTCGGGCGAGCCGACCAACGGCTTCATCGGCGGCTTTCAGGCCCTTTTCCTCAACGGCGTGACGATCGAGACGGCGCACAGCCTTGCGCCCGGCCTGCCGGAGTATCTCTGGATCGCCTTCCAGCTGACCTTCGCCATCATCACCCCGGCCATCATAGCCGGCGCCTTCGCCGAGCGAATGAAGTTCTCGGCCAGCGTCCTGTTCTTCGCCCTGTGGCACCTGATCGTCTACGCACCCGTGTGTCACCAGGTCTGGGGCGGCGGCTGGCTTGGCGGTTGGGGCGTGCTGGATTTCGCGGGCGGGGCGGTGGTGCATGTCAACGCGGGCGTGGCGGGGCTCGTCTGCGCGCTCGTGCTCGGCCCGCGTCATGGATTCGGACGGGACAACATGGCGTCGGCCAACCTGGCCTATGCCGCCATCGGCACCGGACTGCTGTTCGTCGGCTGGCTGGGGTTCAACGCCGGCAGCGCCTGGGCGGCGGACGGCATCGCGGCGGTGGCGGCGCTGAACACCATCCTTGCTCCGGCGGCGGCCGCCTTCGGCTGGATGGTGGTGGAGTGGATCGATCAGAAGCGGCCGACGCTGCTCGGCCTCCTGTCCGGTCTCGTGGGTGGCCTCGTGGCCGTGACCCCAGCCGCCGGTTTCGTTGACCCCAAGGGTGCCTTCCTGATCGGCCTGATCGGCGGCCCGGCCTGCTACGCGGGCGCGGTGTGGCTGAAGCGCGCGCTGAAGTACGACGATAGCCTGGACGCCTTCGGCATCCATGGCGTGGGCGGCATGGTGGGTGCCGTCCTGACGGGCCTTCTCGCCACCGCCTCGATCAATGCCCTGTCGGAGGGTGCGGATGTCATCAAGCAGATCCTAGGCCTCCTCGCCGTCGTCGCCTGGAGCGCCGCAGGCACCTGGATCGTGCTGATGATCTGTCGCTTCACGACCGGCCTGCGCGTTGACCGCGAAGGTGAGATCGAAGGGCTGGACTACTCCCAGCACGGCGAAACCATTCACTGATCGGCGTGTCCTCCCTGTCGCGCAGCGATGAGGCGGTGGCTCTGGAGCGTCGCGGAGGAGACGGAGGGGTTCTCGCTGCCGCCCCTCCATCAGCTCGCAAGCGCTCGCATCCACCTCCCCATCGCCCGGGCGGGCGACGGGGAGCGGACGGCCGTTACTCCACAGCCCGCACGTTGTCGTTGGAGTTCCGGTCGATCCACTTGTTATAGGGATCGACACCCGCGAAGCTCGGCTTCTGGGCCGTGGTGAAGCGGAACGTCTGGACACCTGTCCGCAACGGCCGCCGCTCGAACAGCAGGACATCACGGGAGTCGAAGGCCCCATCGCCCGGCTCTGCCGAGAACAGTCCGATGTCGAAGGTTTCGTTCAGCGGGGCTTCGGTCTCCACACCTTGTCCGTCGGCATAGAGTTTCTTGGCCTCAACGGTGATCGTGACGTCCCAACGGCCATCCGAGCGCCGGGTGGCGGTCGTCTCGTTGACCTTCACATCATACAGGGTGATCCGTTCGAACAGGTCCGTGATCAGGGCTTGCTTGTCCGCCGGTGCGACGGCGCGAAGCGCGGCGATCAGGTCCAGGGATCGCGGATAGGGCGCGCCCTGGAAGGCAAACCTCTGGATGAGGGTCCGCAGGGCCGCATTCACCCGGTCTTCGCCGATCTGGTCGGCCAGAAGGTACATGACCGATCCGCCCTTCTGGTAGTGAATGTAGCCCTGGTTCTCGACCCGATAGAGCGGCAGTTCTTCGAGACGTTCGGTGCCCCGGTCGCGCAGATAGCGATCGAGTTCGTACTTCAGGAACCGACGGATCTGATCCGCGCCATAGGTTTCCTTCATCACCATGAGCGCCGAGTATTGCGCCAGCGTTTCTGTCAGCGTCGTCGACCCCTGCGAGTCAGCACTGACCACCTGGTGTGCCCACCACTGGTGTCCCAGCTCGTGCGCGGTGATGTAGGTCACGTAGTCGATCTTCTCGGGATCGCGGAAGTCGGCGATGAACCCGAGTCCTTCGGAGTAGGGAATGGTGTTGGCGAAGGCCTGAGCGAACTGGGCATAGGCCGGGAACTCGATGATCCGTACCTGCCGGAACTGATACGGGCTGAAGTTGGCCTGGAAGTAATCCAGTCCTGTCCTCAAGGCCGCCAGCATCCGCGGCACGTTTCGCTCATGCCCAGGCTGATGGTAGACCGCCAGTTCGATGCCGTCGTGCACTTCGCGCTCGACCTCATAGCGGGCCGACTGCACGGACAGAAAGTTCAAGATCGGGGCCTCAGTGACGAAGCGGGCCGTCCTACGACCGTTCCGGGTCACGTCCGACACCTTGTAACCTGGGGCGATCGGCGTCTGGTCGGCCACGGTGGTGATCGTGATATCCGAGCGGACCCAGTCGGCACCGACATAGTTCCGCCCCTGAGCAGAGGTGTCTTCCAGCCTCGCCTGACGCAGCTCCGCCGGAAGTCCGTATTTGCGCCGCGTAGTCCGGTCGCGAAGCAGACCATCGCGGCTCATGCCGATGATCGGCGCGAACTCGGAGTTGTTCACGAACGTGCCATTGTCCACGAGCCGGGTCGTGTTGCCGCTGTTGCGGAAACCGCGCTGCTCGAACACCGTTTCAAACCGGACCGTGCGACGCTCGCCGGGAGCCATCGGTGTGGCGAAGCGGTAGATGCGGTAGTCGAACTCGGGCCACTCGCGGGCCAGAGACGCGCCCTCGACCTCCATCCGCGTAACCTGCAGGTCAGGTAGCCAACGGAGATGCATCTCGGACAAAGGCTGGCCTGTCCGGTTCTCGACAACATAGGTCCCGTCCGTGACCAGACGGGGCGCGTGAGGGTCGAGGTCCATGACGTAAGTCACGCTGACCGTCGACGGCTGGGGCGTATCCTCGAACCTCAGAAGGGTCTTTTCATAGTCGGCCTGAAGACGCTCTTCCTGATCCGACGTCTGATACTCGTTGAGCACGTTGGTGTTGTAGAAGATGAATCCGCCAAGACCGACGAAAGCCACCGCGGCAACCGCCATGATCGCGCCGGCAGGTCCTGCCAGGCGACGCGGCATGCGGCGCAGACGTGGCAGAAGCCGTGTCTCCGTTCCGCGCCGCCAGAGGGCGTATGCGATGACCAGCAGGATGACCGCAAAGGCGCTCCAGTAGGCGTCGATCCAGTTAGAGAAGGTCTGGAAGTCGCCAGTTCCGTTCATATCGGACAGAGGCACGCCAACTCCGCTGCCATAGCGGTAAAGCACATGGTCGAAGCCCAGGTTGCCGAGCACAATGGTGCTGACCAGGTAGACGACCATGATGGCCCAACCGACGAACTTGTTCGGCGACAGGGCCTGCACGAAGATGGCGAGGACCGCGATGAAGGCGAAGTTCAGCGTCCCGGGTAGCAGGAACCACAGGATGTACTTGCCGATCTCGTAGTCGACTCCCCCCTTGTAGGTCTGGATGGCCATACCGGTGAGCATACCCACCACCAGGATCGACCCCAGAACGAGGATCAGCGACAAAGTCTTGGGAACCAGGAAGGTCCAGTCCGGTGACGGCGTGGCATCGATGATCTCATGCGTACGCCGCTCGCGGTCGCGCCAGACCAGCTCGCCCGCGTAGTAGATCGCCACAATGATCGCAACGAGGCCGAAGGCTCCCGTCAGCAGCTCGATGACCAGACGCGTCACCAGATAGACGGGCGCACCATAGACCTCCCCGGCGAACAGCAGGGTGCCAACGCCCTGAAATGCACCGAGAACCAGGAGCACGAGAAACGCCGGGCTCTTGAAGATCAGCCCCATCTCAAAGCCCGTCCGGCGGCTCAGCTGAGCCCAGCCGGAGGCGAAGCCATAAGTGGGAACAGGAAGCTCCCTTCCCTGAGCCGTGGTCGCGGGAGCCTTCTCGGCCAGGGCGCGCAACTTGTCCTGCTTGGACGCCTTGGCGCCTCGCGCCGCCGGCCGATAGAGGACGTAAGCGGCCGCCAGGAACACAAGCCCGACACCGGTCCAAAGAAGGCGATTGTAGAGGAAGACCCCTTCCAGTGCCGGGTTCAACGTATTGCGCTCGATTGGCGTCCAATAGCGAGTCACAAGACCGTAGGCAGAGGCACCAAAAGGCTCCAGCCAGGCCAGGACGTCCTCGAATTCCGGACGGGCCAGCGCTGAAGTCAGGCTGATATAGAGAATGAAGACCGCGACCACGCCGACGTAGGTCGCCATCATCGAACGGGTGACAGTCGCAAGCGCGAAAAACAGCGCAGAGGTCAGGAAGACCCCAGGCAAACCCATCACCAGGTAGGACCAGGCATAGTCGCCTGGCCGGAGCGGGCCGATCGTTTCCGGATCGACCCACGGCATGAAGGTGCCGATGAAGGTCCCGATCGATACGCTCAGGAAGCAAAGCGCGACCGCACCGAACGCCCCGACGAAGCGTCCATATAGATAGTCGAACTTGGTCGCCTGGCTGGCCTGGATCATGGGACCAAAGCCCGTTGTGGCGTCACGAGCCACGACGTTCGCCACGATGGCCGTGGTCGCCAACATGAACAGGATGGCGAAGATGGTGTTCGCCTGGGCCAGCGCATAGGGCGCGTTGACGTTCACATTGCCCCCACCCCCTATCGAGATGTTGTCAGAGGCCGCGACGACCCCGAAGCTGAAGAGGGCAAAGACAATCGCGATGACCCAGAAGGCCGGCTGGCGCAGCTGGTAGCGGAATTCAAAGGCGGCGATCTTGGCGAACATGGATCAGGCCGCCGCTTTCCGGGACGCCGACAGCGTCGAGAAGTAAACATCTTCCAGACCCCCCGGGACCGGGTCGAAGCCATCGCCCGGACGCTGATCTGAGAGGACGTGAATCACCGTGCGACCCGCAAACAGCCGGGTCGAGATGACTTCGTAGGTGGCGCGATGATCCTCAAGGGCATCCTTGTCGATCGTCTTTTTCCAGACGCGACCGTTCAACCTTTCCATCAGCTCGGCAGGTGCCCCCTCCAACTGGATCTTTCCGCCCGCCAGCACCGCCATTTTCGGGCAAAGGTCAGCGACGTCCTCCACGATGTGGGTCGACAGGATAATGACCACGTTGTCCGCGATTTCGGCGAGGAGATTGAGGAAGCGATTGCGCTCTTCAGGATCCAGGCCAGCCGTGGGCTCATCGACGATAATCAGCTTGGGATTGCCGATCAGGGCCTGGGCGATGCCAAATCGCTGGCGCATGCCACCCGAAAATCCGGCGAGTGCCTTCTTGCGCACGGACCAGAGGTTCACCTGGTTCAGCAGGCTGTCCACCGTCTCCTTGCGTTCCTTCCCGCCTGCGATGCCTTTCAGCACCGCCATGTGGTCCAGCATGTCATAGGCGGAAACGCGCGGATAAACGCCAAAGTCCTGGGGAAGATAGCCGAGCGTCCGCCGCAGCTTTTCAGGCTCGGCGATCGCATCGATACCGTCGAAGTCGATGGACCCAGACGTCGGAGTCTGTAGCGTCGCGATCGAGCGCATCAGCGTGGACTTGCCAGCACCGTTGGGTCCAAGGAGGCCAAACATCCCGGTTGGGACGTTAAGCGTCACATCGTCGAGCGCGCGCGTGCCGTTGCCATAAACGTGGACGAGATTCTTCACCGACAGCATCTGAAAGTCCCCTGCTAGGTCAAGGAGACTTGTCACGGCCAAGGCAGAGCCGCAAGTTACGAATGCGTCAGGAAATAGGCGCCCGTGTCATGCGATAGCGGCGGTCAACTTCTTCAAAGGCATCCTCGCCAGTGCGACGGAAGGCCATGATGACGTCGCCTTCGCCCGTGAGCAGTTCGAAGCCAATGGCAGTCGCACGCCAGCTCTTGGCACCCATGACACCCGCAAGGTTGCATCGCTCGGCGAGGACCGGCCGAACGCCGTCGATGATGAGATTTGCAAGTGAGATCTCACAGCGCCCCTGGCCTTCAACCTCCGTCAGGGCCCAGAGGCCTGCCACCTGGTCGACGGACAAGCGGCGTTGCTGAGGCTCGGAGGCAGCCGGGTCCACGGCACAACCCGTCATGAGCAGAGCCCCGGCGAGGCCGACGATTTTGCGAAGTTGGTCATGGGGCATGGGCTCCTCCCCATCAACTTTCAGCTGCGATCGCGGCAAGGATAAGGCATCAGCGCGCTTTGGCCCGAAGCCGGAATGCGTGCAGCAGAGGCTCTGTATAGCCGTTCGGTTGACCTACCCCGTCGAAAACCAGCGCCCGCGCGGCCTGATAAGCCAGCGACCGTTCCGGATCCGCTGCCATCGGGCAATACAGCGGGTCATCCGCGTTCTGCATATCCACCTTGGCCGCCATCCGTCGAAACGCCGCCTCGACCTGGTCAACCGTACAGACGCCATGCAGCAGCCAGTTGGCGATGTGCTGCGATGAAATCCTGAGGGTCGCCCGATCCTCCATCAGTCCGACATCGTGGATGTCGGGCACCTTGGAACAGCCCACGCCCTGGTCGATCCAGCGCACGACATAGCCCAGGATGCCCTGGGCGTTGTTGTCGAGCTCGTCGGCCACCTCCTGCTCCGACCAGTTCGCGCCCAGCGCCAGCGGCGGCGTCAGCAGGTCGTCCAGGCCCGGCGTGGGCCGCGCGGCGACCTCAGTCTGGACAGCGAAGACGTCAACCGCGTGGTAGTGCATGGCATGCAGCGTGGCTGCTGTCGGGCTTGGCACCCAGGCGGTGTTGGCTCCGGTTCGGGGATGCCCGATCTTCTGCTCCAGCATGTCGGCCATGCGATCGGGCGCCGCCCACATGCCCTTGCCGATCTGGGCCCGCCCGGACAAGCCGCACGCTAGGCCGATGGCGACATTCCTCGCCTCATAGGCCGCGATCCACCGGGAGCTCTTGATGTCGGCCTTCCTCACCACCGGCCCAGCCCGCATCGCCGTGTGGATTTCGTCGCCGGTGCGATCCAGAAAGCCCGTGTTGATGAAGACGATCCGGTCCTTCACCGCGTGGATGCAGGCCGCCAGGTTCGCCGAAGTGCGCCGCTCCTCGTCCATCACACCGACCTTGATCGTGTGCCGCGCCAGTCCCAGCAGGTCCTCGACCGCGTCGAACAGGGCGTTGCTGAAGGCGGCCTCATCCGGCCCGTGCATCTTCGGCTTGACGATATAGATCGACCCCGCCGTGGAGTTCCGGAACCGGCCCAGTCCCTTCAGGTCATACAGGCCGATCAGCGACGTCAGGATCGCGTCCAGGATGCCCTCGAACGCCTCCGATCCATCCGACAGCCGGATCGCCGGATTGGTCATCAGGTGCCCGACGTTCCTCACGAACAGCAGCGACCGCCCCTTCAGCGTCCGGGTCGAGCCGTCGTCGGCGGTATAGGTTTTGTCGGCCTCCAGCGTGCGCTCCAGCGTCCGCCCACCCTTCTGGAAGCTGGCGGCGAGGTCGCCCTTCATCAGGCCCAGCCAGTTGCGATAGGCGGCGGTCTTGTCCACCGCATCGACCGCCGCGACCGAATCCTCCAGGTCGCAGATGGTCGACAGGGCAGATTCCAGGATCACGTCGGCGATGCCCGCCGGATCGGTCGCGCCAACCGGATGGTCCCGGTCAAACACCACCTCGATGTGCAGACCGTTGTGGCGATAGAGCACGCCCTTGTCAGTCCGGCCGACGAACTGGTCCTGATGCTTGAGCGCAATGGCGTGGGCGAAGCTCTCGTCCACATCGGCCCACGACACGGTCTCCAGCGGCACGGCCTCGTCCAGGAACGCCTTGGCCCGCGCCACCACCCGCGCACCGCGCTCGACGTCGTATCCCCCCGGAGGCGGCAGATCGCCCAGAGCATCGGTGCCATAGAGCGCGTCATACAGACTGCCCCACCGGGCGTTCGCCGCGTTCAGCAGGAAGCGCGCATTGAGGATCGGCACCACCAGCTGCGGCCCTGCCAGCCGCGCCAGCTCGTCATCCACCCGCTCGGTCCCGACCTGAAACGGCGCGGGCTCCGGCACGAGGTAGCCGATTGCGCGCAGGAAGCTCTCCGTGGCCGTCGGATCATGCGGTTGGCCATTCCTTGCTGCATGCCACCCATCGATTCGTGCCTGCAACTCGTCCCGCCGGGCCAGCAGGGCTCGGTTCTCCGGAGTGAAGCGCGCGAAGATGTCGGCCACGCCCGTCCAGAAACCATTCGCCTCGATCCCGAGCCCCGACAGCACCTCCCCCTCAATGAAGGTCGCCAGCTCCTCGGCGACCGACAGGCCAGCGCGGTCGATATGGGTCATGTGGGTCTCCGTCGAACCGGACTGAGGAGGCGGCTCGTAACAATGCGTGATCGCACTAGAGCGGGCCGGGCCGACAGGCGCAAGCCATCCCAGTTCTGACACCGGTGACAGCGCCTCAGCCGGTGCCTACCATCCCTTGGCTGACGGGCGTGGAGAGTGTGATGCAGGTTCAACGACGGACAGTGATGGCGGGCCTGTTGCTCCCAGCACTCGGCGGCTTCACCCAGAGCCGCGCCGACCACCTCGTCGTCTCCACCGCCCACGGACCGGTGCGCGGCTTCCGCGACGGTCCAGTCATCGTGTTCAAGGGCGTCCGCTACGGCACCGATACCGGGCCGCGCCGCTTCCAGCCGCCCTCCCCGCCCCGACCGTGGACCGACCCCGCCGACGCCTTCACCTACGGTCCCGCAAGCCCCCAGGGCGGCTCGGAGCCGAACCAGTCAGAGGACTGCCTGTTTCTCAATGTCTGGACGCCCGGCCTCGACGCCGAGCGGCGGCCCGTCATGATCTACATCCACGGTGGAGGCTATTCGACCGGCTCCGGCTCCAGCCCCCTCTACGACGGGTCGCGCCTTGCCCGGCGAAACGACGTCGTGGTCGTGACGCTGAACCACCGTCTGAACCTGTTCGGCTATGCCTACCTCGCCCGCCTCGCCGGCCCGGCCTTCGCCGACAGCGGCAATGCCGGCCAGCTCGACCTGGTCTTGGCGCTCCAATGGGTACGCGACAACATCGCGGGCTTCGGCGGCGACCCGTCGCGCGTCATGGTCTTCGGCCAATCCGGTGGCGGGGCCAAGATCGCGGCCCTGATGGCCACACCGTCCGCTGCAGGACTGTTTCACCGCGTCGCCACCATGAGCGGACAGCAGGTCACGGCGTCGGGCCCCATGAACGCCACCCGCCGCGCCGCCGCCTGGCTCGACGCGCTCGACCTTCCGCCCAACCGCGCCGCCGAGGTCGCCACCCTGCCTGTCGACCGCCTGCTCCGCGCCGCCGAGATCGCCGATCCCGTCCTCGGCTACGGCTCGCTCTACTTCGGCCCGGTGCTGGACGACCGAACCCTGACCCGCCACCCCTTCTACCCGGACGCGCCTGCCCAGTCGGCCGCCATCCCCATGATCATCGGCAATACCCGCGACGAGACCCGTGCCTTCCTCGGCGGCGATCCGGCGAACTACGCCCTGACCTGGGACGACCTCCCCGGCCGCATGACGCTGGCCAACATACGCATCGACGTCGCGCCCGAGAGCGTCATCGCCGCCTATCGCCGGATGCACCCCGACTGGTCACCCAGCGACGTCTTCTTCGCCGCCACCACGGCCGCCCGCTCCTGGCGCGGTGCCATCATCGAGGCCGAGGCGCGAGCGGCGGCCGGAACGCCCGCCTTCGTCTATCAGCTGAACTGGACCAGCCCCGTCGACGGCGGCCGTCGCGGGGCCATGCACACCGACGACATCCCCCTGGCCCTCGACACCGTCGCCGCCCCCGGAAGCCGCGCCCAGGGGCCTCAGGCGCAACCGATGGCCGACATCCTGTCCGGCGCCTTCGTCGCCTTCGCCCGCACCGGCGACCCGACCCACCCCGGCCTGCCGACCTGGACGCCCTACGACCTGACCCGCCGCCAGACCATGATCATGGACGTCCCACCCCGGATGGAGGACGATCCCCGCGGCGGCGAAAGACGCCTGTTCGCGCGCATCCCCTACGTTCAGCCAGGTACCTGACCCCGCTCTCGCCTTGACTTCACCGCAATCGAGGCCCATGTGCCCGGCCGTCGCACCCTTGCGGCCTCCGGCGTCTCCAGCGCGTGTGGGTCTTCACCCAAGACGAAGACCGCTCTGTAGAAGACGCAGGCTCCTCGAGCTTCATTCGCTGCCCGGACACGCGGGGCGGCGCCCGTTCAAGCCCTTGTCGAACCGGCAGGGGACGGACGGCGCGCGGTCCTTTGGCGTTTCCCGCCCGGCCGTTGCGCGCCGTCGCATGCGAAAGACAGACCGCTCCATGAGCGCCACCTTCGAATCCTTCGGCCTGAACAAGGCCCT
>JAIERG010000007.1 GCA_019747095.1 Caulobacteraceae bacterium | reverse complement strand
CGGACGGCAACGCTCGCGTACGCATCGTCAGGCCACGTCAGGCCTTGGCCGCCCTCAGGATCGGTCCACCATTCGGCATCTGGACCAGAACAGCCGTCAGAAGCCCGTCACGGGTCGGTGCCGGCAGGGCCCAGCCCTGGGCCTCGCCGCCGGACCACGTACCCAGTTTGACCAGTTCGCGCACGACCGATGCGTGGGGAAGGGTCGCACCGGCGTTCTCGCCACGCGCCACGGGCACGGCGATGGGGGCGGCTTCATAGCGCACGAGCCAGACGTCGGCCGGCTGGGGCTGGGCCGGGCCCCCCGCGAGGCCGACGCCGCCGTTCCGGAAGGCGATGGAGGGCCCGGCGGTCACCAGATGGGCCCCGATCAGCCGCTCGATCTGCGCCATCTCGCGCCCGACGGTGTGGCTGCGACCGTCGACCACGACCTGGGGCGTCCAGACGTTGTCGGTGCCCAGGCCCCGCTGATAGGCGCGCTGGCGGGCGGTGTACTCCGGCTTGGCGAAGGTGTCGGGCCAGCCGAGATCGTCCCAGTAGGTGACGTTGAAGCTGAGCGTCAGCAGCTCCGGCCGATCGGACAGGCGCACCAGATTGGCGTTCGCGGGCGGACAGGCGTTGCAGCCCTGACTGGTGAACAGCTCAACCACCGTCAGATCGTCAGAGGCCGGCGGGGCCGGGACGCGGGCTTCGACCGGCCGGGCCGTGGCATAGCCGAGCACAAGGGCGGCGGCGACCAGACCGAACGAGCCAAACAGGGTCAGACGGCGGCGCAGATCAAAGGGCAGGGCGGCGGTTCGTGTTGCGGTTCGCATCGAGCGGCTCCTTGGGGAGGACATGCGGGGCGCTTCGCCGGGCCTGGCCGAATCGTTACCGGACGGACCTCGCGCCTACGTCGGTCCGCCCTCGGCCGGGGGCGGCATGGGCTCGGCAAAGCGTGCGGTGGCCGACAGGCCGCAAGCCAGGATCAGGCAGGCGGCGGCCGCCGCGGCATAGGTCGCCCTGGCCTGTTCCGGAGCCAGCGGGCGGGCGAACAGCAGAACCAGAAGCGCCATCAGGGCCAGGACGCCGGGGATGTCCATGCCGACGCCCAGGAAGACTGGGTGGGCGAGCGTCACGACCCAGGCGCCGCCCAATACAGTGACCACCGCCGCCGGGATCAGGGCGCGCGGGTCCTTGAGGCTGGCGGCGATCAGGGCGGCGATGGCGGCGGCGATCGCGGCGACCAGTCCCGGCCATACGAAGATCAGGGCGGCCTCGGGCGCGGTGGCCTGGGCGATGCAGCCGAGCACGAAGATGAGCGCGATGAGGCCCAGCCAGGCGCCCCAGGTCGTCCGGGGCCAGGCCTGGCTCCAGACCGACAGGGCGATGGCCACGCCGCCCGCGCCGATGATCACAGGATCGAAGCCACCCATGATCGTGACCGCTGCCACGGCAACGATGACCACGCCGGACAGGATGCGTGGACCCAGCGCCGCCCGGCCCGCCAGAGCGGCCAGGGTCACGGCCAGGACCGCCAGCACCGCACCCGTCTCCATCCAGGGCAGGCGGCGCAGCAGGGTGTAGTAGGCCTCGGCCGACTCGGCTCGACCCGCCGTGGGCCCGGCGAGCACGCGCACCCCCGCGGTCACCACAACGCCCATGACCAAAAGCCACAGGCCCGACAGCATGCCGCGTCCGACGTCGCGCGGATCCATTTGCGTGGCATGGCGCGCGCCCCAGGCGGCGAAGGTCAGGGCCGCTGCGGTGACGGCCAGAAGCGTCCATCCGAACGTCTTGTCATGCACGATCAGGAACCGGCCCAGCACGTCGCCATACACGGCGTTGTCGCCTGCGATCGGCAGGGCTTCGGCCGAGAGAAGCGCCTCGGTCGCCTCCAGGGCCTGGGAACCGATGTGCTGGAGCGCGCCCACGTCCAGAGCGTCCGGCGTGGCCTCCGGCGTATGATAGAGCGCCGGGCGGCCGATGAAGGCGAAGTTCAGCCCGGCGATTCCCCGGTTCTTCGGGATGGTGAAGTCGGTGCCATTGGGCATGTTCTCATAGACGAAGATCGAAAGGGCGTTGGAGGTCACGCCACCGTCCGCCCGGCCCGCGATCCGGGCGAACAGGTCGATGGTCTCGGCATTGCCCCGGCCAGTCTCGAACATCATGGCCCGTCCGCCGCCGCCCCGGGCCTCCAGATTGACCACAGCGCCCACGCGATCGCGCAGGGGGTGTTCGGAAAAGAAGATGCGTGCGCCGTCCAGGTTCAGCTCCTCGGCATCCGTGATCAGGACCACGAGGGTCCGGTCGAACGTGCCTCTCGCCTTGAGGGCTCTCACGGACTCCAGGATGGCCGCGACGCCGGCCGCATCGTCGGCGGCCCCCGGCGACCCCCAGGCGCTGTCATAGTGGGCCATCATGACAACGGCGGCGGCATTGGGATCCCGGCCGGGCAGGACGCCGACTATGTTCACCGCCTGATTGCCCACGGCCGCCGGATCCCCGCCCCACCGCTCCAGCCGGGCGACGGCGTCGGGCGACATGGCTCCGGCCTGGAGCGCGGGGTTGAGGCCGAGCGCCGTCATCCGCTCGACGAGGTAGGCCTGCACACGGGCATGGTCCGCGGAACCGACGGGATGGGGTCGCTCGGCCATGGCCCGCACGTCCGGCATGGCGCGCTCGGCCGAAAACTCGATGGCCGGTACCGTGGTGGGACGCGGCGAAGGCACCTGGAGCGCCCAGACGCCAATTACCAGGGCGAGGGCGAGCGAGCCGAGAAAGAGAGCCCAACGCATGGTGTGTTCCCCGTGGCGACCGCCAGCGAGGATAGTCGGAGGAATGGCAGGGTGTCGACGTGTGTTCCCTCTCCCCGCCGGAGACGGAGGTGCTTCTACGCCGCCCGGCTGACCGCGGCGGGAGCCTTGACGTAGAGACCCTGACGGCCAGCCACGGGACGGAAGGCGATGGTGTCGGCCTCGATCCGCTCGTCGATGCCCAGGATCAGGACACCGTCATCGGCCAGCCGTCGTTCCAGGTGATCCACCACGCGACCGCGCTGGCCAGGCTCCATTTCCGACAGGACGTTGCGGCAAAGGATGATGTCGAACCGCGCGCCGTCCGTCGGCGTATCCAGAAGATTGTGCCGGGCGAAGCGGACCGCCTCCCTCAGGCGCGCGCTCGCGAGCCAGGCGTCCTCGGCGGGTTCGAACCAGTCGAGCATCGAGCGGGCGGACAGGCCGCGCTGGATCTCGAAGGCGCTGAACAGGCCTGACCGCGCCTTGTCGATCGCGCGCTGGGACAGGTCGGTCGCGACGATGTCGGCAGCGACGCCGGCCTGATGCGCGCTCATGGCCAGCGAATAGGCTTCCTGGCCGGTGGAGCATCCCGCGGACCAGAGGGTCACGCGGCCGCCGGGACGCACGCCGCCGATGGCGGGCAGAAGCTCGCGGGCGATCGCGTCGAACACCGGACGATCGCGGCGGAACCAGGTCTCTGGATTCAGCAGGGCTTCGATCACGGCCCAGCCCAGGGTGGCGACCGGCTTGACCCAAAGGGATTGCAGGAGGGCGTCGACGCTTTCGAACCCTTCGCGCCGCGCGACCGGGCCCAAGCGGTGTTCGGCCAGGTGAATGCGGTCGCGCCCCAGCCGATAGCCGGCGCGGGACGCGAGCAGCGCCTGCAGACGATCGAAGTCGTCCTCGGTCATGACGGGTCGGCCATCGGCATGATCCGCTTCAGACGGCCCCCACTTCCGACAGCTTGGACTGCAGGATCGCGCCATCGAACGGCTTCATCACATAGTCGTCCGCTCCGGCCGTCAGCGCCTCGGCGATGCGCTCCGGAGCCGTCTCGATGGTGCAGAAGAGGACCTTGGGCCGGTCGCCGCCCGGCAGGGCGCGCAGACGGCGGATGAAGCCCATGCCGTCCATGACCGGCATGTTCCAGTCCAGCAGGACGACGTCGGGCATGGAGCCACTGCAGTGCGACAGGGCCTCTGCCCCGTCCGCGGCCTCGTCGACCTCGAAGCCCAGCTCCTCGACGATGCGGCGCGCGACCTTCCGGATGATCCGGCTGTCGTCGACGATCAGGCAGGTGCGCGTATCCACAGCCAGACTTCTCCCAGCGGCATGACGCGACGCGCCGCTTCACCGTCCACTATCGAGGGGGCCGGTTAACGATCTGTTGGTAGGTCGGGTTAAGACGGCATCCGGGCGGTCAGGACGACCCGCCCTTCCACAGTCTCGACATCGAGACGTCCGCCCGTCTGCTGAACCGTGAGCCACAGCCAGTAGGGCTGGACCCACTGGCCCGCCAGGCCTTCCGTCAACCGCTGGCCCGCCAGGCCGGTCGAGGCCTCGGCCTTGAGCCGCGCCCGGTTGCCCTCCGCCTTGCCCTCGATCTTCAACTGGTCACCGTCCCGAGTGGCCGAGATCACGGCCTCTCCGCCCATCGGCAGGGCGGCGGCGGTCAGATAGGCCAGGTTCACCAGAGCCCGGGCCTGTGGCTTTCCGAAGTCTCCGGGGCTGATGTTCCAGGCGATCGTCGCCCGCCCGCCCGCGGTGACGCCGTCGACCAGAGCCTTCAGCTCATCGGCCGTGAACCGCTCCGCCGTCGTGGCGGCTCCGAAGGCGACGCGGCAAAACTGGACCAGGGCGACCATCTTCTTCGCCGAATCGGTGATCAGGCCGATGGCGTCGTCGCGCATGTCCTGAGACGACGGATCGTTCAGCAGGTCCAGCCCTGACATGATGGCCCCGGACGGACTGATGAAGTCATGACACAGCTTGGCGGCGATCAGGCTGGCGAGCTCGGGCCCGTCCATCGGCAGGTCGTGGAGCGGGGCGGCGAATGCGGCGTCGGTCATGGGCGGCAAGCTGGGGTGATTTGCCGTTTCGCGAAACCGCTCCCGATGGTCTATCCCCGCCCAAATGAAGACGTCCCTCGACGCCGACCTGAAGTCCGGCGCGCTCCACGACCATCTGGCCGACATCGCCGAGGCGGCCGCCAAGGTCATCCTGCCCTATTGGCGCAGCGGCGCGGAGGTCTTCGCCAAGGCCGACGACAGCCCTGTCACCCTGGCCGACCAGGAGGCTGAGGCGCTGATCCTGTCGCGGCTCGCGGCGCTGTATCCCAGAATCCCCGCCGTGGCCGAGGAGCAGGCCGAGGCCGAGGGCAAGCCAAGCCGGGCCGCGCGCCGCTTCTGGCTGATCGACCCGCTGGACGGCACCAAGGGCTTCGTGGCGGGCAAGGAGAGCTTCACCGTCAACATCGCCCTGATCGATAAAGGACGGCCCGTGGCGGGGGTGGTCACGGCACCGGCCAACGCCGTGACGTGGCGCACCGCCCCCGGCGGCGGGGCCGAGATGCGCCGCTTCGGAGAGGCCTGGCGAACGATCCGGGTGCGCAACCGTCCCGACGAGGGAATCGCTCTGCTTAGCCACAGCGTCACCGACGAGGAGGCCGCCCGGTTGGCGGCCCGTCATGGCTGCACCCAATGGCAGGGCACAGATTCGTCGTTGAAGTTCTGCCTGATCGCCGAGGGCCGCTTTGACGCCTACCCCCGAACCGGCCCCACGTCCGAATGGGACACGGCGGCCGGACAGGCGGTGCTGGAGGCCGCAGGAGGGCGCGTGCTGGCCCCCGATGGCCAGCCGCTGGCCTATGGCAAGCCCGGCTTCCTGAACGGCCCCTTCGTCGCGATGGGCGGATAGGACGCGTCAGGCGTTCCAGATCTGCAGGCCGATCCATCCGTGAACGGCCAGATAGACGCAGACCACCGCCGAAATGCCCGCGTACCAGAAACCAAACAGGCGGGTTGGCCAGCGTGTGGATCGGTCGGCCCGGATCACTACCCCCAGTGCCACCAGCACGCTGAGCGGCGCGGCCAGAGAGACGGCGAAGGCCGCCCAGCCCGGTATGGAGGGCTGTCCCAGGATCGTCAGGTCGCCGGTCTGAAGCAGTATAAGGGGCGTCAGGATGGCGGCGGCGCTGAACACCATGGCGACCGCAGGGACCAATAGTGGCGCCAGACCGCCCCGGGACCGCAAGCGCCCCAAGATGGCGCTGGGCAGCCAGATCGCGGCATGGATTCCGATCCCGACCAAAGTGGCTCCGAAAAGCAGGATCCCCGCTTGTTTGGCCGTCATCTCCAGCAGGGAGATACGCCGATGCGCGCCTTCTCCGCCCTGAATCAGGACGCCGCCGGCGGTTTGCACGAAGGCGATACTGGGCCCGGCGTCGCCCTCGGCCTGGAACTGGCCCTTGCCGACGTGGCTCCATTGCCGGCTCTTGAAGCGCAGGGTGTCGCCCTCGAACACAGCCCCTTCCCACTGCGTCAGGCCGATAACCGCGGCCAGCAGTTGCTGTCGCGGCGTCACGGTCTGGTACTGTCCACCCCAGGCCTCGCGCTCAGCCGCCGTGACGGGCTGTGCGACCACGGCGGGCACCGGCTGGTCGCGTTCGAGATAGCGGCGCACCAGCCGCGCGGCGTCCAGGACTTCCTCGGCCCCGCTGTTGGCCATCAGCACATAGGCCGCGCCGATGCTGGGGGCGTAGGCATAGGTCGCCACAAACCCGTCGATGCTGCCGTCGTGACCATGAAAGACGACCCGGCCCTGGGTGTTGGCCACATTGCCCAGCGCATAGCCATAGGCCAGACCCGCGCGCGCTGTGTCGTTGTCGCCCGGCGTTTCGATCCGGTCAGCCGTTGCCGCCGAAAAGTAGGTCACCCCCTCCAGCGTGCCGCGTCCGAGCATCAGCAGGGGCAGTCGGGCGAGGTCGGCGGCCGTGACGTTCAGCGATCCGCTCGGCCGGCCCGGGATGTCCATGAAACGCTCTTCCACCAGGTCACCGGCCCGGTAGCTTCGGGACAGGCGTCCGGCGATCGCCGGCGTCATCCGCCACGATGCGCTGGTCATGCCCAGCGGGCCGGTCAGGCGTCGGGCCATGAAGGCATCGAAGGGCTCGCCAGCGGCGATCTCCAGAGCCCGGCCGGCGAGGACTGGGCCGGCGTTGCTGTAGGACGTCCGCGTCCCTGACCGCCAGCGCGAACGATAGGGGCCATAGAGACGGACCGCCTCGGCCAGCTCTATGTCGCGGCCCTCGATCAGGTAATGGCGATAGGCGATGTCGTTCAGCCCGGCGGTGTGCTGAAGGACATCAACAAGTCGGACGGGATCGGTCTCTTCCCACCGATTGTGGATGGCCGCTTCTGGAACCAGGTCGGCGAGGGGCTGGTCCAGCCGCAGACGGCCGTCCTCCACCAGCATCATGACGCCGATCGCGGTGAAGCTCTTGCTGATCGATCCGGCACGAAACACCGTCTGGTCGGTGACCGGTTCCCCGGTGGACCGGTTTACGACGCCATACTGGCTCTGGAGGACGATCTGCCCGTCCTCGATCACGACGAGGGCCGCGCCTGGAACCTGGGCCCCGGTGAGGATGCGACCCACCTCGCGGTCGACGGCGGACAGGGAGGAGGGCACCGCTGCCTGACGCGCCGCACCCGGTCCGGCCATCAGCATCATCGCCAGGGCAAGCCCGACGGCCAGGTGATCCCGAAATGTCATGTCACGTCCCCAATCCGGCACGGCGAAACGCCCGCGCGGCCCGAGAAATGCTGTATAGCATGATAGCTGTTATAGCAAGGTAGCTTGTTATGAGTGAGATTGGGTGATTTCCAGATCGACCGACCTTCTCGCAGGCGACCGGACAGAGACGCTGGCGGGCAGGATCGGGAAGTGGACTATAGGCCGCGCTCGAGACCGGGCGTGGCGTATGCTTCGTACCAGCGAGGTCTCGCTGACGGACGCTGGCCCTTGCTCAACCCGCTTTTGCGCCACATCGGGAGTCCAGCGGCGCGCTCGCCGAGACTCCTCTGGACAAGCTTGACAGTAAGGCCGAAAGGCGAATGGTTAACGATATGGCGTGCGCCGGGCCGTCATCGAGAACTGAGGCTTGGGGACCCATGCGCGTCAGATTGCTTTCTTTTATCGCCGCCCTTGGTTTCTGGCTGATCGCCAGTACGGCATGGGCTCAGACGCTGACTCCGGTGGCGGCGGGCGCTTACACGTCTCTGACGGCCAATGTCACCGGTGGTTCCGGCACGCCAACCGGGAACTTCAACACCGGCAATAGTAGCACCGGGGTAAACCAGCGTGGCTATCTGATTTACAACATCCCTGCGGGCGGAACGATTACGTCAGCTACGCTGTCCTTGAATGCGGTCACCATCGGCAACGGGCCGAACACGATTGCCGTCTACGCCGTGACCACGTCGCCCACACAGATCACGGCCGGTACGGCACCTGCCGCAGCGACATATACCGACCTCGGTGACGGGACGCAGTTCGGGACGGCAGTCGCGACGACGAACGGCGAGACGTTGACAATCACCCTGTCCGCCGACGCCCTTACCGCGCTCAACGCCGCGCGCGGAGGATCGATCGTGTTCGGTCTCAACAACGAGACGGCTGTAGGCAACGACGACAATGTGTTCGGCAGCAGCTTCAATAGCGTGCCGCGCACCCTGACAATCGCTCAGGCCCCGGTCGCGGTTCCCACACTTTCGGAATGGGCCTTGATCCTGCTGGGTCTCATGCTGGCAGGGGCTGCGGCGCTCTATCTGCAGAGGCGTCAACAGCTGGCCTGACGAACGCCGTCAAGTCGAGCCGTGCCGAGCTACGGCTCCAACGGCCATCGCGGGCCTCGGGTCCGTCAGGCCCTGACGGACAGGCCGGCCAGCAGTCCGCGTGCCCGGTCCGCCAGCACCGGCGAGCCATGGTCGGCGGCGGCTTCGGCGGCTTCGCTCAGCACGAAGGCGGCCTGATCGGGCTCGGATCCCAACAGCTCGGAGCGGGCGATCATCACCCGCGCCATGGCGATCTGATCGGCGGCCCAGTCGATCGCGCCCGGCGCCCCGACCCGCTCGGCCAGGCGACGGCGCACGCGGGTCTCTATGCGGGTCAGGGCCAGGACGTCGCCGTTGGCGGCGGCAAGGGCGATCTCCCGCTGGATCAGCAGATCGAGGGCGAGGGCCCCCAGCACGGTGCCGTGCCCGGCGGTCAGGGCCTCGGCCTGCATCAGGGCTTCGATGGGCGTATCGGGATCGACCGCGCGGGCGACCTGAACGGCGGCCCAGTCCATAGGGCTGTGATCCGGGAAGAACTGATCCGCTGCGGCATCGAACAGGGCGTGACCGGTCGCGGTCGCTTCGGCATCGCCAGCCATGGCCGCCAGCGCCGAGAGACCGGCGCCGCACAACGCCAGGGCCCGTGCGCGGGTCAGGGGGCGGGTGTCCGGATCACTGGTCGAGATCAGGGCCTGAAGGTCACGCCCGGCCTGGTCCAGCAAACGGGCATCGCGTTCCAGGATGCCCGCCTCCAGAGCCAGCGCCGCGCCGTCCAGACGCAGGTCGTGGGCTTCCGCCGGGTTGTGCTTGATCAGGGCGTGCAGCGCCGCGTCCATGAGGGCGGCCGCGTCACGACGGTCGGCGGTCAGGCCGCTGAGACGCGCCTGACGCGTGCGGATGCGGGCGTGGACGGCCGCGCTGTGCGCCAGCGTCGCCAGGCGCCTGGGCTGGGTCTCTTGCGCCGCATGGGTCGCCTCGTCCAGCGCCGACCGGTCTCCGTAAAGGTCGAATGCCGTCAGCCACGCCAGGGCGATCGCCAGCCCGGCGCGCGCGTGATCCTCGGGGTGACCGGCAGCCTTCAGGGCGTCCGCGCCGGTCTCGAGGGCCTTGTCCAGGCTGGTTCTCTGTCCTGTTCTTCGCGCATGCTCGCGCCACAGGGCCGAGGCGCGGGTCCAGGTGCGCGACGGCGCCTTGCACGACACCCGGCCGCCATCTGTGGTCAGGGCCCTGGCCTCGACCGCCAGCAGGTCGGCGCCGATCAGCTCCAGCCAGCCCAGGTCGTCGCTGTCCCGGGCTTCGCCGAACAGTTTTCTCAGGTCCCGACCGAACTCGAACATCGCCACGTCAAACGCTCCGCGTCCCGCTTCGGGACCGTGTCACCGTCTCTGGCGACAGTCTAGCAAGGCCGACGCCGCGGAACGGGTTCCACCTTGCGGCGCTGTGAATGGGCGCCTACCTCAGCGCCTGACCGCAACAGCAGGTGTTTCCTATGTCCTCCCCGCTCTTCGACCCCATCAATCTCGGAGCCCTCAAGCTGAAGAACCGGATTGTCATGGCGCCTCTGACGCGCAGCCGGGCGATCGCGGACCAGGTCCCCACGCCCCTGGCGCCCGAGTACTACGGCCAGCGCGCGTCGGTCGGCCTGATCATCTCCGAAGCCACCCAGATCAGCCGCTCGGGTCAGGGCTATCCCAATACGCCCGGCATCTTCACCGAGGCCCAGGTCGAGGGCTGGAAGGCCGTGACCGACGCGGTCCACGCCAAGGGCGGCCTGATCGTCGCCCAGCTGTGGCACGTCGGCCGGGTGTCGATCGCCGCCTATCAGCCCGATGGCCGCCCCGCCGTCGCGCCGTCCGCCATCGCCGCCGAGGGCCAGGCCATGAAGGAGGACTTCACCATGGTTCCCTTCGAGACGCCGCGCGCCCTGACGATCGAGGAAATCCAGGGCGTCATCGCCGACTACGTCCACGCCGCCGAGATGGCCAAGAAGGCCGGCTTCGACGGCGTAGAGGTCCACGGGGCCAACGGCTATCTGATCGACCAGTTCCTGAAGGACGGGTCGAACCAGCGCGAAGACCGGTATGGCGGCTCGGTCGAGAACCGGTTGCGGTTCATGCTGGAGGTGGTGTCGGCGGTCGTGGCCGTCTGGGGCGCGGATCGCGTCGGCATCCGCCTGTCGCCGTCGAACGGCTCCAATGGCACCAGGGACAGCGATCCGGCGGCGGTCTTCGTGCCGGCCGCGGCGGCGCTGAAGCCCTTCGGCCTGGCCTATCTGCACCTGATCGAGGGCGAGCCCGGCACGGTCATGGCCCCGTGGGACGGCGCGCCTCTGCTCGCTGCCCGCATGCGCGAGGCCTTCGGCGGCCCTCTGATGCTGAACGGCGGCCTGACCCGCGAGACGGCCGAAAAGGCGATCGCCGAGGGCCGCGCCGATCTGGTCAGCGTCGGGGTGCCGGTGCTCGCCAATCCCGACCTGGTCGAGCGGTGGAAGACGAACGCGCCGCTGAACGCGCCCGATCGCGCAACCTTCTACGGCGGCGGGGCCAAGGGATACACCGACTATCCGTTCCTGGAGACCGTAGGGGCCTGAGGCTCAGAACAGATCCGGTTCCGGCGCCTTGGCGCGCCGGGCCGGACGACTGTCCAGTTCGGCCCAGGCTTCGGCGAGGCGGTCGACGGCCGTTTCCAGCTCCGTCTCCGGCAGGCAGTACGGCAGGCGGATGAAACGCTGAAAGGCTCCGTCCACGCCGAACCGGGTGCCGGGGGCCAGGATGACGCCGTGGGTCTGCGCCTGGACCACCAGATCCGCTGCGACCGGGCGGGGCAGGGCGACCCAGAGTGACAGGCCGCCCGCGGGTCGCGTCGTCTCCCACGTCGGCAGCCTCGCTCGCAGGCGGTTGGACAGGGCGGCTTCCCGCGCGGCGAGGGCGCTGCGACGCTCGACGACGGGCGTCTGATCTCCGGCCAGCAGGTGGGCGGCGGGAGTTGTTCGATCACCGCGGTTCCGAGATCCATGGAGGCGCGGGCCCGGACCACGGCATCGGCGACATCGACGTCGGCGCGGATCCAGCCGATCCGCAGCCCGCCCCACCAGGTCTTGCTCATGGACCCCAGCCGGACGACGTGCGGTCCCGGGGCCGCTGGCGGCGGCGGAGCCTGATCGAACCAGAGCTCGCGCTGGGTGTCGTCCAGAACCAGCAGGCTCCCGACATCGGCCACCGTGCGTGCAACGGTGGCTTCGTCCTCGGCCGACAGAACATGTCCCGTCGGGTTCTGGTGCGCGCCCAGCAGATAGACCAGCCGGGGCCTGATCCGCCGGATCGTACCGATCAGACCGTCGATGTCCCAGCCGGCTGCGGTCAGGGCGACGGGGACCGGACGCAGGCCTGCCCTTACGATGGCCTCGATGGCGTGGGGATAGGTCGGATGGTCGATGACCACGGCCTCGCCCGGCCGGGCGAAGGCGCGCAGCAGGATGCCGAGTCCGTTCTGCGCGCCTGCCGTCACCACGATCTGCTGGGGTCCGGTCGCCAGGCCCTCGCGGACATAGGCCTCCGCCACCGCCCGCCGGAGAGGCAACAGGCCGATGGGGTCGTAGCCATGGCCGGGAAGGTGTGGCGGCAGGGATTCCAGCGCCCGGGCATAGGCCGCGTGCACCGGGGCGCCGGCGGGCAGAACCGCCGTCGCCATGTTCATGACCTCAGGGCCCGGCGCGACATGAAACAGACCTTCCAGCCGTTCGGCCCGACTGAAGGGCAGGGCGGTGAAGGTGCCCGACCCGACACGGCTGGTCAGGAAGCCGTCGGCCCGCAGCCGGTCCAGCGCCGCGCTGATGGTGATCCGGCTGACGCCCAGTCCCTCGGCCAGCCGCCGCTCGCCGGGCAGGCGGGCGTCGAGCGGCAGCCGTCCGTCCAGCACCAGCCCCTTCAGGGCATCCGCGAGGCTACGGTAGGCGACGTCTTCGGTCCCGGCCGCCCGCCAGTCGCCGAGATGCCGCGTCAGGCTGTTCAGATTGACGATCGCTCCGGCCATGAGGCCATCGTCGCCAAAGTGGCTATGGATTGCAAGGCCGGTTCATCTAGGCTGTGGCCATGTTCCTGCGCCGCTTCCTCCAGCTCCAGATCGGTCTTCTGCTCTACGGGGCCTCGCTCGCCCTGATGGTGGAGGCGAACCTGGGGCTCAACCCCTGGAGTGTCTTTCACCAGGGCCTGTCCGAGATCACGGGGCTCAGCCTCGGTCTGGTGGTCAATCTCGTCGGCGCGCTTGTCATGCTGGTCTGGATCCCCCTTCGCCAGAAGCCGGGGATCGGGACGATCTGCAACGTGTTGCTCATCGGGACCTCCGCCGATGTCTTCCTGTGGCTTCTGCCACCGGTCGAGGACCTCATGCCGCGCATCCTCCTGCTCGTGGGAGCCATCGCGCTGAATGGGGCGGCGACCGGAGCCTACATCGGCGCGGGGCTGGGCCCCGGTCCACGTGATGGCCTGACGACCGGCATGGTCCGGCTGACCGACTGGCCAATACGCCGCGTCCGCACAGGGATTGAACTGGGCGTGCTGGCCCTCGGCTGGATGCTGGGGGGCACGATCGGCGTGGGCACAGTCCTGTACGCCCTGTCGAACGGTCCGCTGTTGCAGCTGTTCATGCCGATGTTCGAGATCAAGGAACGCCCAGGAGCGCGGCCCGCAGAGGCGCTCTAGTCAACCGGAGTGATGTCTAGGAGGCGAACCGCGCGTTCTCCGGGACGTCCACCGTTTCGCAGAAGCGCCAGCGGTCCTGCTCGACGCTGTCGTCGATCTGCAGCCGGGCCGTGCGCTCCATCACGCCGGTCTCGACCATCTCATAGTCGACGACATAGGCCCCGGCGTCGCCGCCCAGCTCGGTCTGGCACGACTGACGTTCGCGCCAGCTGTTCGGGCCGGTCTGCAGGAACTGGCCCGGCGTGCAGCCGCCGAAGTCGATGGTGAAGGACGTCGGGGTCATGAAGGCCAGGTTGCCTTCTCCGGGCCACACCTCCTCGCAGTCGATTTCCCCCCGGACATAGTATCCCAGGGCGACCGGGATCGGTTCCGGTGCGGTCTCGCCCTCCGCCAGGATGACGCCCGCAGCCTGGTCCGTTTCGTCGGGGTCTTCCAGTGAACCCAGCAGGGCCTCCAGCGCCCGATCCTGCTGGTCCTTTGTCGTGGCTGAGCTTGGGTTGGGCGGCGGCGAGGCCCGGTTCGGCCAGCTCTGAACCTCACCGCGCGTCGGCGTGCGCGGGCCCTGCATCGTCGTCGTGGCCGGACCGCCGTTCAGGGCCTGTGTGGCGGCGCGTGCGCGGGCCTGTGCGTCAGTCTGCTGGGCGCGCGTATCGGATGTCGTCGCTGCGGCCAGGAGAATCGCCCACGCCGAGGCGGTCAGGATCAAGGGCGTACGGATCGATGCGGTCATCATGACGCTCCTTATCGCAAGGGTCGGCGACAGAACGAAGGCAGGATCGTCCGGGTTCAGCCCCGCTCCTTGGTCTTGGTGAAGACCACCTTGGGATAGCGCTCCATGACATAGCCTGTCTCCCAGCTGGACTTGGCCAGGAACACGGGAGCCTGATCGATGTCGCGGGCCATCTGGGGGCGATATTTGCCCATGAAGTCTTCCAGATCGGCGGGCGTCCCGTCGATCCAGCGGGCTTCGGCGTAGGGGCTCGGTTCGAAGATGACCTCCAGCCCGTATTCCTCGCCCAGACGGTCGGCCATGACCTCGAACTGAAGCTGGCCAACGGCTCCGACGATGAAGTCCGCGCCGATCTCGGGGCGGAACAGCTGGGTCACGCCTTCCTCGGCCAGACCCTCCAGCGCCTTCTTCAGGTGCTTGGCCTTGAGCGGATCCTTGACCCGCACGCGCTGGAGGATTTCGGGCGCGAAGTTGGGCAGGCCGGCGAAGCGGATCAGGCCGCTCTCCGACAGGCTGTCGCCGACCCGCAGCACACCGTGGTTCGGAATGCCGATGACGTCGCCGGCATAGGCGTCCTCGGCCAGTTCGCGGTCACTGGCGAAGAACATGATGGGCGCGTTCACCGACAGGGACTTGCCGGTGTTCTGGACCTTCAGCTTCATGCCGCGCTTGAAGCTGCCGGACGCCATGCGGAACATGGCGATGCGGTCGCGGTGGTTGGGGTCCATGTTGGCCTGGACCTTGAACACGAAGCCGGTGACCTCGCTCGTTCCGGGGTCGACCGTCAGATCGACGGGCTCGGGCGCGTTGCGGGTCTCGGGCGGGGCGGCCTTCTGGGCCTTCAGCACCTTGGGCGGGGGGGCCCATTCGCCGATGGCCTGCAGCAGCTGGTCGATGCCGAAGTGGCGCAGCGCCGAGCCCCACAGCACCGGCGTCAGATGGCCTTCCAGGAAGCTCTGGCGGTTGAAGGCCGGATAGCCGCCCTCGACCAGCTCCAGCGCCTCGGTCAGGGCCTCCTGCTCCCCGGCCTCGAAGAATCGAGCGGCGTCGGACAGGGGCAGGGGATCGCCGTGCTCGGGGTCCTCGTCCGATCCGGCGGGCTTCTTCACATAGGGCTGGAACCGGCCCGTGCCGATCTCGACCATGCCCCTCAGACGACTGCCGCTCTCGGCCGGCCACCAGATGGGGGCGGGGTCGAGCTGGAGCCGAGACGCGATATCGTCCAGCAGCGCCATCGGGTCCTGGGCCTCGCGATCCAGCTTGTTGATGAAGGTGATGATGGGGATGTCCCGCAGCCGGCACACCTCGAACAGCTTCAGCGTCTGGGGCTCGATGCCCTTGGCGGCGTCCAGCACCATGATCGCGCAGTCCGCGGCCGTCAGGGTGCGATAGGTGTCTTCCGAGAAGTCCTCGTGGCCCGGCGTGTCGAGCAGATTGAACATCTTGCCGTCGTGCTCGAACGTCATCACCGAGGCGGAGACGGAGATGCCGCGCTCCTTCTCGATCTTCATCCAGTCCGAGCGCGTGCGCCGGTTCTCTCCCCGCGCCCGCACCGCCCCGGCGGCACGGATGGCTCCGCCGGACAGCAGGATATGCTCGGTCAGGGTGGTCTTGCCCGCGTCGGGGTGGGCGATGATAGCGAAGGTGCGTCGACGCGCAGCTTCCTCGGCGAGGGTCAGTTTCGACATGGTCTTTCCGGTAGGCGGCGCGAGGTAGCGCGCGGGGCCGGGAAAGTCACGCGGCTGGCTCTCCTTGGGCAGCGCCTTCGGCAGCCTCTTCTCCCGGTGAAGCCGAGTCGTCGACGGGGGTCGCAGCGATACCCGCCTGTTGCTGGGCCTGAGCGAGCAGGGCCCGCCCCTGTCTGCGGCTGGGTCCGCCGTTCGGGCTGTTGGCCACGGGCTGCAGGATATTGATCGCTTCTAGCGGGGCGTTGCGGGCCATCAGCACCCTGGCGAGACGCAGCCGGGCGTCGAACGACTGAGGGGCCAGGGTCACCGCGACCTCGAGAACCGAAGCATCGTTCTCATTGGGATAGCCCGATCCACCTTGTCTCATCTGATCGATCGCGAGGTAGGTCTGAAAGTCGAGAGGGTTGATGTCCAGGGATTGCGACAGGGCCCCACGCGCGTCGGCGCGCATCTGTGACACGTCCGCTCCCTCTGGCGGCGCGGCCATCAGATCCATCAATGCCAGCGCATAGTTGCGTAGCACCAGGGCGTTGCTTGCCTCTGGCCCTGCGATCGGTCGAAGGGTCTGGACGGCGTCGGCGGGCCGTCCTGCCAGACGCTCTCCCTTGGCCTTGATGAGCAGGCCCCACTCAGACTCGGGATGCCGGGCCGCAGCGGCTGCGGCGTCGGTGATCAGCTGGGTCCGCGCCTCGCGCCATGCCTCCAGCACTTCCTGCTGGCGGCGTGCAAAAGCCGCGTCATCCTCGCCCTCACGCTTTTCGAGGACCGGCTCGGGGTCGCGCGGATCATCGCGGTCCAGACGCAGGTCCACCCAGATCAGATCGGCCTGATCGCGCGGCAGTCGGGTGACCGTGACAGTGGGCGTCGGCAGGTCGATCTGCGGTGTCAGATAGTTGATGGGACCCGACACATAGCGACGCACGTCGTTGGCCAGTTCTGCGGGCGTCCGGTTGATCGTCCCGGTCAGGGCCTCGACCGGGTCGCGCCCGGCGGCTACCGCCGACAGATACTGCCCCAGCTGGCGCGTGCGCTCCGGCGTTGCCAGCATGTAGTGCGTCAGGGCCCAGGCGATCGCGTAATAGTCGGCAGCGCGATAGCGACCACTGGGTAGGATTCGCCAGCGCAGAACGTCCTCAAGAGGCGGCCAGCTATTGGCTGGCTGAGTCAGAGAGTTCACCCGACCGGGGTTGTGGCGGCCGATCTGGATGTTGTCCTCCTCGATACGGACCGTGCCCCAGTATTCCGCGAACCCTTCGATGAACCACGCCGGATAGGCCCCGGACGGCATCTGGAACATGAAGTGGTGGGCGTATTCGTGAAAGATCACGTCGTCCGACAGTTCGCTCGAAACGTCGGCGATGGCGTGGATGCGGGTCGAGTTGGGCGAGTAAAATCCGAGGACGCCAGGGCCGAGATCCGGCTCTGCCTTCAGCATGTCGCGTCGGCCATTCGCCATGATGATGTCCAGCTTGGGCACCTCGTGGTCGATGGAGAACGGGTAATAGGCTCTCAAGAGACTATCAAAGGTCTCGAGCTTTCGGGCGTAGTTGGTGATGGCTCGTTCGGAACTGTCGCCATAGATGACGAAGTGGTCGGTTTCCGCCCTCAGCCACTCTGCCCTTGCCGGAGCCGCCAGGGTCAGGGCTGAGAGGAACAGCCCCACCAGTGTCATGATGCGAAGCGTCTTCATTGGCCCCTCCCGCCATTCGCGCGCGACTGGCCCACGCTCAAGGCTATACGACCTTGCCGTGTGCCTCTGGTCAAGCCTGGCTGTTCAGGTCATGCTCGCCCCGCGAGACGTTCCGGACACGCATCCGGGCGCCGCAGGGAAGAAGGAAACGACCATGGCTTCGCTGCATCCGGCGGACCGCGTTTCACGCGCCCCAAAGCACGACCGGGCGCGGTCGGACGACGGTCCCCACCCCTCGATCTGTGTCGTCACAGGCTTCGCGGTCATCGCCGCAGCCGGCGTGGCGGTGCACCTGTTGTTCCGCCTGATCTTCTAGGCGGACAGACGGAGATCAGGCGGCCATGCGGCCCCAGACGGCGCGGTCGGCGCTGACGGCGTCGAGCAGACCCTTCTTCGCGCGCGTCATCAGCTGACGGAGCACCGCCGCCGGCAGGGCGCAGAACTGCGGCTCGACCAGCGCCGGGTCGCAGTCGCATTCCGGCGCGGCGAACAGGGCGGCGTTCACCTCGGGGCTCCGGTCATGGATCAGCCAGGCCAGGCGTCGCGCGCGCTCCGGATCGTTGCGGTGCAGAAGCGGGTCCTCGGCGAACAGCTCGCAGCCCAGTTCCATCAGATAGTCGAAGCCCAGTTTCTCGAACCGGCGCGCGTCGGCGGGCGTGACCGGGCAGGCCTCGTCCAGATCGAACACGACGTCGTTCATCAGAAACAGCATGAAGGGCACCCGCCTGACGTCGACGCTTCTCGCCGACACCGCTGACCCTACGCCCATCGGGTTTTCGGTTCCGTTCCCGAACGTCCTTAAGGATTTGCGACTGGATCGGGCGCGACCAGCCTTAGCCGCGACAGCGTGGGCACATTGCGTCCGGCCAGGGCATCGAGGATTTCGGTGACCCTCTTGGCGATGGTGCCAGGCCCCTTGGCCGACCCGACCCGATGGGCCAGCGCCCTCTGCTTGCCGAGGGTCTGGAGCTCGAAGGCTGCCCGGGCGTCAGGGTCGGCATCCAGCGCCCGCTGAAGCGCTTCGGGCAGGGTCAGGTCATCGGGCGGTGCCAGGCGGAAGCGCACGTCCACCTCGTCGCCGACGCCCTTGCCGGTCGCCTTCAGCAGCGGCTTGCCGAGCATGAGGAACCAGCGCCCCCGGCTCGGCTGCCAGGCGCCCTCGATGGGCACATCGGCCACCTCGCCCGTGATCCTCAGGCGCGAGTGGTCGCCGAAAGGCAGTTCGGCGGCGATGTCGTCGTCGAGCCAGACGACGGTGTAACGATACGTCCCCAGGTCGTGATGCGCGATCCGAGTCTCGAAGCCGTAGGGAAAGAAGTCCATGCGTCGCCTCCGGTCCGGCGGTGTCGCTCAGTCGGGGGCCACGGTCTCCGTGATGAAATGCCGCCCCTGACGGTCCTCGACCTCGACCACCCAGATGTCGGGATCGTAGCCGCGCTGGCGTTCGATGTAGGCGTCGAGCTCGCCTTCGCTGCCTTTCACCGGCTGGATCCACAACCGGTCCCCGTCCGGTCCGAACGCCTCGGTGAACAGGCGGGCCTGCCGGGTCGAGGTGTCATAGGCCTTGACGATCACGGTCCCGGCGCGGCCGTCGCCCCGGCGCACGACCGTGGCGTTGGCGCCCTCGATCTCGGCGCGGCGGATCAGGGCCGAGACCCACAGGTCTGAGTTCAGAAGCAAATCGCTAACCCTGATCGGAAACGGGACCGCAAAGCCCTGCGGTCTAGGGTCGGGGCATGAGGATAGGCCAAATCCGCAAGATCGCCATCACGGCCGTGCTGGCCGCGACCGGCGCGCTGGCGCCCGCCGTCGGCTGGGCCGTGACCGGAACCTACTATGACCGCGCCTTCGTTCTGGCCGCGCATGAGAAGTGCCGCCTGTTCGCCACCCCGGTCGCCGGCGCGCTGTCTGCGGCGACCTTGCAGGCCCACGGCGCGGCGCTGCGGGCGGGCGCGACCGAGGCCGATCTGACCGCTACGGCGCGGCGGGCCCGGGCGCGGGCGGCCGAGGTGTCGTGCCGCAATCCCGAACTGATCATCGTCCGCGACCGTGTGACCGACGCCTTCCAGGGCTGGGCGCGCACGCCGCGCATGGACTTTCCCGGCACGAGGGCCAGCTGGACCGCCAATCGTCTGCGCGCGGCCGAGCCGCGCTGGCGGCTGATGCAGGCCGGCATGACCGGAGCTTCACCCGTGACGTTCGGGCTCGTCGCGGAATCGCAGGGACGCGAGGCCCTGTCGGCGGTGGTCTCTTTCGTCGGCCGGCCCCGGCCCTATGCCGCCCGCATCGTCATGCGCGATCCGTCGCTGGCCGCCCGGCCGTGGCTGACGGCCGCCGGAATCGGAACCCTGCCGCCCGAGGCCCAGCGCCGCACGGTCTGGTCGGCGGGCACCAAGGCGGCCGATGCCTCCGTGCTCACAGAGGGCCGCACCCAGGGCGAGGTCTGGCGCTTTCCGGATACCGGGGCCAATGACCTGGCCGAGCTGGATCCGCGTGAACCCTTCCTGATCCAGTTCCTGTTCCGCGACGGCAGCATCGCCACGGCCCGCTTTGAAGCCGGCGACTTCGCCGCCGCGCGGGCCTTCGTGGCTCTGGGAACGATCTAGCGCATCGTCGGGATGACGAAGCTGGAGTCGGCGTGTTCCAGCTCGCTGTCGGGCCAGCGTGCGGTCACCGTCTTGACCTTGGTGAAGAACTTCACGCCTTCCATGCCGTGCTGGTTGGTGTCGCCGAAGGCCGAACGCTTCCAGCCGCCGAAGGTGTGATAGGCGACCGGCACCGGGATCGGGACGTTAATGCCGACCATGCCGACGTTGACCCGCGCCGCGAAGTCCCGCGCCGCCCGCCCGTTCTGGGTGAAGATGGCCACCCCGTTTCCGTACTGGTGCTTGCTGGGCAGGGCCAGCGCCTCCTCGAAGCTGTTGGCGCGCACGATCTGCAGCACGGGGCCGAAGATCTCCTCCTTGTAGGCGGCCATGTCCGGCGTGACGTGGTCGAACAGCGACGGACCGAC
>JAIERG010000067.1 GCA_019747095.1 Caulobacteraceae bacterium | reverse complement strand
CCGGGTCGCGACGCGCGGGCTCGAACGGCGCGGTCTGGCGCGGCGGGTCATCACGCGTCGTCGGGCCTTCGGCGTCGCGGTCGCCCCGATCCCAGCTCGCGATCAGGAAGACGCCGCAACCGGCGGCGAGCGCGGCGAGGGTGATCATCTTGCCGCGCGGTCCGCCAAACCGTCCGGCGATCGGCGAGACGCCGCGGTCCGCCGCCGTCGAGGCCGGGGACGGACTCTCGTCCGGAGGCGGCGCCGCGACCCCGGTCATGACGGATCTCCGAGGGGAGCCCGATCGACGACAGGCGAGGCCGTGCCCGTGCCCAGGCCCCTGCCGCGCGGATCGAAGGCGTCGTTGAACAGGCAGAGGACCGATGATCCGCGTCTCAGCCGCAGGCCGCGCGCGACTCCGTGGACGACCACCAACTCACCGCGCACGTCGTAGGGGATAAGCCGCTCCGAGCCGTCCTCGGCGACCTCGAACAGGGCCGGCAAGGCCTGAACCCCCGGAAAGCGCAGGATAGTGAAGCGGCCGTTGTCGCTGACCTCGCTCGGCTGCAGGGCCGCGTCGCCCTGTGCGGACCAGGCCAGATTGCGCGGACCCTCGAGCACGCCGCGGTCCAGTTCGAGGCCGATCAGGCGCTGTTCGACCGCCTCGGCCTGAACGGCAAGGGCGCGGGCGGTCTGGGCCTGATCGTCGGCCGGGTAGCGGAAGCGCACCTGATAGGCGAGGGCGGCGCGGTCGCCAGGGTCGCGCGCGACCAGTTCGAAGGCGTAGTGGCGGATGACGCCGGCCCGCTCGGTGACCACCAGCAGATTGGTCGCCTGATGGCGCTCGCGCGGCTTCAGGAACAGCACCGACCCTTCGGCGGCCACCTCCCAGGCGACGCTGTCGCCGATCGCGGCGTGGCGGATGATCTCCTCGGGGGAGAAGACGATCTGGGTCGCCGTCCGGAAGGCGCCGGCGATGCGGTAGACCGCCGTCGGGTCGTAGACGGCCTCCCGGATCCGGGGATCGGGGGGTGTTTGCGCCATCGCCGGGGCGGCGAGAACAAGCCCGGCGATCAGGGCCAGGGCCGGCAGGGGACGTGTCATCGGATGACCTCCGGATCGGCGCGGTAGGAGGTCACCTGGAAGCCGAGAGGGTTCCTCAGCCGGTCAGGCTCCGACATCGGCGCGCGCGTGTAGGTGAAGGCAATGGTGGCGATCCAGTCGCTCTCGACGGTCTGCTGGTCCTGTCGGACCGTGCGTCGGAAGCGGACATTGGCGACGCCGTCGTTGATGAAGCCTATGGCGCGGATCGCCACGATGGCCTCGCCGTCCGGACCGTAGAGATTCTGCGGACTGGCCGGGTTGGAACCCCGGAATAGATCGGCCCAACGGCGTTGCTCGCCGGGCGCGGACAGGATGGACACCAGCCGGAAGGCGTCCTCCGCCGCCGGATCGAGATAGCCCTCCCGCTGGCGGACATATTGTCCGAGGAAATATTTGCTGACCGCTTCCTCGTAACGGACCGGCCCGTCCTCGGCGGAGAGGCCGCGCATGACGTCGACCGCGCCGGTGGCCTGATCGACCCGGATCACGAAGGGCTCGGTCGATTTGAGCGGCGTCAGCAGGGCGACGGCTCCGGTCGAGACCACGGCCAGACCCGTGGCGAGCGCTGCGGCGGACCAGGCCAGGCGGCGTGAGCGGAGCGCCGAAGCCAGGCGGTCTTGGTCCCAGCGCCGCGCCTCGACGAAATAGCGCTGCAGCTCTGAGGAGTGGACGCCGCTCATGCGCAGCCTCCCGTGTCCGGTGAGGCGACGGATTCGGCGGGAGGCTCGGACGCGGGCGTCAGCACCGATCCGTAGGGGTTGGCCGGTCGCCGGGCGGAGCCGTCGCAGGTCGGCAGCGAGGGATCGCCGCGGTGGGCGCAGGCTCCCAGCAGCAACAGGCTAGCGAGCAGAAGTGAGCGGTAGGTCATGTCAGGCGCCTCTCGGTCGGATGGAGCCGCCGCTCCTCGGGGGTTGGCGGCTGGATTCCTGCGGACCCTGGGCGCGGCCCGAGCCGCTTCCGCCCAGGGCGGCGGCGTTGGCGAAGTCGGCCAGGCCGGCGCTAGCGCCGCCGGCGATCCCGGCGGCGATGGCGGGGGTTTGCAGGAAGAAGATCGCGCCCAGCAGGCACAGGGCGATGAAGATCAGGCCGCCAATCATCGGATCGGCGCCCTGGATCGCGCCCCATTGATCGCGCACCAGCGACAACACGAGCTGGAAGATGACGATGATCAGGGCGAACAGGACGAGATAGTTCACCGCCTGGCTGAGCCAGCCGAAGAAGAAGCGCCGGGTCGCGTCGAAGAGGGCGCAGGCGATGAAGATCGGGCCGAGCGTGACGAGCAGGGCGAGCGCCAGCTTGGCCACCAGCACCACGCCGAAGCCGAGGGCCGCGGCCAGGGCGCCGACGAGGAAGACCGCCGCCGACACCACATAGGGGCCGGGATTGAAGGCCGAGGCGTCGCGCGAGATGTCCTCGCCCAGCCAGGCGGCGTAGGCGAAGAACTGGTCGAAGGCCGCGCCGACGCTGGGCGTATCCGCACCGCTGACCGCCCGGGTCAGGGCGTTGGGCAGTCCGGTGAACAACGGCTCGGTGACGAAGGTGGAATAGGCCGCCGTCGTCGCCAGCAGATAGAGGAAGGCCAGCTTCAGCGAGCGAACGGCGAAATCCATCACCGGCTCGCTGCTCGCGCCCCACAGGATGGCGACGCCGTAGAGCACGACATAGATGACCATGGCGATGCGCAGCGGTCCCTCGACCTCGGCGATAACCGACGACAGACGTTCGCCGAGGAAGACGTTGAGCCGTTCGTCGATGAAGTCGTAGCTGGGCTCGAAGACGCGGAAGCTCATGGCCGGTCCTCAGAAAGCCTGCTCATAGGCGCCCATCCGGGCGTCGCGCCGGGCCTCGGCCAGGCCGCGACGCGCCGCGTCGCACTCCGTTTCCGTCCGGCCGGCGTCGCAGGCGGCCACGACCCGGGCCGCCGCGTCCGGGTCGGCCGCGAATTTCTCGGCGGTTCGGTCCGGCGCACTGCAGCCGGCGAGCGCGACGGCGACGAACAGGGCGATCCGCGTCACTGGAAGGCCCTCTCGTAGACGCTCATGCGCGCCGTACGGGCGGCTTCGGCGCGTTCCCGGGCGCGTTGCTCCTCCAGCCGGGCCTCCGCCGCCTGGGTCAGGGCCAGGCCTTGCAGCCGCACCTGTTCGTTCTGGATCAGGGCCTGTTCCGCCGCGAGCCGCGCCTCCAGATCCATCACCGCCCGGGCGTTGGGCGCGGTGTCGAGCGCCGAGCGCAGCGTCTCCAGACCTTCAAGCCGCCGGTCGGCGGCTCCGGCCACCGCCTCGCCCACGGCGAGATCGCGCGCCGTGCGGGCGCCCGCTCGCTCGAGACTGTCCCGGTAATAGGCGCCGGCCGGGCTCAGATCGCCCGTCGGCGGCGTATACAGTCGGGTGTCGCGACGGATGGCGTCGGCGCGGTCGGCCAGGTCACCGAGCGCGCCGAGGTCGCCGTTCGCCGCCGCTCGCAGCGACCGCATATCGGGCAGGGGATTGCGCACGGTCGGCAGGCCGAGCTCGCCGGCCAGGGCGTTGACGTCGGACAGGTCGTTGAGACTGTCGAACAGCCGCTGGCCCTGTTCGACCTGGGTCTGCAGCGCTTTCAACTGATCCAGGGTGGTGCGCGCCTCCTCGATCATCTGGGCGAGGGCCCTCGGGTCGTGGACGATCTGCTGGGCCCGGGCGGCCGGAGCGCCAGCGACAACGAGGGCGACGACGGCCGCGGCGGACAGGATTCGGGCTCTCACAGGAACCTCCTCTGGTCATGGAAGGGGGCGCGCCATTGCGCGTAGTCGTCGCCCGCCTCGGCGCGCAGACGGTCGAGCAAGGCGACGGTCTCGGTCCGGCCGGACAGGATGGCCAAGGCGTCGTCCATGCCGCGCAGGTCGAGCTCGACCACCACGCTGTCGTGTCCCTGTTTGACCAGGAAGCGGTGCGACTCCGGGGTCAGCACCTCGCGGACGAGCCGGAACTCCTCCTGGGTCAGGCCAAAGCCGTCGATGTAGTCCCGGGCCTGGGCGTGGGCGTTGGGCAGGAAGATCTTGGTCGCGCACTGCTCGAGGATGGCATGGGCGATGGGCGAGCGGAGCGCGTCGGCCGGCGACTGGGTGCCGAACACCATCAGGGCGTTCTGCTTGCGCCAGGTCTTGAGACCATCCCGGGCGAGCTCGGTGAAGGCCGGATCGTCCAGCACCTTCCAGAACTCATCGATGTCGAGCACGAGGCGTCGGCCATCGACGCGTTCGGCGATGCGATGAAACAGATACAACATCGCGGGCGTGCGAACCTCGTCGTGGTCCAGCATCTGGGTGATGTCGAAGCCGGCGAACCGCGCCTCCAGGCTCAGGGCGTCCTCCTCATTGTCGAGCACCCAGCCCAGCGGACCGCTGCGCTGCCAACGCTCCAGCCGCGCGCCCACGCCCCCGACGTCGCCCTGGCCGAGCAGGCTGCGCAGGGCGGCGATGGATCGGCGCTCGCGAGGCAGGGCCTCCAGCGCCGCGACGCCCTGATCGATGGCGCGCGCCTCCGGAACCGTCAGGGTTTCGTGGGGACGATCGACCAGGGCGCGGACGAGGCGAACCAGGAAGGCGCGGTTCGCCGGCGTCGGGTCGAGCGCCTTGAACGGGGCGAAGCCCGTCGGCTCGCCGTTGCGCAGGGCGAGATAGGTGCCGCCGCAGGCGCGCACGAAGATCTCGGCTCCCCGGTCCTTGTCGATGAACAGCTGCTGGGCGTCGAAGCGTTCGAGCTGGGCCAGCATGAAGTTCTGGACGACCGTCTTGCCCGATCCGGACGGCCCGCAGATGAAGGTGTGTCCAAGATCGCCGACGTGGAAGTTGAACCAGAACGGCGATCCAGCCGTGGTGCGCAGCACCGCCACGGCCTCGCCCCAGTGGGCGCCGCGCGCCTTGCCGACTGGATGGGCGTGGAACGGCGCCAGGGCCGCGAAATTCCGCGAGGTGATGGCGGCGGGCCGGGTGCGGCGGGCGAAGGCGCCGGGGAACTGGGACCAGAAGGCCGCCTCCAGTCCGAGATCCTCCCGGGCCACGACCAGGCCGGAATCGGCGAGGATGGCGCGCGCCTTTGACAGGTGGTCCGCCAGGGCCGCCGGCGTATCGCCGTGCACGAGGATGGAGGCCTGGTGCTCGCCCATCACGAAGCGGTTGCTGACCAGGTCGTCGAGCGCGTCCGACAGGCCGATGATCTGGGAGGCGGCGCGATCGCGCGCGGAGACCATCTGGTTCTGCTTGCGCTCCATCACCGTCCGCGCGGCGGCCTTGGACAGGAAGGCGAAGGACTGGCTCGCCACGAAGCCGAAGCTGACGCTCAGCAGATCGTCCCACAGCCCCGGCCGGGTCGTCGCCGGATATTCCTTCACCGCCAGGACGCCGGCGTAGCGGGCGTCGGCGACGTCCCTCAGCTCCAGGGTTTCGCGGCCGAAGATGGCGCGCACCGTATGAACGGCCGCGCCGAGGTGGCCGAAGACGATCGGAACCGCCGAACGACGACCGGTCAGAACCAGCCGCATCACCTCCATCGGCTCGGAGAACCAGAGACCGTCGCGTTCATACAGGCCCAGCCGGCGCGGCGCGTAGCGGTCGAGATACTGGATCAGGTCCCGGCCCGCTTCCTCGATCCGCTGGAGGTGGGCGGTCTCGACCTCGGCTTCCGCCCGCCGCGCCGCCTTCAGACGACGCGCCAGGGCTGCGGCGCGATCGCCGGTCTCGCGGCCCGGGTGGAGGACGAGGGTGACGAAGAGCTCGTTGACCCAGAGCTGACGCTCCGCGACCCGGTCGTCGTAGAGCGCGCCCAGTTCGCCGGCGAAGTCCGAGCGGAAGCCGGAGGACCGCTCGAGTTTGGCCGGGCGGCGCACCACATGGTGCCAGACCGCCAGGCGATCGTCGGCCAGATTGCGCCAGGCCTGGTTCAGCTTGACGTGCCAGTCGTTCAGATCGCGCGCGTCCGCGGTCTCGAAACTGGCCCCGTCGATCTGGAAAACCATCATCAGGGCGCCGTTGTCGAGCGCCACCACGGCGTCGGAGACGTGGCGCGCGTAGGGCAGATGAGGCCGGGCGTCGGCCTCGCGCCGCAGACGCATCGCGCTGACGCCGCCCTCAGCCACGGGCCAGCTCCGCCGGACGATAGCGCCGGATCAGCGGAAGCGGCGTCGCCGAACTGCCGCCCCAGAGCGCGGCGTTGCGCGACCGGCCCTTGGTGTCGACATAGACGAACAGCAGCCGAAAGGCGTTGTGGTCCGCCCGGCAGATCGCCCGGAACACCAGGTGCAAGGCCGGCGCGACGAGCAGATAGAGCAGGCTGCCGCCGACCAGGAAGACGACGCCCGATAGGATGACGTTGACGCCCATGGCTTCCATGGGGACACCAAGGATCATGGCCGGTCGGGTGCAGGCCAGGAACAAGGGGTCTTCGGTCAGTCGCTCTTCAGCCATGCGGGCCTCCGGCGGACAGGCGCGACAGGGCCAGGCCGATGGCGACGCCGGAGGCGAGCCCGGCGAAGATCTGGGCGAAGCGCTTGGGCGAGATCAGCTTCAGGCCGAGCATCAGGACAAGGGCCAGGAGCGCTGACGCCGATCCAATCACGACCCAGGGGAGGGCGTCGTCCATCAGGCGCCGCCCGTGATCAGATTGACGATCTCGGCCGCGCCGAAGACGACCACGATGCCGAGCACCACGATCGCCGCGCGCCGCAGGTCGAACAGGCCGAACATCCAGAGAATGCCGACGACCACGACCGCCAGGACGGCGAGCAGCCGCGCGGTGTTGCCGGTCAGCATGTCGACGACGTTCTGAAGCAGGCCTTCGACGTTGGCGGAGGCGAAGGCCGGCTGGACCAGGATCAGGCTGGTCGCCAGGGCGATGGCGCCGACGGCGCCGAACCGGCGAGAGGAGACGGAGGCGGTCATTCAGAACTCCCGGTCTGGGTGGCGGTGAAGGTCAGGACCAGGCTGGTCCGGGCGCGCGCGAAGACGTCCCAGTCCGCCGCTGGCGCGGTCTGGACCGGGTCGGGCAGCGGCGCGGTCGCAAGGGGCTGGACGGGGCGCAAGGCCTGAACGCCGAGGCGGACGGCGGCCGCCTCGACCCGGGCGACATAGCCGTTGCGGAAGCCGCGCTCGGGATGACCGGTGTTGTAGCGGGAGAGGGCGATCCTCAACGTCGTCTGCGGATCGACGCCCTCGGCCGGCCGATAGCCCGCGCGAAGCACCTGACCGGCGGCGGCGAGGTTTCGGCAGGGATCGAAGGCCGCCTCGACCGACAGGCCGAGCCACTCGAGGTTGTCGCTGTTGATCTGGGCCACGCCGAGATCGAGGTTCGCGCCTCGGGCCAGAAGGTCGCGCGCCACGCGCGCCGCCTCGGCGGCGTCGCGTGGCGTCCGCGCCGGCCGGGGGCCGCGGTTGACCCCGATGGCGTTCGGATTGAAGCGGCTTTCCGCATAGGCGACGGCCGCCAGGGTTTCGGGGGCCACCTGCGGGGCGCAGGCTTGGGACAGGCTGAGGATGAGGGCGAGGTCCAGCAAGGGAGGCTCCATCGTGAGCCCCGAGCAAAGCCGATGAGTGCCGGCCGCCGCGACCCGCGACCCTCCCGCCGGGCGTTTACGGTAGGAAGGGCCGGGGTTCCGGCGGTCGCTGAACCGCAGCGAGGCGGGCGACGGCCTGGACGCGGGTGCGGACGCCTAGGACGCGACAGGCGGCCATGAGATGCTCGTCGACCGTTCGGGGCGACAGGCCGAGCCGATCGCCGATCCTGGCGGAGGTCAGACCCAGAGCCGCCAGATCCAGACATTCCCGTTGGCGATCCGAAAGACGGTCGCAAGGTGAGGCGGAGACGGCGACGGGATAGGGCGTGAGGACTTTCATCCCCGAATCCAACCGCGCAATGGGTCCCGCGCGCCATTCCGCGAGTGTCGGACCGCAAGTCTACGACCGTGGAGAGGGTCCGCTACGCGCCGTCGCCGGTCCCATCCTCACGGGCAGGGGCCATCAACCGTCCCCGACGCTGTTCAAGCCAGGCCTCGGCTTCGGCGTCGCGCCTGACGGACTGATCGGCGAGGTCCTTCAGAGTTTTGGTGAAGGCGTTAATGATGGTGCGGGCGTCCAGATCGGCGATGGCGTCTCCGGCCTCTTCGTCGAACTCCTGCAGCGCCACGGCGAGGATGGTCGCTAATTTGTTGTCGGCGCACCGCAAGGCGAAAGCGGGCGACCCGAGGGCGAGGGCGGCGAGAATCCCATGCGGATCGCTGTCGGTGACCTCGGCGAAACGATGAATGCGCTCGAGGTTGATCCGACCGGCCCCGGACTCGAAATGCTCATAGGACCGCAACGCCATGTTCATGCCCTGGGCGATGTCCACGGCCCGCATCCGCCGATGAGACCGGATCAGCCGCAGGCTAGAGGAGAGCACCGCGTTCGCCGTCTGGGTGTGTCTGGCGTCCATGTCTCCAGTTACTCCCTCGCCTCCGGCGCCCCACGACCACGAAGCGAGTGCACCCCTACTGGTTGAAAAATGCCTCAGCGACGCGTCAAATGAAAGCCTAGAAAGATCAACAGCATAAAAGCTGCGGGTACCATGCAAGTTTCTTGCGGACATCAGTATAGGAAGCGCGTGTCTCGATCGCCCCGAAGCTTGCCGGTCGTCGATCTGCGTCACGGAGCGATATGGAGGCGGCCGTGAGACAGCGCGATCCTTTTGGCATGGCGCTGGCCAGTCTGCGCGCCGCGCTCGAGGAGGGTCTGGCCCCCGGCCAGCATCTGTCCGTGGTCGATATCGCCGCCTCGCTCGGCCTGAGCACGAGCCCGGTGCGCGAGGCCCTGTCCCGTCTGTGCGGCGAAGGCCTCATCGAGGAGCGCCGCGGTCTGGGCTATTTCACCCGCGCCGCGCCTCTCGAGGATGTTTTGGGCCTGCTTGATCTCGAGGCCGCCCATGTCCGTCTCGCGGCCCTTTGCGCGCCGGTCGCCCAGCCCCGGGACGGTTCGGACGCGGCGGTCGAGGCGTGGATCGACGACTTGATCGACGCGTGTGAGAACCAGCCCTTGATCGAAAGCCTCGTTCGCGTGCGCCGTCGCCTGTCGCCGCTCAGACGCCTCAACGGCCCGACCCACGCGGCCGCGGGTCCCGCGCCGGCCAGCGAGATCGAGGCCTACTACGCGCGCTGGCGGATCGCAGCGATGGGGCTTGCCTCGCGCGTCCGACGGATCGACCCAGATCAGTCGAAGTATACGCGAAATATAGTTTGAATCGATTTGCTTTCCGGCGCTGATGGTTCGTCGTCGACGTTTTGTCGACCTTCAAAACAGGAGACGACCATGACCAAGAGCACCTCGCGCCTCGTGCGCCTCGGGTCCGCCCGCACCATGACCCGTGCGGTCTCGCGCGGCGAATTCGACGAGCTGAATCCGGTGCTGAAGTACACCATTCCGCCCAGCGAATGACCGGACGGGCCGCTTCGGCGGCCCGGACGTCCGGGCCCGGCCTCGCCCCGGACGCCGCGACCAGAGGCCATCCTGACACAGGAGAGGGATCCATGAAGATCCAGAACGAGACGCGCGTCCTGCGTCTGGGGGCCGCCCGTCGGCTGACCCGGGCGATCCTGATGGGACCGTTCACCGAACTGAACCCGGCCCGTCACTGGACGATGCCGCCGGAATGAACCCAAGGGGGCCGCCCGGTTCCGGACGGCCCCGCCGGGTCCCGCCGGCGGGCGTACCAGCCAGGTTCAGCTGTAACAGGGAGAAGTCAGGAATGGCCGAAGCGCTTCGCTCCGAGGACGGTCACTGCGGCTGGCTCGCAGAGGGCATACACGCAGTTCGCGTCGGCGACGATCTGGTGCTGCTTGATCTCGCCGCAGACGACTATCTGTGCCTGACGGAGTGCGGCGATCTCCGGATCGAGGGACGGCGGGCTCTGGGATCGATGAACGATCTTCTTCGCCTGGCCGCCGAGGAATTGCTGCATCCCACGTCAGCGCTGGACGATCGCACCCCGCCGCCGGCCCTGCCGTCGGCGCGCCTTCCGCCCGCGCCACCGATCCGGCCGACGCTTCGAGATCTCATTACCTTCGGCGTCATCTGGGTCGATGCGGTGCGGCGTCGGCCGACGCTTCTGGACCTCAGCCGGCGATACGCCCGGCGTCGTGGTCGCCGGTCTGATCCCGAGGCGCTCGCCGCGCGGGTCGAGGTGTTCCGCCAGTTGCTGCCGCTGGTGCCCTGGACCGGCGCCTGCCTGCTCCAGGCGGAACTGCTGCTGCGCTTCGTCAACGCCGCGGATTTGGACGCGGACTGGGTCTTCGGGGTTCGCACCTTCCCCTTTCTCGCCCATTGCTGGCTCCAGAGCGGCGACCGGTGCGTCAGCGAGGCCCCGGAAACCCTGACCGTCTATCGGCCGATCCTGGTGATCTGAGGTGGGGGCGGATTGTGCGATTATTCTCGTCGGCGACAACCCGGCCGCGCTCGACGGCCTGGTCGCGCCCGTTCGACAGCGTCTGAGCCGGGCCGGCTGGTCGCGCAAATCACATGACCCCTTCATTCAGGTGTTCGCCCCGACCGGCGGACGGCTCGAGGTCGCCCGCGGGCTCGACGGGCACGGCGTGATGATCGGCGAGATCTACGACCGCGAGGGCCAGGTGCTGTCGCCGCGGGCGCGGGGCGCCCTGGGATGCCGGCGGCTGGACGCGGCGCAGGCTCGCGCGGTCTGTTCGGACCACTGGGGGCGATACCTTCTGGTCCGGCGGGTCGAGGGCGACGTCGCCGTGCTCCGTGACCCGTCGGGCGCTCTGGACTGCGTCGCCTGGCGCAAGGCCGGCGTGACCCTGATCTCGACGAGCGCGGCGGCGGTCATCGATCCCTGGCTGCCCGATGGGATCGCGCTGGACTGGGACGCGGTCGCCGCCCTTGTGGGCCGGCCCGGCGAGCACAGACATCGACTGGCCCTGACCGGATTGCAAGCCGTCGCCGGCGGCGAGCTGCGGGTGATCGGGGAGGGCGTCAACCGGGCGCAGCAGATCTGGCGGCCCGCCGAGGTGTATCGGGGCCGGGCCTCGCGTCCGGCACCCGATCTACGAGAGGCGGTGGAACGGTCGGTACGGGCGCTGGCGGGCGACAGGCGCTGGATCGCCGAGGTCAGCGGCGGATTGGATTCCGCCATCGTGGCGGGCGTCCTGACCGTCGATCAGCGCCGAAGGGTCGCCGCCTGGGTCAACCACTACGTCGACCAGCCGGAGGGCGACGAGCGGGATTACGCCCGGGCGGTCGCGGGACGGCACGGCTTTACGCTGACGGAAGTCCGTCGCGACGGCATCAGGCTCGACGCCGTCCGTCTGGCCGCGTGCGCCGAGACCTTCCGGCCGGCGGCAAACGACATCGATCCCGACTACAACGACGACATCGCGGACCGGATCGAGGCGACGGGCGGCTGGGGCTCGTTCACGGGGCAGGGCGGCGACGCGGTCTTCTTCCAGATGCCCAGCCTGCTCATCGGGCTGGACGAGATCTGGGAGCGGCGAGGTCGCGCGCGGTTGACGGTCCTGCATCGGCTCTCGCGCTGGCTGCGGCGCCCCCTGTGGCCGACGGCGCTGGCCCGGGACTGGCGCGAGGAGGTCCGCCAGCGCGCCGGCTGGGACCACCCTTGGCTCTACGATCTGAAGGGCGTCCCGCCGGCCAAGGCCTTGCAGATGTCCGCCCTGGCCTTCTGCCAGACCTTTCAGGGACCGGCGGTGCGCAGCCGCCTCGGTCCCTGCGTCAATCCACTGCTCAGCCAGCCGGTGGTGGAGGCGGGGCTGGCCCTGTCGGCGGTCGATCTGACCTGGGGCGGACGCGACCGCGCCGCCGCGCGCGCCGCCTTCGCGGACGTCCTGCCGCCGTCGATCCTGGATCGCCGCTCCAAGGGCGAACTGGGCGCCTATTATGGCGGCGCGGTCGCCGCGCATCTGGACTTCTTGCGCGACTATCTGCTCGGCGGCGCGCTGGCGGAGGCGGGGTTGATCGATCCCACCCTAGAGGATCGCCTCACCCGGGACGCCCTGCTCTGGCGCGGCGGGCATTCCCAACTGCTCAGTCTGGCGCTGACGGAGGCCTGGGTGCGTCGCTGGCGGGAACGGCTGGACCGCCGGATCCCCTGAGATGCCGGTCGAACCAGTCGCGCACTTGATCGTAGTAGAGCCGGATATTCCCCGGGCTTTGAACGCCGTGGTCCTCGCCGATCAGGAGGGTGATGGCGACGGGGCGGTTTAGACGGTGCAGGGCGCCGTAGAGCTGTTCCGACTGGCCGAGCATCAGGTCGTACTCTCCCACCACCAGAAGGGTCGGCGCGGTGATGCGGTCCGCCTGTTCGAACGGACTGTTGCGCCGATACCGGTCGGGGGCGCGCCAGTAGGCGTCGCGCATCTCGGCCTGGCCGGATTCCAGCCAGCGGGCCCCGGCCGTCGCGGCGAGCGCATGCCCGCCCTCCAGCCGCAGGGTCGAACCAACGTCCCCGATGACCGTCGAAAAATTCATCGGCCCGTTCAGCGCCACCACGGCGTCGAAGCGGGGCGACTGGGCTGCGCTCATCACGGCGGACCATGCGCCGAAGCTCCAGCCCCACAGGCCGATGCGGTCCGCATCGACCAGCCCTTCCGCCGCCGCGGCGTCGACGACCGACAGGATGCGCTGGGCGAGGCCGTCAGCCGGTTCCGGGGTCGCGGGAAGGTCCGGGATGAGGATGGCGTAGCCCGCGGCGACCATCAGCTGCGGCGCCAGCGACAGGCTGGTGGACTCCCGCCGCATCCACCACGGTGGGGCGGGGTAGGCCTCGCCCTGGTAGGGCACCACAATCACGGGCGGCGCCGCTGTCGGGTTCGACGGCGGATAGAGCCAACCGCCGGCGCCGCCGACGCCGGTGATCCGTCTGGGCGCCGCGACCGAGATCTCGTCGAGTTCGGGGTTCAGCCGCCAGACCACCTCCCGGCGAGGACCGCGCTGCAGGCGCAGCATATCGGGTTCCGCCTCAGAGACGCTCCGGTCGAGGCTGATCTCCCGGCTCCAGCTGATCGCACCCCCGGGGGTAGCCGCGACGCATCGAGACTCGGGCTCGGGATCGGCCCAGACCTGGCACAGTCGCCCATCGGGACGCGCGGCCACGGCGAAGGCCGCCTTCATTGGACCGCTCTGCGCCCGCAGTCCGAACGGACCTCGTGGGTTCACCGCCGACATGGCGGCCCCGAGATCGGCGCGCTCGCCGTCTGCACCCAGGCGGATGATGCGACCGCCGCTGGTGAACAGAACCGAGGACCGACCCTCGGCGACGAGCCGGGCGTCCGGAGACAGACTAACGAGCGGCGGGGCGTCGGCTCTGGCGACGAACCAGCCCTCGCGGGCTCCGGAGCGGCCCTTGAAGATCGGGGTCTCGCCCAGCCAGCCGCCCTCGGCCGTCGCCATGCCTTGGAAGTCGATCGGCGTGGTCGGGTGCGCCCCGGCCGGGGTGACGTCCCGCGCCGCGCCATCCGGAGCGACGGTCAGGATCCGGGCCGGTGCTTCGCCAATGGCCGCCACGAGAAGCGCGTGGGAGGCTGGCGACCAGGCGAGCAGGCTCGTCGAGATGTTGCCGGCCTCGGGCGGCCGGACGGCGGCCCCGGTGATCAGATCGACGATCCCCAGCCCCCGGGCGCGGCGCACCTCGCTCGCGGTGTCGGCGGAGGGCGGCGGCAGGAGGGGACCATCCAGGAGCAGCGCGGCGTATCGTCCGTCCGGGGAGGCCTCGAGGTCGAGGAAGGGGCCGTCGGCGATCGCGGCGGCCTCTCCAGTGACGGCGTCGATCCGCCAGAGGCGTCGCGCTGGCAAGGCTTCCGGTGGGCCGTCCCCTCCCACCGTGATCGCGGCCGGCGACCCGGCCGTCGCCGCCGCCCTCAGCGCCAGCAGGCGCGCTTGCTCGGCGCGGGGCCCGGCGAGTCTTGGAGGAAGGGCCCCGTCCGGCATGCCCAGCACGACGAGGGCGTCGTCGGAGAGCCATTCCAGGGACCGGCCCCAAAGGCCGAGCTCCGGCGCCACCTCGGTCCAGACCACATGTCCGGTCGCCATCTCGACGATCCCGAGCCGCCATTCGTCGTTCCGAAGCCGGGACACGGCCAGACGCCGACCGCTGGGTGAGAAGGCGCCGACAGAATAGCCGGCGCTTTCTTCCATCACCAGGAGCGGGCGCGGACGGTCGGGGGCGTCGAGGTCGATGCGGTAGAGCCGGGCGTACCGGTTGGCGCCTTCGGCCTCCAGATCATGGCGGGGGAGGTCGCCTCGGGCGCGCCGTTCCTCGAAGACGGCGACCGCGCCGGACGGATCGATCGCGACCCGTCCGAAGCTCTCCAGCCCCAGAATGACATCCACCGTGAGCGGCTCTTGCCGGGCCAACGCCGGGCACGCCGTCGCGAGCAGGCCCGCGAGGACGAGAACGACCATGCGCATGGTCGATCACCAGCGCTTGACGAGCTGAAGTGAGACCTGCCGGCCCAGCACATTGGTGTTGGCGGCGTCGTAGCCGATTCCCGCCGGTGCATCGTAGAAGGGCGGCTCCTCATTGGTCAGGTTGAGCACATTGAGAGTGAGCGAAAGACCTTCGCCCCATCCGCCCTGAAGGTCGTAGCGGACCTGGCCGTCCAGAGTGATCCACTCGTCGATCCCGCGTCCGTTGACCCGATCGCGTCCTCCGCTGACGTGGTTGAGGGCGCCGCCAAGGGTGAGCGGACCCCGCAGCCACTGGGCCCCGAAGCGCCCCCGCCACCGCGCCGGAAAGTTCGGGGCGCCGAGCAGGTCCTCGGTCGGGGACGCAGCGGTGACCGCCCGATCGTTGGTCAGCAGATGGGTCACGCTCGCGTCGAGCGAGATGTCGTCCGACCCCAGGGCGAAGTGATAGCGGGTCGAAAGATCGAGCCCCTCGACCTCCACGGCCGAGGCGTTGACGTAGCGGTTGTCGATGACGGCGCCGTAGGCGGTCGCCGGGAAGACGTTCGGATTGAAATTGCCCGGGTGGCTGAGCAGGGACTGGACATAGGCCCGGTCGTCCGCGTTGGAGCCGGGGCTCACATAACGGATGAACGGCGCCAGGGTCGGGTCGTTGAGGGCGTTGATCAGGTTCTCCGCGACCGGGGTCGCTATCCGGTCCTCGAAAGTCGTCCGGAACCAGCCGGCCTCGATCCGCAGCCCTTCGACGGCGGCGGGCGTCCAGACGAAGCCCGCGGTCCACGACTCCGCGGTTTCCGGGATGAGATCCGGGTTGCCTCCGTATTGGACGATGCTGATGACATTGGCGCCGGCGCGGTCCAGGAACACCGGGCCGATCCGGTAGGCGCTGTTCAACTCCCTCAGCGACGGGGCGCGGAACGAGGTGCCGTAGCTGGCGCGCAGGAGCAGATCGGGCTTCGGGTTGTAGAGGATGCCGACCTTGGGATTGCTGGTCTGGCCGATCCCCTCATGGTCTTCGATACGACCGGCGAGTGACAGCTCCAGCCGTTCGAGACCGGGCCGGGCGTTGTCGGGACCCACGAGCGGGGCGCGCAGTTCGACGAAGGCGGCCGAGACGTCGCGGTCGAACGCCGTCGGGGGGGCGACGCGCGGCGCCGCGCCGGAGATGAAATTCTCGCCGGAGGTTTCGAAGCGCTCCTGGCGATAATCGACACCGACGGCCATGCGCAGGTCGCCGCCCGGCAGGGCGAAGAGGACTCCGTCGGCCTTGAGATTGAAGGAGCCGACCGTGCTGATGTTCTCGGACCGGAGGTAGCCGGACCCGATAAAGGTCAACAGGGCCGGGCTATGGGCGGCGGGATCGCCATAGGGATTGAAATAGCCGTCGACCGCCGGGTTGAAGGGTGTCGACGGATTGTTCGGCGTGGCGCCGAGCGCCTCGTCGAGCCGGGTCGTCTGCACTCGGTTCGAGGCCGTGAGCCCGGTGGTCTCGCGACCGCCGCTCAGATAGGCCGCGAGGTTCCATCCGGCGAGTTCGCCCGTGATCCCGACGGCGCCGCCGACGCTGCGTGAGAAGCCTTCGTCACGGCCTGGCCCCAGGTCGTTGGTGAAGGAATAGGCGATCTCCTGGTAAGGCTCGCCCGCCACCGGCACGAAGAAGGGATTGTCCGGCGTCACGAACAGGATTCCAATGTCGGCCACCGAGTCCTGGCTGTAAGACCGGTCGGTGTAGCGAAGGTCGCCGTCCAGACTGAAGCCGCCCGGAAGGTCCTGCCGACCCGCCACGAACAGGCTGTGCCGGCGCTGGTGCGGCAGGCTCCAAAGACCCTCCATCTGATTGGTCAGGTTGACTTCGCCAGGGCGAAAGTCTCCGGGCGTTAGGCCCACGCCGTTCTGGTTGCGAGGGACGGCGTAGACCGGTTCATAGGATCCGCTGACCGGATCGAACGCCATCAGGTTGCCCGGGGCCGCATAGGTGAAGCGCCAGTCCGAGCCGCCCAGCGGGCGCAGGTCCGCATTCGCGGTTGCGCGACGGTCGGCGGCGCGCAACTCGCCGCGGTCGTGGAATTCGTAAGCGGCGATGAGGCCGCCGCTGGACCAGTTGAAACCGCCGCTATGGGACAGGAGCGTCTCCTCGGCCCCGCCGTCGCTGGTGCCGCCGACGCGCAGCCGGGTTTCCGCGCCGTCGAAGCGGGACTTCAGGATGATGTTGACGACGCCGCCGACCGCGTCAGCCCCATAGAGGGCGGACGCGCCGTCGAGCAGCACGTCCGCCCGGGCGATGGCGCTGCTGGGAAGATTGGAGATGTCCGAGAAGTCGCCGGCGCTGCCCGTGCCCGCGATCCGCCGACCGTTGACCAGCACCAGCGTTGCATCCGCCCCGAGACCCCGCAGGTTCACCCCGGTCGCATAGGCCGAGTTGCGGCTCGTGCGATCCGCACCCGTCCCGGCCGACCCCTCATAGGCCGCCCCGGTGAAGTTCTGCGGCAGGGCGGCGAGAGTTTCCGCGACTGTTGCGCGGCCTTGCCGGGCGATGTCGTCCTGGGTGATCACGGTGACCGGCGACGGACTGTCCGCGCCCCGAAGATAGGTCCCCGTGACCACGACTTCCTCAAGCTGGGTGGCCTGCGGTTCGGCTTCGGCGCGGGCCGAGGGATCAACGAGCACAAAGACCGTCGGACGGCTCTGGCGATAGGTCAGGCCCGTCCCGCGCAGGAGCTCCGCGAGCGCGGCCTCAGGGGTGTATTCGCCGGTGAGGGCGCGGGCCTGTCGGCCGGCCACCAGCGCGCTGGGATAGAGGATCTGAAGTCCGCTCTGCTGGGCGAACACAGGCAGGCTGCGCTCGAGCGGACCGGCGCCGATGCTGAAAGTCCGGACGGCCTCGGTCGATTGCGCGATGACCGGCGTCGCGACACCCAGCATGAGCGCGGCGAGCGCGGTTGAAGTGAACCTGTAACCCATGATTTCCCCCTCGTTTCTACCCCCGGCTTTGCGGGGCGTGGAGGAGACGTTGGGTCGCGGGGCGTCCCCTAAGTCCGGGCGCAGATTATTTTCATGCCGGCCCGGAGAGGACCAGATGGCCGTCGGCCGCCGTGGCGGCTTCCAGATGATAGAGGTCGCGCAGGGCGGCGACGAAGCCGTCGACGTCCCCGGCGTTGAAAACGCCGCTGACCCGGATCGACGAGATGCGTTCGTCGCGAAGCTCGATCGGTTTGGCGGTGTAGCGGTTCACCTCCGTCACCGCCGCGGCGATCGGCGTGTTCTCGAAGGTGAGCCGGCCGACGGTCCAACTGGTTTCGGCCGGGACATTGACCGCGATGACCCGGGGCGTCGGACCCGAGGTCGTGACCTGCTGGCCGGGAGCCAGGGTCCATTGGGCCGTCGGCGAAGACGGCTTGTGAACGTCGACGCGCCCTTCGACCAGGACGACACGCGCCCCGGAGCCGGATCGCCGAACGTCAAACCGCGTGCCGACGGCGGTGACCTCCGTGTCGCCCGCCTGGACAAGGAAAGGCCGCTCGGTGTCGCCCTCGACCTCGAACATGGCGCGTCCTGCAGCGAGCGTGACCACGCGACGGTCGTCGGTGAAGCGAACGGTGACCCGGGAGTCCGTGTCGAGGACGATGCGGGAGCCGTCTTCCAGCCGCACGGTGCGTTGCTCGCCGATGGCCGTAGCATAGGCGTCTGGCCGCTGCAGGGACCACCAGGTCAGGCTTCCGGCTCCAATCACAAGCGCCAGGGCGCCCGCGACGCCGAGCGGGATCAGACGGCCGGCGTCGCGCATCCGACGCCGCGGGCGCGCCCTTTCAATCCGACCCAGGGCCTCGTCGGCGAGCCCCGCGATCGCCGGGCTTTGCGCCAGCGTTCCTGCCGCGTCCCACATGGCTTCGAGACGGCTGAAAGCGCGGGCGTTCTCCGGGTCTCGCCGCCATTCGCTGAAAGCCCTGATGTCGGCGGTCGTGACCTTGCGCTGGTTCAACTTGCTGAACCAGTCGGCGGTTTCCTTACGCCTGATGTCGGCTTCAGCCTCGATCATCATCCGTTGCCTACAGGTCCAGCCGAGACGCGCAGTACTCGAGCGCCCTCGACATTCGCCATTCCACCGTTTTCACGCTGATCTCGAGCGACACGGCAATCTCGGGATAAGTCATACCGCCAAAGCGGTTCAAGACGAAGACGTCGCGGTAGAGTTGCGGCATGGACCTGATAACCTGCTCGAGAAGGACTTGGTCGAACTGCGGCGCGGCCTCGGCCTCGGCAGGTCTTTGGAGCGCTTGGCTCTGGCGGCGGCGGCCCTCTCGTCGGCTTTCATCGCGGACCAGGTTGAGGGCGATCCGAAGCAGGAACGCCTTTGGATGTCGGATGTCCGACAGGGCGTAAGGCGCCGCTCGGAGATAGGTCTCCTGAACGACATCCGCCGCAGCGTCGGCCCCGATGTGAGAGCGCAACCGGCGATCTAGCCAGACGGCGTAGCGCCGGTAGAGACGGTTGATCCCGTCCTGCGCCTCCGCCACTAGCGGCTTCGTATCGGTCACCACGGATCTCCGACCCCTCGACGAGAGGGACGGGAATCCCGGCGTGGCCGCGCGATTCTGGGCAGGCGCGCGGACGCGCGCCCTCAGAAGGCGGCAACCGGCTCACGCGCAGAGCGGAAGCCGTCGATGATTGATATCGCACAGGGGATTCCAGGCCCCTGCCGACGCGAAGGTCGGCTTGGTCAGCATGAATCAAACGGAATCCCGAAGCAAGCGGGAGGGGTCGGGCGTTGGAATCCTCTGCGATCGAGGCCCGTTAATTCAGCGGACAGCGCCGCCTCCGTCAGCGACGAACCCCGGCTCCTGCTGCGCGCCTATTTCGCGGCACCCGACGCCTCCGTCGTAGGCCCAGCCTGTCTGCGGTTCAACCGGCGGGAGGGCCGCCAGACCGCAAGAAACCTGCGGGCGACCCGCAATTCATCGACGTTGCCCGCGTCCGAACTAGCCGTGTACGGAAGAAGTCGGACAACCGGTGGTGTAGTAATGGAAGCTGTCTCCGAAGATCCGGACCGTGGATCGCCCGCTGTCACCCTGAGCCCGCGCGAACAGGAATGCCTGCAATGGGTCTGTCGCGGAAAGAGCTCGTCCGACATCGGGGTCATTCTGTCCCTGTCGCCCCGCACCGTGGACAGTTATCTCGAGAAGGTCTGTTCGAAACTCCGGGTCCGCACCCGGATCGAGGCGGTCGCGTCAGGGGTGCGGCGCGGTCTGATCGACCCCGGATGAGGGAGGGGGCGGGCCAGGAACTTCTGTGTGACGTGACCCCCGTTTCTCATCCAGCCATAACGAGAGTCCTAGGTTGATCTGAGCTGTGATCGGCTGGGTTGGC
>JAIERG010000053.1 GCA_019747095.1 Caulobacteraceae bacterium | reverse complement strand
TCGCAGCCCACGGTGCCCCTGCGATCAAGCCGGGGCGCTTCAAGCCGCCTTCCGACGCCTTGATCACAATGCTCACTGACGTTCGAAGGCGGGCCTGACCCGTCTCCGAACACTCTCTCTAACCCTCATAATATCTGGAGTGAAATCATGGAAAACCGAAGGAAACCTGCGCCTCGCGCCGCCACGCTCGACATAAACTGCGACTGCAAAGAATACGTCCTCGACTATCTGCGCGAAGCCTTCCCCATCCATCTGATGGAGGCGATCGAGGGCGAGGACGGGGCGGTGACCCTCGTCCCGGTTATGGTCGATGGAAAGCCGGCGGTCAGTCGCGAGGCCGTCGAGAGACGCCAGTTCCTGATCACCCGCATGGCCTGCCTGCCCGCCGTGCCCGGCGTGCTGGACGCCGTCCTGTCCGCCTTCGGCACCGACGCCGTCGCCGAGATCACCGGGCGCTCGCGTCGGGTGGTGGAGCGCGACGGCCGCCGGGTTGTTGAGCGGCGGGGCGCCTCCGCCGCCCGCGCCGAGACCGACGCCTTCATGAGCGGCCGCAAGCGCGTGCTGGTATTCTCGGACGCGGGCGGGACCGGTCGTAGCTATCATGCGGATCTGTCGGCTGCGAACCAACAGCGGCGGGTCCACTATCTGGTGGAGCCGGGCTGGCGCGCCGACGCGGCCATCCAGGGATTGGGCCGCAGCCATCGGACGCATCAGGCGTCCGCGCCTTTGTTCCGTCCAGTCACCACCGACATCCAGGGCGAGAAGCGGTTCACTTCGACCATCGCTCGGCGGCTGGATTCGCTCGGGGCGCTGACGCGCGGGGAGCGGCGAACGGCCGGGGCTGGGCTGTTCCGGGCCGAGGACAATCTGGAGAGCCCGTGGGCGCGCCGGGCGCTTCTGGTCTTCTATGGCGCCCTCGCCTTCGGCGAACTGTCTTCCATGACGCTCGAGACCTTCATGACCAAGACCGGTCTGAAACTGCTCGACGCCGACGGCGGCCTGAAACCATCCGACGATTTGCCGCCGATCCACACCTTCCTGAATCGCCTGCTGGCGCTACGGATCTCGGACCAGAACGCCCTATTCGAGGACTTCGACCGCATCCTCGCCGGCATTCTGGAGCGGGCGGCGGCCTCGGGCGATCTGGATCGTGGCCTCGAAGACATCGAGGCCGAGGAGCTGGAGGTGCTGGCCGAGGAGACCATCCGAACCGATGTGGTCACGGGCGCGGAGACGGCCTTGGTGACCTTTCTGCTGAAGGTGCGGCGCGACCTCCTCGGGTCCGAGGAGGCGCTCGACCGGGCGGGTGAGGTCGCGCACCAGCTGGTGGTCAACGAGAAGTCGCGCCGGGCCGCCATCGCCGAACTCGGCTTGACCACGGCGACGGAGGAGGACCGGCTGGTCCCTGCCGTCCGGCTCCTGCGTCCCGATGGGCGCCAGACGATGCCGGAGAAGACGTTCGAGGAGTCCGCCTGGAAGCCGGCGGAGCCCGCCGACTGGCGGCGCATCTGGGACGAGGAGGTGGCCGCGACTGATCCTTGGCGAACCCGCGAGCTGACGCTCGCGACCGGTCTCTTGCTGCCGATTTGGGGCCGTCTGCCCGCGCGCGGCTGTTCTGTGCGGCGCGTGCGGGCGCCGGACGGACGGCGTTGGCTGGGGCGGGTCCTCGACGAGGTCCAGGTCGGGTCGCTGAAGGCGAGCCTTGGGCTGACCGACGTCAGCGCGGCTTGGGCGGACGGCGCCAAGACCGCCGCGACGCTGCTGGACCGGTCCGTCCAGCTCTCGCTGGAAGGCGGCCTGTGGCTGAAACGGGCCCGGGTCATGGATCGGTGGCGGATCGAGGTGGTCGGCGGCCGTACCGATCGCGACGCCCTGGTCGCGCTTGGATGCTTCGTGGAGATCATCGCCTTCACGCCCCGAGTGTTCGTGCCCATCGACCGGCCGAAGGTGCTGGAGGCGGTGCTGCGGTGTCACCCGGTGCAGACCGTCCTTGACGGTGTGGCGGCATGAGCGGGACCTGACGGGGCGGAGGCCCCGTCAGGTCAGGAGGAGGTCCGGAGGAAGGGAGGTCTCGGGTGAAGCGGGATGAGGGAGATCAGCTCCCTTGGCGCTTCGGATCAACAGGAGACTGACATGCAGACCATGGTGTTCACCGGCCGGTTGGCGGCCGACCCCCAGATCAGCGAGGACTTCGCCAAGGCGGTGTTCCGGCTGCTCGAGAAACGCGGCGTCGACAACACCGGCAAGGACCGGCTCGTCGGCGTTAACTGCGTCAGCTGGTCCAAGGGGCTGAACGAGAAGGTCATCGCCCGTGGTCTGGCCAAGGGATGCGAGGTGGTTGTGATCGGCGCCTTCATCGACACCGCCTACGCCACCCGCGACGGCCAGGAACGCACCGCCAAGGAGCTGGTGATCAATCGGCTGACCGTCCTCGACTGGGCCGAAGATCGAGAGACCGATGCCGATCGCGACGTCGGCGACGATCGCCTCGCCGCCTGACCCGACCTCAGCCCCTCATCATCAGGAGACTGAACCATGCAGACCCTCACCCTTGAAGGCTATCTGGCCGCCGACCCGTCCATCCTGTCCGCCCAGGGCTCCGGCCGGAAACGGGCGAGTTTCCGCGTCCTGGAGACGACCCGGTTTCGACGCGCCGACGGCACGCCGGGCGAGCGCACCACCGGCTTCAACTGCCTGTGCTTCAACGAAGCGACGACCGAGAAATACATCGAGCCTTTCGCCAAGAAGGGTAGCCGCGTCGTCATCCAGGGCCACGTCGAAAACGACACCTGGACCGGCAAGGACGGGGTGGAGCACTACGACCTGCGCCTGATCGTCGGTGACATCCGCCTGAAGAACCGGCGGACCCCGGCGGAAGCGGCGGCCTTTGGCGAAAACCAAGTGCAGGAACCAGCCGGTGGCTACGATCTAAACGACGACATCCCGTTCTGATCCACCCCCCGCCATCAAGTCCTTAGACGGCCCGGCTCAAGCGCCGGGCCGTCATTTCATTTGCTACTAGATTTGTTGACGCCCTTTGCCGACGACGAGATTATCGTCTTAACAGCGGACGCAGACGTAGCCGATATGGGTGGGAAGCGGACGCTCCCGACTTTCAACTCAGTGGCAATCACGAACGGCGGTGCTGCGTAACTCGTCGATATATTTGAGCGAATGAGATTTTGGGCGTAGGGTGCAGCGAGCTTTCGGGAAGAGAGATTGATAAACAGCCTCCGCCACAGCTTGCCCGCTTTGACTGCTAGCGTGGTTGCGCTTTTGGCAACGTTTTTCGTCGCGACGGCGACCTTAGCACGCAGCCCTGCACGTCATGTGACAGCGGCGGCAGCGATGTCGGCGGAGATGCCTTGTGAGCCAGAGACGGCGGACTGCGAGCTAAGCTGTGCCGCTCTCTGTCACGCAATCCTCCTGCGGTCGCCGATCACTGCTCAGGTCGCGAGCGATCATCGAACGACATACCGTGCCAGCACGGCCGTTCTGGGATCGCTCAGTATTGAAGCGGAAGACCCGCCACCCCGATAAAGGACAGGCTTTTATCTGAAGTCGAACTTACTCAATCAACGAAATGGATTACATCATGAAAAGAACTCTGACCATCGCCAGCCTGCTTCTGCTGGCTTCCGGCACTGCCGCCATGGCCGCCTCCCCTGAGGCTGTAGCTCAAGCCATCTGCGCTTGCTGCGATGCGGTCGCTGCGGCTTGCTCCTGCTGCTAAGTTAGCCGTTGAGCACGGTGGAACGCCCGGCCGAAAGGCCGGGCGTTTTTCTATGGATTTACCGCCTCGCTGCCCAGGTCCGCTTCGGGTCGAACGAGGTCATTGGCCGATGAGCTCGATCCCCCTTCGGTGCTTTTGGCCAAAGTCTGAGATCGGTTGACCTGCGACGACAGCGGCTCGCCGCCGTCGACGGACAGGAAGATCGTTGTCCGTCTGTTCGCATCGGCGCAACGGCGCCGAACGGTGTCGTCGTCGCGAAGGGCGACGACGACTTGCCCCCACACAACGCCCTCCGATTTTGTCACGGCACCCTGAAAGTCAACGGCTTCGCCTTATCCCCTCCACGGCCCGCGAAGGGCGGTCCGCTCCGGTGACTTTCAGGGGCCCACCGTGAGCAAAACCGGGGTCGTTGCGCATGGGGCGCTCGACATTCTCAAGGAATGTTCCAATGACCTTCTACAGCAATCCCTTCATGGCCTCCGCCTCCCAGAAGTCCAACTCCGCTTTCGACGACCTGACGGGTTCGCTGGGCGATCAACGTCCGCACCCGACAGAGGATGCCCTGATCCAGCTGGGGCGCGCCCTCATGACGGAGCTGGTGGACGTGGTCTCGGACACCGCGCTGGAAGACTATCAGACGATCCTGGGGGAAGCCCTGATCGGCGCCTTCCACTCAGCGGCCGGAAGGATCGAACGCGACGCAGACCGGGCGCGCGATACGATGCGATCGCTCGATCGAGACTTCGACGGATCGGAGGCGGCCGACACCGAGCTTCAGGAAGCCACGGCGAAGGCCAGAGCCGGCGACGCCGCAACGCAGGCCTGCGAGATGATCCGGGACGCGGCCTCCGAGGCTTGGACGATCGCAACTGGGGAGGTCTGGACGGCCTGGCGGGGTACGAGACGCGGCACGCATCTGACGGCGGCTCAGCTGGAAGCCAAACAGGCGATTCGGGCGATTCGCCATCGGAAGTCCGGAGAGGCCGATCCGGGCGGTCCGGTGATCGCCTTCCGGGGCGCGCCGACGGCCGACACCTCGGACGACGTAGGCCGGATCTTCGACGCCTTGAACTGGGCAAAGCAGGAGTGGCCGGACATGGCCCTGGCCACCACGGGGGCGAAGGGATCGGAAAAGCTGGCGATCAAATGGGCCCAGCAGAAGGGGGTGAAGCTGATCCTCGCCCGGGCGGACTTCGACACCCACGGCAAGGCAGCACCGTTCAGAGCGAATGACGAGCTGATCGCGCTCGAGCCCACCTGCTGCCTCACCCTGGTGCATTCGGTGGATCGGACGCGCTCGGAAGATCAGCGGCCGTTCGGACCAGCGCTCAACCTCGCGCAGAAGGCGATGGAGTCCGGGCTGCGGCACGTCCCCATCAAGGCACGAGCCGCCTGACAAATCGAGACTGCAACCAGACACCCGCTCGGCTTCGGCCGGGCGGGTTTCCTGCGTTTGGCCATTGCGGGGCCCTCCGACTCGCGTTCGAAGGCTGTAAGCGAGATGCGTGTTCTGTGTTTGCTTGTTGTTGTTGGTTATTGATCAGTGTTGATGGCGTTGCGTGTATTCCTTTGTTTTGAGGTCTGATGGCAAGATAAAAGGATGTATTTTGCGGTGGTTTTGCTGTACGGTGTCAGCGGTTTACAACGACGGCGATGACCCATCATGACGTGCGGCGACGCACCCCTGGTCGGGCCTTTCGTCAGTCGGATCGGGAGGTAAGCATGTCCGTACGAGCGGCCATCGAAGCGCGGTTGTCCGCACGTGAGCCCGGCGACGAGGGCGCAGGTCGAGTGCGACTTCCGCACGCGCTGAAGTCGGACAAGACCGCCGTGCGGACCGCGCTGTTTCAGAAGCTCGCGGCCTCTCGCCTGCTGACGCGCGGCGACCGATCCGGCGTGCTCCGGTCGGCGCAGGCGCGTTCAGGACGTCCCTTTCGCGTCGATGTCCGGCAGAAGGTGATCGTGAAAGCGATGGTGTCCCGGCACATGGGCAAGGGGGCGGAGCGCGGCGTCGCCCTGGCGCGGCACGTGGTCTACCTCGGGCGCGCCGGAGCGGGCGCGCAGGGCGCCCAGGCCGAGTTTTTCGACCGCGATCAAGACGGGGTCGATCCTGTTCGGATGACGGAAGGATGGTCGGCGGACCGCCACCACTTCCGCTTCATCGTGTCGCCCGAGCACGGCGATCGGATCGCCGATCTGCGCAGCTACACCCGTGATGTCATGGGCCGGGTGGCGGCGGATCTCGGTCAGCCGGAGCTCCGGTGGATCGCGACCTGCCATTTCGACACCGACCAGCCCCACGCTCATGTGCTGATCCGGGGCAAGCGGGCGAGCGGCAAGGATCTGGTGATCCCAAGGGACTATGTGGCCTATGGCTTCCGGGCGCGCGCCCAAGAGGTGGCGCAGGAGCGGCTCGGGGACCTGTCGCGGGCGGACGCCGAACGTCGGGTCTGGCGGGAAACCCAGGCAGACCGGTTCACCGGTTTTGATCGGCGGTTGCTCGAAACCAAGGACGCAGACGGGCTGGTGGCGGATGGTGTGGGACGCTCCAACGCCTGGGCGGCGCTGAGCCGAGGTCGACTGCGGCACCTTGAGCGGCTCGGTCTGGCACATCGCCGGGGCTCGCATTACCGGCTCGATGAAGACCTGGAACGGCGTCTGCGCGTCCTTCAGCTGCGGAGGGACGTGATCCGCACCTTGGCGCAACGCCGCCTTCTCGGCGCAGACGACGTCAGGGAACTCGGGGCCGCGCCCGTCCGCGGCCGGGTGGTGGCTCAGGGCGCGCATGACGAGCTTGGCGGATCGGCCTTCGTGGTTGTTCGCGATCGACAGGACGTCGAGCACTATGCGCGGCTGCGAATGGGCCAAGCGGCGCCGGCGGTGGGACGCAGCGTCGAACTCGTGGGCTCACCGCGCGGCGCGGGTGTGCGAGCACTCGACCGGGGGGCGGATCTTTCGATGTGACGGGGCCAGGCGACCAACCCCGTAGTCACTCTTGATCAGTGCAGAGGCGGCGTCACCAGAGCCGGATGGTCAGGCCTTTTCGACAACGCGGCGGCGGAGCGGCTGGCGTTTCCGGGGCGCGCCGCTTCAAGCGTGTCGCTGCTTGCCGACCCATAACCGAACGGAATGCCCTGGCTGTTTGTTGGCATAGCTGGTTTTCACCTCTTCCCTCCGGTGACGGTCTGAGGCTCTCCTCGCTGCAACGAGACCGTCATGAAACGGTCGCGTCCTGGAGGGGGACCATGCGAACCAAAGCGATCCTTTTAGCGTCTGCCTGCGTCACAAGCCTTGTCGGCACGATCAGCGTGATGACACCGAGCGCCGCTGCGGCCCAAACGGCGTCGAACACCGATCAGGAAGCCAGTGTCGTCGACGAGATCGTCGTCACTGGCCTGCGACGGCGCGACATCACGGCGGCCGAGTCACCTCTGCCGATCGACATCATCAGCGGGGACAACCTCGTCAACCAGGGGACCTCCGACATCAACGACATCCTGCGCGAGCAGGTGCCGTCCCTCAACATCCAGCGCTTCGTGACGAACGATGGCGCCGCCTTCACCAGACCGTTCAGCTTGCGCGGTCTGCCGCCGGACCAGACCCTGGTCCTGGTCAACGGCAAGCGGCGCCACCGCGGGGCGACGGTTCAGTTTACCAATGTGCCCTATGTTCGTGGCTCCCAGGGTCCGGACCTGTCGGCCGTACCGTCCATCGCCATCGGCCAGCTGGAGGTGCTGAGGGATGGGGCGTCTGCCGTCTATGGTTCCGACGCCATCGCCGGGGTGCTGAACTTTCGCCTGAGAACCGACCGCGAAGGCGCGACCCTGATCGCACGGTACGGACAGTTCTACGCCGGCGACGGCCAGGATCTCCTCCTGCAGGGCAATCTCGGCCTACCGTTGACGGATCAGGGCTTCCTGAACATCAGCGCCGAACTGTCCGAGAGCGATCAGACCTCCCGGGGCACTCAGCGGCCCGATGCCCAGGCTTTGATCAACGCCGGCGTCCCAGGGGTGCCTGTGCCCGCCCAGCGCTGGGGGAACCCCGACAGCGAAGCGGCGCGAGTGTTCGTCAATGCCGGCCTCGACCTGTCGCCGGAGGCGGAGCTCTACGCGTTCGGGAACTACAGCCGTAGCGAGGGGACGACCGCCTTCTTCTATCGCAATCCGAACACCAGCTTCATTGGGACGAGCATTCCGACGACCACGACACCGGGCGGGCCACGCTTCAGCTTTCGCCAGCGGTTCCCTGGCGGCTTTGCTCCGAACTTCGGCGCCACGATCGAGGATGCGTCTTTCGTCAGCGGCATTCGGGGCGAGCTTCCCAGTCAGCTGACCTATGACGTGAGCGCCAGTGTGGGACGCAACACCGCCGACTATGTGATCAGCAACACCGTCAATCCGTCCCTCGGCCTGAACTCCCCGACGACGTTCAACCCCGGATCGCTGGAGCAGCGCGAGTTCATCGGCAATCTGGACCTGAGCTATCCCTGGGAGATCGGCTTGGCCTCTCCGCTGAGCGTCGCGGGCGGTCTGGAGTACCGCAAGGAAACCTATGAGGTCACCGCTGGAGAGCTGGCCTCCTATCAGGTCGGGCCGTTCGCCTCGGTGGTCGACCCAGACACCGGACGCCGGGTCGGACTGCCGGTCGGCTCGAACGGCTTTCCCGGCTTCAGTCCATCGCAGGCCGGGACCTTCGAGCGTGACAACTGGGCCGCCTACGGGGCGCTGGAAGGCGACCTGACCGAGGCGTTCAGTTTCGGTCTGGCTGCACGATACGAAGACTTCTCCGATGTCGGCGAGAACTTCAGCTGGAAAGTCAGCGGACGGTATGAGTTCAACGACGCGGTGGCGGTGCGCGGGTCGGTCAACACCGGCTTCCGGGCGCCCACGCCGGGACAGGCGAACGCGTCGCTGGTGCAGACCAACATCGACTCGGTGACCGGCAACCCCCTGACGACCGGTATCGTGTCGCCGCAGAACCCCGTGGCGATCTTCTTCGGCGCCACGCCCCTGCAGCCCGAGGAGTCCTTCAACGTCGCGGCCGGCCTCGCTCTGCGACCGACGTCCCAGCTGACGGTCACCCTCGATTATTTCCAGATCGAGGTCGACGACCGCATCGCCCTGTCAGGCAATTTCCGTCTCACTCAGGCGCAACGAAATCAGCTGGCGGCGCTGGGGATCCCCGGTGGGGGCTCCTTCGAGGAAATCAGCTTCTTCACCAACTCGTTCGACTCCCGGACGCGCGGGCTCGACTTGGTGGTCAGCTACAACGGTATCGACTTCCTGGGTGGATCGTTGGGGGTCAATGCGAACCTGAACTACACCAAGACCGAAGTAACGCGCGCCACTCCGGTGATCAGCGCCGACCGCGAACGCCTCCTTGAGCTTGAGGACTTTGTCCCCGAAACCAAGGGCAGTGTGTCGTTCAACTATCAGCGCGGCCGACTGACCGCTTCGACCCAGGCGACCTATTATGGGGAATGGACCGACTTCGGCGGCGTCCCTTCGGCGGATCAGACCGGTGGTGCGGAAGTGCTCATCGACGCCGAACTCGGATATCAGCTGACCGATCGGATCCAGCTGACCGTAGGGGCCGAGAACCTGTTCGATGACTATCCCGACCGGGAAGCGCGTGCGTCTCAAACGGCCAACGGCATCCAGTATCTCCGCTTTGCCCCGACGGGCTTCAACGGCGGGTTCTGGTACATTCGCGCCAAGGCGGAGTTCTAGATTGTCCGCAGGAACGATGTCCGCGGCTCGCGGCGCTTCAGTCGCGAGCCGCGCCGTCGAAAGCGCCGCGTTCGGTGAAAGCGTCCCGCATCTCGGTCATGATCCGAATGAAGTTCAGAGACGCCTGGGAAGCGACGCGGGATTTGGGTGTTATGAGGCTGTATTCGAACACGATGCGCGGCGTGAAAGGTCGGAGCACCAAGCCGTGCGCCGCGAAAGTGGCGGCCGTCACCGGATTGAGAATGGAGCACCCGACGCCTTCTAGCACCATGGCGCAGACCGTCATCGCGTATTGGGTCTCGACAAGCAGTTCGCGCTCGACCCCGGCGTCCTCGAACACCCTGTCGACCCGTCGACGCGTGGGATCCTCGAGGGCGAGCGAGATGAAGGCCTCGCCGGCCAGATCTTGCGGGGTCACGGTTTCCAGGGAGGAAAGGCGGTGACCCGGCGGAAGAACACAGACACCCGAGCATTTGAGGAAGGTCGTGGAATGCAGGCCTTCCATGTCCCGCGCGGGGGTCGCCAGGCCGAAATCGAACTGTTGACGCGCCACCCACTGCCGGACCGTCGAGGAGGAGCGCGTCTGAATCTGGATGGTGACGTTGGGATGCCGGTCCTGGAAGCGTTTGACCACGGCGGGCAGGAAACTCACCGCCAGGGCCGGCAAAGCCGCGATGCGGACGGTGCCGGTGCTGAGGTTCCTGATGTCCTGAGCGATCCTCTTGAGCGCCGCCACGCCGACGATGGAACGCTCGACCTCCTGGTGAAACAGTTCCGCTTCCGGCGTAGGCAGGAGGGCCGCCCCGCGGCTGCGCAGGAAGAGCGCGAACCCGATCGCGTGTTCGAGGTCCGCCAGGAGCTTGCTGACGGCGGGCTGCGACAGATGCATGTCCTTGGCCGCCTGGCTGACCGACCCGGCGCGCATCACGGCGCTGAAGGCTTCCAGGTGTCGAAGGTTCAAGCGCGCGCTCCCGGTTCAGCAAGACGTCCATCGACCAGAGCGCGCAATACGGCGCGGGATCAAGTGCGGGCCATCGGTGCGGCGCTGGCCCTTTCGCTCCTCGCGGTCGGTTGCGCAGCGCCCGTCGCGACGGAAACCGAAAGCGAGGGCCCCGCTGCGGCGGAAGGCTCGACCCTGGCGCAGATCCGGGCTCGCGGCGTTCTCCGCTGCGCCATCCATCCCGGTCAGATCGGAATGTCCGAACTTACCCCCTCGGGAGAGTGGCGGGGCTTCACCATCGATTACTGCCGCGCGTTGGCCGCGGCCGTGCTCGGCGACCCGACCAAGGTCCGGTTTCTGCCAACGGCGTCCAACAAGCGGTTCACGGTCCTGCAGACCGGCGAAGCCGACGTGCTTTCGAGGACGACGACCTGGACCCTCACGCGCGACGTCGACCTCGGTCTCAACTTCGTCGGGGTCTTCTACTACGACGGTCAGAGCTTCCTGGTGAAACGCGACGAAGGCATCGAGAGCGCCAAGGACCTCGACGGGGCGGCCATCTGCATCAGCAAGGGGACGACGTCGGAGTTGAATACGGCGGACTATTTCAGCCGCAACGGCCTGCGCTACCGTTCCGTCGTCTACGAGAATCCGGAAGAAGCCAAGCTGGCGTTCTTCGCTGACCGCTGCGACGCCATGACCACGGACGCCTTTACCTTGACCACGATCCGCCTGTCGGACGCCGAGCGGCCGCAGGACTATGTGGTCCTGCCCGACTATGTCTCCAGAGAGCCGCTCGGACCGGTGGTGCGAAGCGATGACGAACAGTGGTTCGACATCAACAAATGGGTGCTCAATGCGCTCATCGCGGCCGAGGATCTGAGGATCACCCAGGCCAATGTGGAGTCGCTGCGGTCATCCTCTCCCGATCCCGAAATCCAGCGCCTCTTGGGCGCGACGCCGGGATTTGGACGGGCCCTGGGGCTACCGGAAACCTGGGCGTACCAAGCCCTCCGCGCTGTCGGGAACTACGGCGAAATCTACGAGCGCAACATCGCTCCTCTCGGCGTGGAGCGCGGTCAGAACCAGCTGACGCGGGACGGCGGATTGATGTATCCGCTGCCGATGCGGTGACCAGCCTCAGCCCCCGCCTGAAGCCTTGGACGAACAGGACCCCCTGGAGCGCCTGGGCCTTGCAGATCGCAGCGGCTCTGGTGGTCGGAGCCGTGGTGACCGCGATCGCCTTGGCGACCCAGGAGAACTTGGCCGACCGCAACATCCGCACCGGCTTTGACTTCCTTCAGAACCGCGCCGGTTTCGCCATCGGCGAGACCCTGTTCTCCTATGCGCCCACCGACAGTTTCGGTCGGGCTCTGCTGGCCGGCCTCGGCAATACCTTGAGCGTATCGGCGTGGGCCATCGTGATATCGACAGGTCTGGGTCTTCTGATCGGCCTGGCGAGGCTGTCCGACAACGCGCTCGTGCGGTCGGTCAGCGGCGCCTATGTCGAGGTCGTTCGGAACCTCCCGCTGCTGCTCCAGCTGTTCGTCTGGTATGCTCTGCTCCTGCATGGCGCGCCGGCGGTGGCCACGCTCCAGGAAGGCGATGTCGGGGCCTTCATCACCAACCGCGGTGCAGCGCTTCCGACGCTCGGCTGGGAGGGTCCGCTGCTGGCCCTCGCTGCGGCGTGGCTCCTGGTCTGGTCGCGAGGTCAGACCGGCGCTCGAAGGGCGACCGCCTGGGCGGCCTGCGCCCTGTTGTCCGCGGGCGCGGCGGGTCTCGCTTTTCTAAGATATGAGGCGCCGGTCGTCGGAGCCTTTGAGGTCCAAGGCGGTCTTCAGCTTTCCGTGGAGTTCATCGCCTTGGTCGTGGCGCTGTCGGTCTACACCTCGGCCTATCTCGCCGAGATCGTGCGCGGGGGGCTGTCGACGGTCTCGCGCGGGCAGGGCGAGGCGGCCCAGGCGCTCGGCCTCAGCGCCCCACAGCGGCTTTGGCATGTCGTGCTGCCGCAAGCGCTCAGGATCATCCTGCCTCCGATGACGAGCTGGCATCTCAACACCGTCAAGAACAGCTCGCTGGCGGTGGCGATCGGCTATCCAGAGGTCGTGTCGGTCATCGACACCATCATCAGCCAGACCGGGCAGGCGGTCGAAGGCGTCCTGCTGATCATCCTGGTGTTCCTTTCGACCTCGCTGATCCTGTCCCTGGCGATGAACCTCTATGCGCGTCGCAACGCCATCTGGGAGCCTGCGGCGGGGCCCGGGACGAGCCTCGCGCCGCCGGAGTTTCATTGGCCGAAATGGCGAAGTCATCTGTTCGCGGAGCCGCGCCAGGCGGTGCTCACCCTCGCCACGGCCGCCCTGGTCGGCCTGGGCGTCTGGGCCGCGTTCGACTGGTTGGTGCTGCAGGCGGTGTTCGTCGGAGACGCGGCGGATTGCCGACGCGCGGCCGGAGCCTGCTGGCCCTTCGTGCAGGAGAACGCGCGGTTCATTCTGCTGGGAAGCTATCCAGAGCCGGAGCAATGGCGACCGGCAGCGGTGATCGTTCTGTTCGCCGTCTCTCTACTGGCGTCGCTCGTTCGCCGCCTCTGGGGCCATGTCGTCCCGGCGCTTTGGGCGATCACGCTGCTCGCCAGCCCGTGGCTGATGGCGGGCGGTCTGGGCCTGGTCGGCGTGGCCACGGACAAATGGAGCGGCCTGCCAGTGACCTTGCTCCTCGCGGGCAATGCGGTGGTCGGCGCCTTTCCGTTGGCCGTCCTGCTGGCCCTGGCGAGACGATCGCGCAGCCCGGTCTTCCGCTGGATCGCCACCGGCTTCATCGAGGTGGTTCGAGGCGTCCCGCTCCTCGGGGTGCTGTTCATCGCCGCCGTGCTGTTCCCGCTGCTGGTGCCCGCCGAGATGACGATCAACGCCTTCCTTCGCGTGCAGATCGCCTTGGTGCTCTTCACGGCGGCTTACATGGCCGAGGCCGTTCGCGGCGGGCTGCTGTCGCTCAACAAGGGGCAGGCGGAAGCAGGACAGGCGCTGGGTCTGTCCCGATGGGCCGCTCTGCGCGCCATCATCCTGCCGCAGGCCTTGATCGCCAGCCTGCCCAGTCTGGTGTCCATCGCGATCAGCGAGGTCAAGAACACCACCCTTGTGCTCATCGTCGGCGTCTTCGACCTGCTGCAGATGGCGCGTCTGGCCTATGTGCCACTCGAATGGCGGCCCTTCTTCGTCGAAGCCTACCTCTTCGTCGGCCTCGTCTACTTCACCCTCTGCTTTGCCTTGTCGCGGATCGCCGCAACCATCGAACGCGCCGAGGCTGGATCAAACGCGAGTATCTCACGACATGACTGACCGGCCCGCACCGCAATCCCAAAGCCCCGGGGACGGGCTGGAGCACATGGCGACCGCCGTGACCCATGCGGGGCCGGAACCCCGGTCCCAGGGCGGCGTCCTGAACCCGCCCCTCTATCGCGCCTCGACCATCATCTACGACACGGTGGCGGAATACATGAACCGTCATGCCGGGCTTTATGACGAGGTCATCTACGGTCTGTACGGGACCCAGACCACCCTGGCCCTGGCCGATGCGCTCGCCGCTCTGGAGGGCGGCGGCCGATGCGTTCTGACCTCATCGGGAACCTCGGCCATTTCGACCGCCCTGGCGGCGGTCGTGAAGGCGGGAGATCATCTGCTCGTCGTCGATACGGTCTACGGACCCACGCGAAAATTTTGCGAGGAAGTGCTTTGCGCGTTCGGGGTCGAGGTCGAGTTCTTCGCGCCGGCCGACGCGTCAGCGCTGAGCGGTCTCCTGCGGCCGACGACGCGGGCGGTCTATCTGGAATCGCCGGGATCCCAGACGTTCGAGATTCTGGACCTGCCGGCGATCACCCAGACCTGTCGCGCCGCGGGGGTTCTGACCCTGGCGGACAATACCTGGGCCACACCCCTTTACCTCCGCCCGCTCGACCTCGGCGTGGACGTCTCCATCATGTCGGCCACGAAATACGTCTCGGGGCATTCGGACGCCATGATCGGCTCGATCTGCACCCTCGACGACGGGCTTTATCGCCGAATCAAGGACACGGCGGGCCGGTGGGGCCAGAGGGCGAGCCCCGACGACTGCTATCTGGTGCATCGCGGGCTGAGAACCTTGCAGGTGCGGCTGGAGCGGCATGAACGCAACGGCCTCGCGCTTGCCCAATGGTTGCGGGCGCAGCCGGAGGTCCGTCGGATGCTCCATCCCGGTCTGCCGGAGGATCCAGGACACGACCTGTGGCGACGCGATTTCCGGGGCGCCTCTGGCCTCTTCGGCTTCTACATGGAGCCGCTGTCCGGAGACCAGGCGTCGGCCTTCTTCGATCATCTGGAGATCTTTCGCCTCGGGTCGAGCTGGGGCGGGTACGAAAGCCTCCTGGTCCCGGCTTGGCCGGCTCCGGTCCGGCGTCACCCGCAGGACCCGGGCGCCCTGGTCCGCGTGCACGCCGGCCTGGAGTCCGTCGAGGATCTCGTCATGGACCTCGAGCGGGCCTTTGTCCGTCTGAGGGCCGCACGAAAGAGCGCAGCATGACCGTCGAAGACGCCCACCCCGCCGTCGAGCTGCGGCAGGTCAGCAAATGGTACGGATCTTTCCAGGCGCTCCACGCCATCGATCTCAAGATCGCGCAGGGTTCGCGCGTTGTGGTCTGTGGTCCGTCCGGCTCCGGAAAATCCACCCTCATTCGCTGCCTCAATCGGCTGGAGGTACCGGAGGAGGGCGCGATCCTGATCGGGGGAGCGGATGTGACCTCCAAGTCCGCCGCGAGCCAGGCCGCGCTGAAGACGACGGGCATGGTGTTTCAACAGTTCAATCTGTTTCCCCACATGAGCGTCCTCGACAACTGCACCCTGGCCCCTCGGTTGGCGCGCAAGGAAGGCCGGGCGCAGGCTGAAGCTCGGGCGCGGGTTCTTCTCGAGCGCGTGCGCCTCGCCGATCAGGCGGAAAAGTACCCCGGCCAGCTGTCGGGCGGACAGCAGCAACGCGCCGCCATCGCGCGCGCCCTGGCCATGGATCCGGAGATCCTGCTGTTCGACGAGCCCACCTCCGCGCTCGATCCGGAGATGGTCAGTGAGGTTCTGGAGGTGATGATCGCCCTCACCGAAGAACGCCGGACCATGATCTGCGTCACCCACGAAATGGGCTTTGCCCGGCAGGTCGCGGACCGCGTCTTGTTCATGGACAAGGGCGCCCTGATCGATGACGCCCCGCCGGAAGCCTTTTTCAAAGGCGAAGTCAGCGACCGCGCCAGAACCTTCCTGAGTCAGATCGTCCACTGACGGCGGTGGAACAAGCCTCAAGGCTCGGATCGGACTGTCGAGAGGGCGTGAACGACAGAGGACGTTCCGGCCACATCCCCTACTCGCTGATCGCAACAGGTCTGACGTCGCGTTTCTCAAACCATCTGCGGATCGCGCTGCGGCCCGGCCGCTCGACGAACATATGCAACGCCACGGAAACCAGCACGGTCACGAGGAGCAGGCCAGCCAGCTCCCATGGGACCATGTAAAAGCCGCTGTCGATCCCGCGCATCTCTGCCGCGATCCCCTTGTAGGCGACGAGGAGCGGCATATGCGCCAGATAGAAGGCGAAAGAGACTTCACCGGCAAACACCAAGGGCCCTGACGCCAGAAGGCCCTCGCTCTGGGTCTTGGCGAGCATGGACCAGGAGAAGACGACGGGAGCAGCCAAGGCGACGACCAGACGGTCGTCGAGCGACATCTGCATGGCCGCCAACAACAGTGCTGTTGTCGCCAGGCAGGCCGCGATGGAAACGAGGGGACGCCAAACGACGCCGCGGCCAAGACCGTACATGGCCACGCCAATGAGGAAGGCCGGCGCGATCCGCAGGATGCCCATGTCATCCTCGGCCCGAGGCAGGACCTTGCCGAACGCGGCCCGATAGATGGCGTCGATGGCGACGTAGGCCACGATGCCCAAGATCAGCAACACCCACGGATGGCGTCGCATCCGCAGAGCCAGCCAAGCGTAGGCGGGAAAAAGGAGGTAGGCGAACCACTCCGCCGACAGGGACCAGCTGGGTCCGCTCCAGTTATATCCGATCTCGCTGGGAAACCAGGCCTGCACCAGGAACAGCGTCTTGAGGAAACCCTCCAGGGTGTAGGTCGAGGGATCGTAGCGCACCCCGGCCGCCATCGCTCCCAAAACCATGACCGTCGCTCCCGCCAGAACCGCGAGATGCAAGGGGTACAGCCGCGCGAGGCGGGCCACGATGAAGCGCCGGTAGCTGAACGTGCCGGCCGCGAAGGACGGTCCATAGACATGCGCGAGGATGAACCCTGACAGGAAGAAGAAGGCGTCGACCGCCAGTCTGCTGCGCTCGATAATCGGACTGAAGCCGAGCGCCGGATCCCATTGGAGCTGATAATGAAACAGCACCACGCCCAAGGCCAGGAAGGCCCGCAGGCTCGTCAGGGCGCGCAGGTCGGCGGGATAGCCTTCGCTGGAAGGCGAGATAGAGGTCATGGTCAGCCCCGATGAAGGACGGCCTTCGCCGTCCTGCCTTTCGGATGTACGCACCGGCCTGGCTTACCCCTCAGCCGGGCGCGCCGGCCCCAGATGAAGTGTCACACGGGCAGGTCTGTCGGGGGAACAGGTCGGCCGCCTTGCCGCGCACTGGGACCGGCGCCCGCTTCTGCCTTGGGCGTCGCATCGCTGGCTGCACCGTCCGACACGGCCTATGTGAAACCTGATGTGGTCTCCGAGCCCCAGACCCTTGTTTGTGTTCGGCGACGGCTGGGCCGCTTACGAGGGCCCGTGCGCGGCGCACGACAGCCATGCCCATGTGGCGGTTCAGTTGACGGCCGCGCGCTCGGGCCTGGTTCACCTGGCGGCGGACAGAGGGCGTGAGCTGTGGGGCGAGGCGCTGATCCTTGCGCCTCGCGTCCGTCATCGCATGCCATCGAACACGGACGTGGTGCTCCTCGTCTATGTCGAGACCCATACGCCGCTCGCCTCCAAACTCGTCGCGCTGATCGCCCCCGACGATGCGGGTCCGGCCCCGCCCATCGTGCGGGATCGGCTGCTGAGCAATGAGCCGACGGACCAGATCATGCGCGGACTGAAGGCGGATCTCGGCGAAGCGACTCGAGTGCTGGATCCCCGGCTGGAATGGGCCTTGCTAAGGGCCTCGCAGAGCCCGGCGCCCGGAACCATCGCGCGGGCGGCCTCGGCGCTCGATCTCTCGACGGCCCGGCTTCGGGCGCTCGCGCAGGCTCAGTTGTCGGCACCCTTGTCGCAATGGCTGCTGTGGCGGAAGCTGGAGCGATCCGGTCGCGCCCTGGCGGCGGGTGCGCCTCTGTCGGAGGCCGCGCTCGCGGGTGGCTTCGCGGACCAGGCGCACCTGAACCGAACGATGAAGCGCATGTTCGGGGTGACGCCGTTCGAGGCCGCCCAAGTCGTTCGACCGAGCGACAAGCGTTCCGTTCAATAGGCCTGCTCAGCCCCATGCGAGGTTCGAGGCTGAAAGGAGTCCTCGATGTCTGCTCTACGATTTGTAATCCGCCTGGCCTATGCGCCGTGTTTTTTCGTTGGCTTTCTCTGGGCCGCGGTGAGCGCCGTCCAAACCGGCCAACCCCCGTGGGTCTTGCCTGTTCTGCTCGGCCTGGCGCTCGGGGTGTCGTTCGCGATAGAGCGGCTGGCTCCCTATGAGCCGATCTGGAACGAGCCGCATGGTGACCGTGCTCGCGACGTGGCCCATGCGGTCTTCAACGAGGTGTCGATCGCCGCCTCCGTTCTGGTTCTCCCGCTGTTGTCGGGGCTTCTCCCCTACTCGGGCGTGTGGCCCGACGACTGGCCTCTGTACGGGCAGTTGGCGCTCGCCATCCTGGTGGCGGACCTGGGCATCACCCTGGCGCACTACGCCAGCCACCGCATTCCGGCGCTTTGGCCGCTTCACGCCGTGCATCATTCCGTGGAGAGGATGTATGGGTTCAACGGACTGTTGAAGCATCCCCTGCATCAGGCCATCGAGCTGACGGCGGGTGTCGCCCCCCTCGTCCTTCTGGGCATGCCGATGGAAGTCGCCTGGCTGCTGGCCTTCGCCGTCGCCATACAGTTGATGCTGCAGCATTCCAACGTCGACATGAGGATCGGGCCGCTGGTCTACATCTGGGCTGTCGCTCCGGCCCATCGGCACCATCATCTGGCGTCGCAAAGCGATGGCGACGTCAACTTCGGGCTCTTCACCAGTCTTTGGGACCATCTTCTCGGCACCTTCCGCCAGGGGTCCGATACGCCGCGCGCGGGGCAGATCGGAGTGTCTGGCCGCCCCGACTATCCGCGCGCGTATCTGCGACAACTCGCGGAACCGTTCCGAGGGCGTTCCTGAAGCCCATGCGAGAATGATGGCCTGCCCGGGGCGAGACGCTCCGTCGGTCAGATTGTTTCGCCTCAAGGCCGAGGAGCCACCGCGCAGAAGACGAGTTCTGAACGGCTATACGCATTCAGGTCGGCCTTCCCTCATCTCAGGCAACGGTGTTCGAGAATATTTTCTGGAGACGGAACCGTGGCTGCGAGCCCGGATTACGCCCGCATCGACGTTCGACACGGGCGACCGAGGCGGCGATCCTATCCGCACTTGGTGAGCCCTGCCGGATACATTCATCGCGTAGCCGGTCGTTGACCCCGGTCCTATTGCGCCAAGCGGAGACTTCTTATGTCCACACCGACCCTCACACGTCTGTCCCTTTTGGCCCTCGGCTGTTCCTCTGTCGTGATCGCGGCCTGCAGCCCGGCCGCAGAGCCGGCCGCGCAGGCGTCATCCGAGGCCTCGGCGCCCGCCCAAGAGCCGATGGCGATGGCGCAGACGCCGTTCGCGGCCGCCGAGACGAAGATGCACGAGGCGATGATGGCGGCGACGGGAGCGGATGCCGGCGAGACGTGGGCGCGCAAGATGATACCCCATCACCAGGGGGCGCTCGACATGTCCGAGATCGTTCTGCGGGACACCCAAGACGCGGAAATCCGGCGGATGGCGCAGAAGACCCTCGAAATGCAGACAGGCGACATCGCCGAGCTTCGGCGTTGGCTCGAGACGAACGGAGGCGCGGCTGCGGGAGCAGCGGCGACAGGGGCGGAGGCGGAGAACCCCTTCATGTCGGCCGAAGCCAAGATGAAGGACGCCATGATGGCCGCGGTGGGCGCCGACACGGACGAGACCTGGGCCCGCAAGATGATCG
>JAIERG010000229.1 GCA_019747095.1 Caulobacteraceae bacterium | reverse complement strand
TCGGGGCTCATGCGGCGGGTTCGGTGGCACTGGTGCAGGATTTCGAGCTGCTGAAGATCGTGATCCGGGCCTGGATCGGGGTCTGGCTTGAGAAGGTCGATACGGGCCGGATCGTGCCGGATCAGGTCGATCACCTGCTGTGCCATTACTCGGCGCGGTCGCTGAGGGAAGAGATCGTCGGGCTTCTGGAGAGCACCGCCGCGATGATCCCGGAAGAGAAGTGGTTCTCGAACCTTGCCACCGTCGGCAATATCGGCGCGGCCTCGATCTGGGTCATGCTGGACGCCTTCCTGAAGTCCGGAAGGGCGAAGCGGGGGGAGCGGGCGCTGCTGATCGTGCCCGAGAGCGGGCGAGCCATGGTGGGGTTCGCGATGTGTGAGGTGGTGTGATGGCGGATGGCGCGCGGATCGATGACCCGGTGGCGGATACCCTGCGAAAGCTCGCCCTTGTCTTCGCGGATTTCGAACAGCGGCTGGAGGCGACGCCGCTGATCCGCAAGCTCACGCGCGGGCGGTTCGAGCTTGAGGACTATCACGCCTTTCTCATCAACCTGCGCCAGCAGGTGAAGGACGGGGCCCTGTGGATGTCGCGCGCGGCGTCCAATATCGGAGAAGGGCATCTGGAGCTGCGCTCCACCCTGATGCGCCACGCGGTGACGGAGCATCGGGATTTCCGCCTGCTGGAGGCCGATTTCGTCGCGTCCGGCGGGGAGCTTGCCCTGATCCGTTCGGCGAAGAAGAATGTGGGCTCAGAGGCCCTGTCGGCCTGGATGTTCCATGAGGCGTCCAGACCCGACCCCTTCGGCCTGCTGGGTGCCATGTTCGTCATCGAGGGCCTGGGCTCGATCAAGGCCGCGCCCTGGGGGCGGCAGGTCAAGGAACGGCTGGGCCTGCCCGACGAGGCCGTGCGGTTCCTGCTCTATCACGGCGAGAACGACGCCGAGCACATGGCCGAGTTCGAGGAGATGCTGCGCATGGTCCTGCCCGATGAGGCCGTGGCGGAGCGGATCGTGATGACCGCGAAGGTGACCGCGCGGCTCTATGCGCTGCAGATCGAGGAGATCGGGGCTTGAGCCTGTCGGACGGCGCGACCGCGTGGAAGAACGATCCCTTCGATCCTCGCCGGTACGACGCGCGCGATCCGGACCCGTGGCTGGCGTTGTATCTGGATCACTCCCTGCCCATCGACCCGCAGGCCAAGCGGGCGCTGCTCATGGGGGCACGGTCGTGGTCGCGGCGGTGGCTGTTTCCGGTCAGCCGTCCGCTGGTGTTCCTGTTTTTCGGCCTGGTGAAGGTGCTGCGGGCGATCTCGCCCCGATACCCGAACCTGAACGGCCTGCTGCACAAGTCCATTCACTGGGGCCTGCGCGCGTTCGGCAGCCCGGAGTGCAACACCCTGATCCTGCGTCACTTTCATGTGGGCACAGAACTGCTCGCCTTCATGAAGGCCAATGCCGGTATCGACCCGAATCTGGTCCAGACCGTCCCCCTGAAGCCCCTGACGCTCAAGGACCTGGAGGACAATGTCTTTCTCCAGCACGACCTGAACGTCTTCAACTTCATCATCGAGCTGAACCTGGCGCTGCGGGCTGCGGGCAAGGAGATCACGCCGCCCGAGCGGGTCGATTTCTCCATGATCTCGGACATCGATCCGGCGTTCGAGGCCTTTCCGACCGGGCCGCTGAACAAGATCGACATCCAGACGGCGGTTGAGTTCTACACTCCGCTCTATGCGCTGATGCTGCCGCGCGCCGACTTCATGCGGGCCAGCCATTCGCTGCAGCTGGACGAGATCGTGGGCATCTACATTGGTCGGATCCTGGGCACCGACTACCACATGAGCTTCGTCAAGAATGGCCATCCGCTGGTCGCGCTGTCGACGCTTCAGGCGGGCTATCGGCTGATGATGCACGGCCTGGACTGCGAGGCCATGCACGGCTGGCTTCGGGTGCTGAAGCGCCGTCAGGAGATGGGGCTCCCGCTGGATCCGCGCGACCCAACGGGTGGGCCCGAACTCGCCTAGGCGGGGAGTAGCGCCACGGCTACGCCCTCGGCCGTCAATCGATCGGACAGGGCCGCGACGGCGGCGTCGACCTCCACGAGGTCACGGCCGCGAACAACCAGATTCGTCCCGATCTCTCCCTGCGAGCCTGCGCCGAAGGGATAGCTTCCGAAGCTGAGGTCGCGGTTGGCTCTCGCCGCCTCGGACAGTGTGGCGGCGATGGCGCCTTCGCCCACACCGGTGACCCGCAGCGTCCGCGCGTGGACCACCGCGCCCGTGCGCAGGCGGGGTGCCACGTCTTCCAGCATGGCGGTCATGATTTTCGGCACACCGGCCATGACGAAGACGTTGCCGACCTGGAACCCCGGCGCGTCGGTGACCGGATTGGCGATCAGGACGCCGCCGTCCGGAATGCGCGCCATCCGCCGCCGCGCCGCGTTCAGCTCGTCGCCATAGCGGCGCTCCAGGATCACCAGGGCCTCGGGATGCTCAGCAATGCCGACGCCGAAGGCCCGCGCCACGCAGTCGGCGGTGATGTCGTCATGGGTGGGCCCGATGCCGCCGGTGGTGAAGACGTAGTCGTGGGTGTGACGCAGGGCGTTCAGCGCTCCGACGATCTGATCTTCCCGGTCGCCGACGGTGCGGGCTTCCATCAGGTCGATGCCCAGTGCCGCCAGGAACCGCGCGATGGTGTTCAGATTGGTGTCGGCGGTCCGGCCCGACAGGATCTCGTCGCCAATGATGAGGACGGCGGCGGTAGGGGCAGGCGTCTGGGTCATGACGCCGACCTAAGCCATGGACGCCCGGGCGCAAGGTCGTGCGACACGCAGGCCTCAAACCGCTTGAGGTTCTGTGCTATCGTCGCCATCTGACGCGCCACAACGGTCCCGGACGGACCGCCCGAGACCCGACGCATGTACGAGACGCCCGAGCTGGAAGCCGACACCCTGGTCCGCACCAGCGCTATCCGCATCTATGACGATCCCGCCGACTTCGAGGGCATGCGGGCGGCCGGGCGGCTGGTGGCCGAGGCGCTGGACATGATCACGCCCTACGTCGTGCCGGGAGTGACCACCCAGGAAATCGATGACCGCATCCGCCAGTTCACCCTGGACCGGGGCGGCCTGCCCGCCTGCCTGGGCTACAAGGGCTACATGAAGACCGTCTGCACCTCGATCAATCACGTGGTGTGCCATGGCATTCCCGGCGACCGGGTGCTGAAGGACGGCGACATCGTCAACATCGACCACACCGTCATCGTTGACGGCTGGCACGGCGATTCCAGCCGCATGTATGCGGTGGGCGCCATCAACGCCCGGGCGAAGAAGCTGGTCGACGTGACCTATGAGGCGCTGGCGCTGGGTCTGGAGCAGGTCAAGCCCGGCAACACCTTCGGCGACATCGGCTACGCCATCCAGCGTCACGTCGAGGCCAACCGCATGTCGGTCGTGCGCGACTTCTGCGGCCACGGCATCGGCCGACTGTTCCACGACAGCCCCAATGTGCTCCACTATGGCCGCAAGGGCGAGGGCGCGGTGCTGAAGCCCGGCATGATCTTCACCGTCGAGCCTATGGTGAACCTGGGCAAGCCGCACGTGAAGGTCCTGTCGGACGGCTGGACCGCCGTGACGCGCGACAAGTCCCTGTCGGCCCAGTGCGAACACTCGGTCGGCGTGACCGAGAACGGCGTGGAGATCTTCACCGCCAGCCCCGCCGGCCTGTTCCGCCCGAACTAGGGGCTGCGCGCGCTCATACGATTCAGCCCGAGCATGACCGCCGCGACGATCGCGGCGGCGCCGACCATGGCGCCTGCGAAGAGCAACGCTGATGACCATCCGACCGCGTTCACGTCGATGAAGGGATAGGCGTATTCCCCGGTCAAGGCGCCCCGCGCGAAGGCGTAGGCGAAATACAGGACCATCGGTGTGATCCACAGGCCGATGTGGCTCGGACGGCTATGGCCGAAACGGACGAAGCTCACCCAGAACAGCGCCGTAAGGATGGGCGTTACGGCGTGGCCGATGATGTCGGGCGCGGGCTTCTGCAAAAGGCCGTCCCAGCCTCCCAGCGCCGCGTAGCCGACCCCCACCACGACGATCGTCGTGGTCACCGCGCCGAGGGGACCCGCGTCGGCGAAGCGGGGTCGGCCAAGGGCAATGCCGGTGAAGACAATGGCCACGGCCAGATTGGACAGGTCGGTCAGATATCCGAACTGGCTCCATAGCGCCCCGGCGACATCGCCGCCCATGTCGCGAAGCGTTTCGGCGAAGAACAGTCCTTCCCCGAGCCATGCGATCGCGGCGATGCCGGCCGCGATCCACCGGCCGAAGGGTGGGAGGGGGACGCGCGCCACTGATGACTGGGAGGTCATGGCTGTGCGCGAGCCCGTCGAACCGCCGTGCGGATGTCCAGCAGCGCCAGCTCGCTCGGCGGGGACGGCATCGGATCGCGTATCGGCGGCAGATCACGCGTCGAAGCGATGACCGGGCGACCTGATTGGGCCGCTGCCAGCGTGACATCGACCGCCAGACAAGCCCCAAGCGCCGAAACAGAGACGACCGCCCGCATCCATTCTCCCCCTCGCCTGCGAAGCAGATGGCACCCCCGCTAATGGATCGAGTCAATATCGGAAACCGCAGTTTGAGAGCTGTTGTCGTGCTGCCTGCTCATCGGCTTCTGCTTTTCGACGGTTCCGTGGTCGGAGACCCTGCAGGATCAGACGGAACGGCGAGTTCAGCCCGGTCCGGCGCGCCCTGGGTCGCGCCAGATGCGACCTCGGGCCTGTGTCGCCGGACCGTGGACCTGACCGCGCACGATGAGACTTACGTCCATCAGTCGCCAATGCGGCTGGTGGCCGAGGGCGACGCGTGGCTGGCGCGGTCGGTACGTCAGGTCACGGCGATCAAGTTTTGCATCATCGACTGAGGCTTGAACGCGGCCATCTGTCCGCTAGCGTGACCGTTGATTGCACGGGGGCGGGCGTGAGCGACGAAAGCGAAGACACCGCCCGAGCGGCCCCGAAGGCCCTGCCCCATCACGCCGGGCACCGTGAACGTTTGCGTCATCGCGCCAGGACGGCGGGGCTGACCCATCTGCCGGACTATGAGCTATTGGAGCTGTTCCTGTTCCGCAGCCAGCCGCAGGGCGACGTCAAACCGATCGCCAAGGCGCTGTTGGCCCGGTTCGGCTCGCTCGCGGCGGTGCTGGCGGCGTCGGTCGAGGATCTGATGACGGTGCGCACCGAGGACACCAGGGGTCGCACCAAGGGGATCGGGGTAGAGACGGCGCTCGATCTCGCGGCGCTGCACGAAGTCGCCCAGCGCGTGGCCAAGGAGCCCGCCACCAAGCGGCCGGTGATCTCGTCGTGGACGGCGCTGCTCGCCTATGTCCGCGTGGCGCTTCAGCACGAGCCGAGGGAGCAGTTCCGGGTGCTGTATCTGGACAAGAAGAACCAGCTGATCCTGGACGAGGTCCAGAACCGGGGCACGGTCGATCACGCCCCGGTCTATCCGCGCGAGGTGGTCCGGCGGGGGCTGGAGGTCTCGGCCGCGGCCATGATCCTGGTCCACAATCACCCCTCGGGCGACCCGACGCCCAGCCGCGCCGACATCGACATGACCAGGCAGATCGTCCAGGCGGCGAAGGCGTTGTCGGTCGAGGTTCACGACCATCTGATCGTGGGCCGCGACGGGGTGACCAGCTTCAAGTCGCTGGGGCTGATGTAGCGATCAGAACCGCGTCGACAGCGTCAGCCGGGCGTTCAGCGGCGCGCCGGTCGAGATGTTGGCGTTGTTGTGGGCGTCGGGGAAGTAGTCGGCGTCGAACAGGTTCTCGATGTTCAGCTGGACCTCGACCCGGTCGGAGACCTCGTAGAAGGCGGCGGCATCCACGCGGGTGAAGCCGGGCAGGCGGGTCGCGGTCGACGAGGTGCGGATGGCGGCGAACTGGTCGGATTGGTGCGTCACGCCCAGACCCAGACCCAGACGCGGCGTGACCTCATAGCGGTTCCACAGGCTGAACTGCTGCTCCGGCACCTGGGCCAGGCGGACGAAGTCGTTGCCCTTCAGGGCGCCGTCCTGCCAGGCGTAGCCGGCGCTGATCTGCCAGCGGTCGGTGATGTTTCCAGTGGCGGCCAGCTCCAGCCCGGTCGTGCGGGTCTCGCCGACGTTGATGGTCAGGGCGGGGTTGTTGGGATCGGGCGTGGTGGCGTTGGTGCGGTCCAGCTGGAACAGGGCGGCGGTGACAAACAGGTTCGGACTGGCCTGCCACTTCAGGCCGATCTCGTGATTGGTGAAGCGTTCGGGCTCGAGGTTCTCCTGCACCGTCGTCAGGCTGAGGAACTGGTCGCCGGAGCGGGGCAGGAAGGAGCGGCTGTAGCTGGCGTAGAGCGACAGGTCCGGCGCCGGCTTGAAGATCAGGCCCAGCCGCGGCGAGACCTTTTCGTCGGTACGCGAAAAGGGTCGGTCCGGGTTGGCGAACAGGTCGATGCCCGAAATGTCGAAGCGGTCGAAGCGCAGGCCCGCCACGATGTCGAAACGGTCGCCGATGCTGATCTGGTCCTGCACATAGGCCGAGACGGTCTCAACGGTTGATTCCGTCTGCCGCGCCAGCGTCGGGAAAGTCACGGTCGGGAAGACCGGATTGGTCAGGCTGAAGATCGGGTTGGACAGGACGCCGTTGCGGCGAGAATTGGCCGAGGTCTGATCGCCGTATTCGAGGCCGAACAGGATCTTGTGATCGAGCGGCCCGGTCGATGTCTCCCAGACCAGGTTGGACTGGATCAGGATGTTCTGGCGTGTGGTCGGGTCAGTGTAGGCCGCCAGAGGCACGGTCCCAATCTGGCTGGTCGCCGGGCCGTTCGGATAGACGTTGGTGTAGACCTTGTCGAAATCGCCCCACAGCGCCGTGGTCGACCAATTCAGGCCCTCTGCCAGCTCGCCGTCCAGGCGGGCCTTCAGGATGTGGGCCTCCAGCGTCGTGCGGTTGGCGCCGGGCACGCCGAAGAACTGATCGCGGTAGCCCTCGATAGGCCGCCCGTTGAGCGAGGGGACGCCGCGATCGGTCGACCGGTCGTCGTCGACGTATTCATAGGACAAACCCGCTGACCAGCCGGGGGCCAGCTCGGCGGCGACATAGGGGTTCACCGCGAACCGCTGGCCTTCGTAGAAGTCGCGATGGTTGGCCAGCTCCTCATAGACGGCGTTCAGGCGGAAGGCGGCGGCGTCGCCGATCGGCGCGTTCAGATCGGCCGACAGGTCCCAGGCGCCGAAGGTGTTGGCCGACAGGCGCGAACCGAAGAACAGCTCTCCGGCCTGAGGCGTCTTCTGCACCCGGTTGACGATGCCGCCGCCGCCGCCCCGGCCGAAGATCAGGGCGTAGGGGCCCTTCAGAACCTCGACCCGCTCGAGATTGTAGAGACCCCGGAAGTACTGGACGTCGTCGCGGACGCCGTCGAGGAAGAAGTCGGCAGTGGTGTTCTGACCGCGGAGGGTGATCTGGTCGCGGTTGCCCTCGCCCTGTCCGATGGTGACGCCTGGGACGTAGCGCAGCACGTCGGACAGGCTGTAGGCGGCCTGATCGTCCAGCTGCTGGCGGGTGATCACATTGACGCTCTGGGGCACGTCGATCAGGGGCGTGTCGGTCTTGGTCGCCGTCACCGAATTCAGGGCGACATAGCCGCGCGTGACGCCCGTGACGATGATAGGGCTGAGCTGATCAACCGGGTCCTCTGCGACGGCCACCGCCGGGACCAGGACGGTGAGAAGGGCGGTGGAGATCATCAGAACGCGCACGGGAACCTCGAAATCAGAACAGGGCCGATCCTGTACTGCGACGCATTCTTAGTTTCAAGACAATTGAGAGCGGCTCGCAATCGCAATTGCGGCGGTCGCTTGCTGCATGACCGTCGAGAACGCATCGTGGCTGCCGTACAGGCGGTGGAAGCCTGTGCAGAGAGACCGGGGCAGCATGCTTGATCTGACCACCACGCGGCTGACGCTTCGTCCGGTCCGCATCGAGGATTTCGACGATCTCGCCGCTCTGTGGGCCGACGTGCGCTTCACCCGTCCCATCGCCGGACGCGGACCCCTGACGACGGAGGAGGTGTGGTTCCGCCTGCTGCGCGACCTAGGCCACTGGCAAGCTCTGGGACAGGGAAACTGGTCGATCCGCCTGAAGGACACCGGGGCCTATGTCGGTTCTGTCGGCGTGCTGGACTATCGACGCGCCTGCACCCCGCCGATGGATGCGCCCGAACTCGGCTGGGGCGTCGCCCCGATGTTTCAGGGACAGGGCCTGGCGCGCGAGGCCCTGGACGCAGCGCTGGGCTGGTGCGACCGGGTCCTGAAGGCTCCGCGCACCGTCTGCATGATCGACCCGCCAAACGCGCCCTCGCTCAAGCTGGCCGAACGAACAGGCTTTCGGCCCTATGCCGACGGGACCTATCAGGACAAGGCCGTCATCCTGCTGGAGCGGTGGGCTGGCGAAGCACAAGGTGTGGTGGCTGGGGGCAGCATCAGTTCGTCCCCCAACGTGGAACGCATCGTGAAGATTGCGTGCTGACAGACCACGCCTAGCAGCTCCCCATCACTCCACAGACGTCCAGATTCGATCCCCAGCGGTCAACGAATCAGGGGTGACCGACGAAGGAATCCGGGCAGGATGTTCGAGTCGCCAAAGCAAAAAGCCCCGCCGGCGCGAGCCGACGGGGCATATTGGCTGGCCGAGGCGACTGGCGCACCCGCCGGGCGGAGGGGGACTGGCATCCCCTTCCGCCCGAAGCACTCTCACCCCTTCATCAGGATGATGGCAAGCCGCGATCGATCTGTTGGATCGGCCTCTTGTGGACGGCGTCACAACAGCCTCGCCTGCGCCGCCGCCGGGGCCAGCTCGACCCCTCGGCCGATCAGCAGCTCGCCGACGTCGGTGTCGACATGCTCGCCGCCGGCGATGGAGTAGGTCGTCTTCACTGCCTCCATGTCGGCCCAGGCGAACATTTCGCGGATCTCGGGCCGGTCGTTGATCGACAGCAGAAACTTGCCCTCGGCCGCCTGGAGCCGGTCGGCCATGCGCTGGAAGTCGCCCCGGACGAAGATCCCCGAGCCGTAGTCGCTCTCCGACCCCCAGTACGGCGGGTCCAGATAGAACAGGGTGCCGGGCTTGTCGTAGCGGCCGATGAAGTCCAGCCAGTCCAGGTTCTCGATCACCACCCCGGCCAGGCGGTCGTGCAGCCGGGCGATCCGCTTCTCGATGCGACGGATGTCGAAGTTGTGGGGGCCGGTCGCGTTGGTGCCGAAGTTCTGGCCCGCCACCTTCCCGCCGAACGCCAGGGTCTGGAGATAGAGGAACCGCGCCGCCCGCTCGATGTCGAGCAGGTCGCGATCGGCCGTCTCCTTCAGCCGGTCGAACTCGGCCCGCATGGCAGGCCGCCAGCGCAGCTCGCGCAGCAGGGCCTCGGGGAACCGCTGCAGGACGCGGAACAGGGTGACGACCTCGCCCGAGACATCGTTCATCACCTCGACCGGCGGGCGCACCCGGCGGCGCAGGAACACCCCGCCCATGCCGATGAAGGGCTCGCAATAGGCGGCGTGGTCCGTCGCGGCCAGGATGGCGCAGATGCGCCGCGCCAGGTGGCGCTTGCCCCGATCCACGCGGCGGGCGGGTCGCAGTCGCCCACAGGCGTCTGGGTGACCATGAGAACATTAGGAGAACTTTTCATTGCGGGCAGACCCTTTGCACGAGTAGGAGTCCCCGGCTCGCGTGAGCGGGGGCGGCGACCGGCCGGGCGGCCGATCGGTCCAGTCGTGCGGGGGTCTGCCCGCAGTTCGGCGCGTTGGCGCGCGCCGATCCCGCCCCGGACGCGAGGCGAGATGGGAGAGGACGGATGCAGATCACACCCGCCAATGACGAACCCGGTTCGCCCCGGCCGCGCCCGATGCAGCGGCTGGCCCGGCTGAAGCGGCTGATCGATGCCCTGGAGCATGGGCCCGAGGGGCGCACGGCGTGCGCCGCCATCCTGCGCGAGATCGAGGCCCTGCATCCCGGCCTGATCGACCGCGAGGCGGCGCGGATCCTCAGCCGCCGCCTTGGCCTGCAGTCGGCGGCCGGTCCCGGGCTCTGACCCGGGATGGCGCGCCGGCCTGAACCCTTCCCGGGCTTCGAGGGCCTGCGGGCCATGCCCGAGGTCGCCGGTCACACCGTGGGCGAGCTGGGTCAGCGCGGCATGGGACTGGGGCTGGTCTGTCGCGACTGCGGGCGCGAGGCGGCGTTCACGCCGCTGGGCATCCGGACCCAGCTGCATCGCTATCGCGACACCCCTGTCCCGGTCTTCGCCCGCGCCTGCCGGTGCCAGACGTGCGAGGGCACCAACGTCGTCGCCCATGGCGCGCCGCTGGAACCGCACCACCAGGCGCGGCCCTACATCCTGTTTCGGGAACGACGCGGCGGGCCGAGGCTGGATCGGGTCTGATCAGCAAAGCGCCCGCCGCGATCACTCGGGCGGGCGCGTGATGCACGATTGAGGACGAAACTATTCGGGGCGCAGCTCAACATGAGCCGGGTTCGGCGTCAGATCCAGCATCGCGCCGGTTCCGGCGTCCACGCCCGCACCGATGATCCCGCCGACCAGGACGTTACCGGCCATGGCCACGCCACCCTCGGTCGCGACCCGGTTTGTGACCGTCACGGTCGCGGGCTGATAGCCGTCCAGCGTCAAGGTGGCCACGAACTGCGACCGACGCGGCATGCGGATGGCGCAGGGCGTTGCCTGGCACTGGAAGCCGTTCGAGGTCTCGACACGCGCCCCTGGCGGCGTTGATGTGACCTCCCAGGCCGTATTGGTCCCGCGCGTGACCGTCGCGCATGCCGGCAGGGTCATCACGGCGCACAACGCCGTGGCGATCTTCAGTTTCATGGATAGCCTCCCTCGCCCCCCTAGGGCGCGAGAGCGACGTTAATCACACGCGCTGCGCGAGTCCATGCCTGTGTGGGTTGAGGCACTTGGGACGGAGCGGCGCAAGCTGCCGGGCCACCGCTCCTGCAGCCGGCTCTGCGACTCCACAAGGTACGGTGACTGTGAGAGGTTCCCACCATGAGACCCCTCCAGATCACTTTTCAGAGCCCTCACCTTGCCAACCCACGCGAGGGCGTTGAGCCTCAACCCGGCGGAACCCTGAAGTTCATTTTGGTCATTGATTGCGACCTCGACCTCCGGGGTGATGCCGGGCCGGGAACTCCATTGGCCGCAGCTCTCGAGGAGATCGAGGCTGTGATCACCAACTACCCATTCGATGGGGCGGTCCTGCGACGCGCCATTTGAGGCGGCCCCGCAGTGCGAGGCGCCGGATGGGGTTCTGGAGCGCGCAAACTGACCAACCCGAAGGCGCAATCTCCGACGCCTTGGAACCTGCGCGACCTATCACCATTATAGGCTTGTAAACGCCTCTTGCCTATCATAGAGATAGGTCATGACGAAGCCGCCGCGACAGTACATCGTGGATTTTCCGGCCGCATCGGTTCGTAGCCGAATGATGTCGGAGATCCGTTTCCTCGCTCAGGAGACCGAGAAGGTGCTCTTCTCGCCTCATGCTCGCGAGCAAATGGCCCACCGTGGGCTGACGGATATTGAAGCGATCAATGTGCTTCGCATGGGCGAGATCAAGGGTGACGCCTGGGTCGAACCGGAGATCGGGGGGCGAGCCTGCAAGGTCGTGTTCAGACCGCGCGGGAGTCGAGTGATTGGAGTCGTAACTGTGATTATCGAAGCTGGAGACCTGCTGGTCAAAACCGTTGAATGGGAGGACGAGTGAATGAACGCCATTGTTAAGTTTAGACACGCGGACTCCCCCATGAAGGCGGACGATCCGCTACACTACACTGCCTGCGGACTAGACAATATTTATCTGGTAAGCGGATTCCAGCGCCGCATTGTTGCCGGAGAGGAGTATGTCTCTGTTAAGGACGCCGAAGACCTGCACAAGGCGATTGCCCTGAGTTTGGCCCGAAAGAAACTTCTGGCTGGCAAGGAAATTCGCTTCCTTAGGAAGTTCTTGGACTACACACAGAGCGACCTCGGCGAGTGGCTTGGCATCTCCGACCAGTCTGTGGCGCGGTACGAGAAAGACAAGAACGTGATGGACGCCGCCACAAGCTACGTCCTGCGACTGCTTGTGCTCGGAAAAGTATCCGGGTGCGTGAACGTTCATGATGAGCTTGAACGGCTGAGAGGCCAGGATGACACTGTCAGTGACACGTTGCTGATGGGGCGCGACCACGACGAATGGCGACCGATGGCCGCCTAACTGAAACGCACCCACAAGATCGGCGGCCCGCTAGGGCCGCCTTTTTCTTAGGTCTCACCAGCCACGCCACCACGGCCGCCGCGCCCGGTCCCGCCCCTCGGCCTGCCGGTCGATCAACCCCCGCTCCGCCTGCAGCGTCTCGACCGCCAGCCGCCTGGCCGCGTCGCACGCCGCGATCTGCGCCCCGCGCGTCATGTAGCCGATCTCCAGATCCCCGAGCGTCGGGGCCTCGGGCAGGCGGTGCAGCTCGCACGGCTTGGTCGCGGAGTCAGGGAGCGTCAGGCGGGGTGCGGCAGCCGGCGAGGCCGGGGGCGGTTCGGCACAGCTCGCCGTCGTGATGGCGCAGGCGATCAGCGCGGTCAGGATCCAGCGGGGTGTCGGCATCGGGGGCGCTCCGGGCGGCGGCCGAGGCGGCGGCCGTCTCGGTCTGGATGGTCAGGATCTGGTGGGCATAGGTGTCGATGCGGCGGACCTGGTCGGCCTGTCCCTCGGCCTCCAGCTCGGCCGACAGGGCGCGGTCCTCGGCGGCGTCGCGCTGGGCCTCGGCCCGTTCGGCCCGACGTTCATCCGACCACGGCAGCCAGGCCCACATCCGGTCCCAGGCCGAGGCCAGGAAGCCGACGGCGATCAGCACCGCCACCCCGGCGATCAGCCAGCCCAGCGGCGCGAGCGGCCCGATCGGGCGGGTCAGCCACCCTCTCATCGCGCCAGCTCGAAGTGAGGGCTATCGCTCTCGCCACGCTCGCGCGGTTTTCCGTCGGCGTCCCAGTCCGCGCCCCAGCGGATCGGGATGCCCAGGTCCTCGGCCGCGACCAGCATGGCCTTGGCGATGGCGTCGAACTTCGGAAACCGCGTCGGCCCCTCCCAGTCCAGCGGGAGCGGCGCGAGATCCACCGCATGGCCGAAGCCGTCGGCCTTGGGGATGTGGCGGCTGTTGAGGGTCCAGGTCACGATCTTGCCGGGCTTGGTACGGCCCTGGGCATACAGCTCGCGCTGGCGCGCCGCCGTGCGGACGCCTTCCAGAACCATGAAGTCCTGGTCGGTGATCTGGATCGCGCGCTCGACGACCTTCACCAGGTCGGGATGCACGCCTTGCAGACGGGCGCGCGACGTCGGGCCCAGGGCATAGGGCATGAGACACTCCTTATGGATGGGATGGCGAACCGGGTTCGCGGATGTCAGTGTCGGCCCGCCGCAGGAGGGCCGGATGGATCAGGACAAGAAGCCGGTGCGCATGAAGTCGGCGAACCCGGACGATCGGGCGAGCGACCGGCTGATCTCACAGCACCACATGACAGCGGCGATGGAGGCGATCCGCACCAGCTTCCTCGCCAACGGTGGCGCGCTGCTGGCGGCCATGACGTTCCTCGGAGACACCATCTCCGCACAGGGGCAGGTGCCGACCGGGTGGCTGGCCGCGTCGTTCGGGCTGTTCGGCACCGGGCTGGTCCTCGCAATCCTGGCGGCGATCGCGATGTATCGGCTCCAGCAGGAAACCGAGGACGACCTTGCGAAGAAACGAAGTGGGGTGAGCGTCAGCCATCCGAACATCCGCTGGCTGCTTTACGGATCGCTCTACGTCTTCCTCGTCGCCATGGGGTGCTCGGGCTACGCCCTGTTTCTGGCGTCGGAGATGCAGCCGCCGGCGGAAGCCGCAGCATCGACTGGCCCCACTGGACCTGTTGTCGTCGATGCGGGGGCGTGACCGCACCGAGATCGCCCTGATCGGGCTAGCGATCGCCCTGACCGTCGCCCAGGCGGCGCTTCTGGCATATGGCATCTGGACGGCGGTCCGGGGCTAGGCTGCCTCCTCCGCCTGCTTCCGCACATTCCGCCACAGCACATGCGCCGTCGCCGCCTGGGCGCAGACCAGCAGGGCCTCGGACCGGCTGGCGTGGTACTCGCCCAGCAGCACCGCCAGGCCATAGGCCAGCAGCACGACCGACAGGGCGAACAGCGCCCGGTGCACCAGCCACGGCGCGGAGGGATAGGCCCCGAGCGCGGGTCTCAGGGCCTGCCCGCGCATCGCCAGGCAATAGGCCCCGTAGACGGCGGACAGGCCCGCCAGCCAGTCCAGGGCCGTCACTTGGCCGCCCCCACGCCATTGATCAGGCGACGGGCCGCCTCGATCAGGACCGGCAAGAGCTCCCAGCCGACCGCGCCCACGACCACCCCGACCCCGATCGGGTCGGCCGCATTTCTCAGGCCCTCCCACGGGATCAGGGAGACCAGGCTGGGCCCCAGCGTCGGGGCGGCGATGGCGGCCACGATCATGGCGGCCGTGACGTTCAGCACCGCCCGGCCATAGTCGCCCAGCGACGGCCGGTGCCCCAGCTTGATCAGCTGCATGAAGGTGAAGACGCCGTAGATCAGCGCGCCCGCGACCCCGCCCAGCAGGTATCGCAGCCGCTCGGCCGCATCGCCCGAGACGTTGAACATGGAACAGGGGCCTTTCGGTCAGGAAGGGGGTTTCAGGGGGCCGGATGACGGCGATCGTGCGCGATGCCATGCTCCGACCCCGGACGAATCAGGCAGAGTTCGCTGATGGAACGACCGAACTGGCGCAAGGTCGCCCTGGCGCAAACCCGGGCCAAGCTGTTGCAGGCCGCGCGACGGCTGTTCAGGCAGTACCCGTACCAGAAGGTGTCGATGCGCGGGATCGCCAAGGCAATGGGCATGTCGACCGGTGCGGTCTACAACCTCTACGACACGAAGGCGGATGTCTGGCGTGACGCGATGGGCACGCCGCCGCCCGTCGATGACGTCGTGATCCAGGAGGCTCACAACCTTCAGCGGGTGCTGGAGACGATGGTCTTCGCCTACCGCAGCGGCAACAATCTGGAACCCTCGGTGGCGGCGGCTGAAGCCGTGCTCGAACGCCTAAACCGCTAGGCGTATCCGTCGTTGACAAGCCTGCCGTCAGTCGGCTCTGCGGCGGAGGCTTTGGACAAGGTTGAGCGCCCCGAAAACGACGGAAGAAACGCCGCATACCACGAGGAACATGGTGAGCTCTCGGGACAGGTCGCCTGCAAAGTACGGGAACGCCATCGCGAGGCCGCCGCCAAGCACTGAAACGGCACCTGCGACTAGCCGCTCATTCATCATTGTGGCCGGCCGCTGAGGGGTCGAAAGGTAAAGCGCATAGCCCATGATGGCGAGACCGGGGATGGCCAGCGCATGAAATAGCCACGGGCTCCCCCGGAACAAGATGATGGCCCCGGCTGCGAGGAACAGTGCCAAGATCAAGAACCGCAGCATCAGCATGTCACCCTCCCCGAGCGTCCCAACACCCTCACGGGATTTGACGAGGTTGTTTCCTGCTATCGTATTTCGGTGGACACACTGAGGCCAAAAGCGCCCTGGCCTTCGGATCGCGCCTCATTGGCCCAGCCGAACAGGGCGATCAGCCCCACGACGGCGAGCGCATGAACCAGAAGGCTGTAGACCAGATCGCGCCGCCGCTTCATGAAAGCCAGTCTAACAGAATGCGGCATGGCGTTAAGCCGTCCGGCGGCGGATCAATTCGAAGCCATCGCGACGGAAATGAGGACCGATGGCCCGGATTGAGGATCTGACCCGCAAGCATCCGGTGCCTCGACCGCACTGGCGCGTCCGGCTCATGGTCGCCTGCGGTCTGGGCGGCCTTGCCTGCCTCTTCATCGCGATCTTCACCCTGCTCTGGCTCATGACCCAGCGCCTCGACCCGCGCGCGAGCGCTTCCGAACCGCCGGCCGGCGGAAAGGTCGTGGCAGACGCGGGGCCGGCCGGACGGTAGCGGAACTCAGGGGTAAGGCGGTCGCTCCGGCAGCGGGCCTTCGCCCGTCCGCACGACCTCGCGCAGCGCCGCGCGATAGGTGGCCCAGGCCTCGGGCACGGCCTGCCCCTGTTCGACGCAGCGCAGCAGGGTCACATCCGAGGCGGCCAGCGCGGCGCGCGCCCGGTCGCGGGCGGTCCCGATCTCGATCAACGTCGGCATCTCACTCGCTCCACAGCAGGGTCACGTCGTCGATGGCGATGTCGGCCCCGCCGTCGGTCGTGGTGTCCACGCGCCAGCGCATCGAGGTCCCGGAGGCTCCGGTGAAGGCGATGTCGCCGTGATAGTTCCGGCCGCCCTCGAACTCGCCCAGATAGGTCAGGGTGGCCTCGATCCAGGTCGCGCCGTCGTCGCGGCTGGCCCAGGCGCGAAGGTTCGTCCCGGGCGTGATCGCCCCCGCCAGAGCCGTCGCCTTGACCCGGATATAGCCGTTCGCCGGGCTGGCCAGAGCAGTGTAGGCGATGGAGCGGACCGAGAGGTTCGGCGGTGGCGTCAGCGTGCCCGTGAAGCGCCAGTCACCGAGAATGATGCCCTGAGACCCGCCCGAGGTGATGACCAGCCGGTACTGGGTGTAGAGGCCCGGCGACGCCACCGTGTAGGTCTGCGCTGTCGAGATGTTTTGCCCAGACCGGGTGTCGATCGTGGTCCAGGCATCGGTCCCGTTTCGCGCCTGCAGCGTCCACGCCTTCGGGCCATAGTTCGGCTCGCTCTGGGTGAACATGTCCAGAGTATAGGTCGCCATCTGGAAGGCGTCCGGCGCTGTCAGGGTGATCGTCCACGGCGCGTTCGCAGTGGTCGACAACCAGTAGCTGCTGGTCACGCTGGCATCGTCGACTGCTCGCCAGCCTGCCAGGGTGGTGTTGTTGAACTCGTTGGAGACCGTGACGGTCCAGCCGGATGTCGAGCCCGATGTGAAGTTCGGACGCGATACGTTGGTCGTCGCAATCCGCGTGAAGCGCTTGTTCGTCCCGTCGTAGAGTTCGCTGATCGACGCCGTCAGATCGACCCCGTCGGTCGACGAGAAGTCGTCCGCCACCCCGCGCGCGAGCCGCAGCTGGTCCGCCTTCAGCCGGGCGATGGCCTCGGCCAGGGCGGCGATGTCGGCGTTGCTGGCCCCGCCCGCCGTCACCACCACATTGCCGCTGCCGTCCGGCCCGACGCCGTTGACGGTCTGGACCCGCGCCGCCAGCGCCGTGGCCAGCCCGGTGATGTCGCTGATCCCGAGCGCCAGGTCCGTCTTCAGCGCCGCCGCGTTCGCCAGCGTCAGAAGCGACCGGCCATAGGTCGTGGTCGTCAGGGCCGCGATGGCGGTCAGGTCGCTGTCGGCGGGCTGGAAGTCGCCCGAAGCGGCCGTCGCGGCCGTGCCCAGCCCCAGCGACGTGCGACCGGCCCCGGCGTCCGCCAGTGTCAGAAGCGCCCGCCCGAACTCCGTCGTGGACAGGGCCGCGATGGCCGTCAGGTCGCTGTCCAGGGGCTGATACCGCCCGTCGCCCGCCGCCCGGTCCAGCAGGTCGGTCGAGGACGCCGCCCCGATGGCGCGGCCCTCGCCCAGCGTCTTGCTGTCGGCCCCGGCCCAGACCGGAACCCGGCCGCTGGCATGGGTCGCCGGACCCAAAACGTCGCCCGAGCCTTCGCCGGCCGGGCCTGCCGGACCCGTCGCGCCGGTCTCGCCCTGCGGTCCCTGCGGCCCCGTGGAGCCGGTCGGGCCTGCCGGACCCTGAGGTCCGGTGGCCCCTGTCGCGCCCGTGGCCCCGGTCGGCCCGGCCGGTCCCTGCGGCCCCACCAGGGAGGCCAGCCAGGCGGCTTCGTCGCCGGTGAACCCCTCCGCGACCGCGACCTCATAGGCCGACAGACCGGCATCCCCCTGCGGCCCCTGCGGACCCGTCGCGCCCGTGGGTCCTGCCGGGCCGGTCGCCCCGGTCGGACCCGTGGGACCGGCCGGACCCGTCGCCCCGGTGGCCCCTGTCGGCCCGGTGTTGCCGGTGTCGCCCTTGGGACCGGCCGGACCCGTGGCGCCCGTCGCGCCCGTGGCCCCGGTCGGCCCGGCCGGACCGGTCGGACCCGCCGGGCCTTGCGGTCCCTGCAGGAAGTTCTCGCCCGCCGGCCAGCCCGTGGTCGCATCCTTGGGGCCGTAGAAGACCTTGGCCACGACATCGATCGCCACCGCGCCCGGTGCGCCGGTCACGTTGGACGGCGCGCCATCGGTGAAGATCAGGCCGTCGATCCGGCCCAGCAGGGTGATCGACTGCTGCAGCTGGGTCAGGGCGCTGGGCGACAGGTCGGCGAGCACGGCCGCGACCGCTGTCGCATCGTCCGCCGCGATGGCGGCCAGCAGATCCTCGGCCCAGGTGTCGAAGGGTTCGGCCATGGGGGCTCCGTCAGCTCAGGGGGATCAGGGCGCGGGTGGCCGGATCGACGCGATGGGTGGAATCGGTGACGCCGGGGTCGGCCTCGAAGGCCACGACGTGCGCGCCGTGCGCGGCCAGATCGTCGGCGGGGCAGACGCCGAAGCGCAGGATCTCGCCCGTCGCCGGGTCGAAGACGACGTAGTGGATCACCGCTTGATCTCCAGCAGGGCGACGTTGCGCTCGCTGACCTCCACCCCGGCCGTGCAGGTGACCAGCAGGGCATAGGTGTAGGTTCCCGGCGTGTCCGCGACGCCCGCGTCGATGAAGAAGGCGCCGCCCTCGGCGTTCAGGGCGCCGGGGATGTCGACATAGTCGTCCACGCTGGTGGAGCCGCCGATCACGACCGGATAGCGCGACTCGCCGTTCATCCGGCCGATCACGCCCGACCAGACCTGGGTGCCGTTGCGGGTGACCCGCGCGGTCACATCCGTCGGGGTCGCGGCCGAGGCGACCAGCTGGGCCGAGAAGTCCACCCGGACCCGGCCGCCCGCCGTCGTGATGGCGCAGCTCTGGACCTGCGCCTCGGTCGTGACGGTCGTCGCGCCCGTTGTCCGGGCCGAGGCCCCGTTCGTCACCGCATTGGCGACCAGGCTGGTCGTGTTGACGCGGTTGCCCGCGACGTAGACCGCCCCGTCCACGACGGCGAAGGCAGGCACATTGGCCGTCCCGCTCCAGATCCGGAAGGCGTCGGCCTCGAAGTCGATGGTGGTCAGGTCGTTCGTGGCGACCGCCCGCATCCCGGTCACCCGGCCGCCGGCGTTCAGCGCGAAGCCGTAGGTCAGCTCGATCTGGCCCTCGATCGTGACGACGCTGCTCTGCAGCGTGGTGACCGAGCCGCTGATCCCGTTGACCGTGGCGATGGTGGCGAAGGTCGCGGTGGCGGTGGCCTCATAGGCGTCCACATACGACTGGGCCGTGACCAGAGCGCCCGCCACTGCGGTGTCCAGCTGGGACACCGTGGCCAGCCCGGCCGTGCCCGAGGCGACCGCCGCGTCGGCATAGGACTGCAGGTCCAGCGTCGCGGTCGAGATGGCGCTGTTGACCGAGGCCGTG
>JAIERG010000145.1 GCA_019747095.1 Caulobacteraceae bacterium | reverse complement strand
CATCGGCATGCTGAGGGACGGGGACACGGCGCGGGCCTATGCCTATGCGCGGCTGGCGGCGGTGATGATGCGGCTGGACCGCGGGATGGGGGCCGACGCGGCGGATCGGCCCTCGCCCCAGGACGAGGCGGCGATGGCGTTCCTGCTGGAGCGGCTGGAGGCGGAGGGGGAATGAGGGAGGAGGTCGGCGAAGAGCCGGGCCGCCCCCACCCGGCTTCGCTGCGCTCAGCCACCCTCCCCATGAAGGGGAGGGAGAGGATCGCGCGGGCGGCGTGGAAGAGGGCGGCGCATGAAGCTCAGCGGGCGCCGGAGGGGGACTGGCGGACGTGGGTGTTCCTGGGCGGGCGCGGGGCGGGAAAGACGCGGGCGGGGGCGGAGTGGGTGCATGACGTGGCCGCGCGGCTGGGCGAGGGCGGGCGGATCGCCCTGGTGGGCGCCACGATGCACGATGTGCGCGCGGTGATGCTGGAGGGGCCGAGCGGGCTGATGAACCTGCCGTTCCGGACGCCGCCCCGGCTGGAGGCGTCCAAGCGGCGGGTGGTGTTTGCGGGCGGGGCGGTCGGGCTGATGCTGTCGGCCGCAGAGCCCGAGCGGTTGCGCGGGCCGCAGTTCCACGCGGCCTGGGGCGATGAGTTCTGCGCCTGGGAGAAACCGGAGGAGGTGCTGGCGATGCTCCGCCTCGGCCTTCGGCTCGGCGAAGCGAAGGGCGCTACCGCTCGGCTCGCGGAGCCTCGCTGCTTGAGCGCGGGGGAGTCTGGGCCTGCCCTCCGAAGCCTTGGCGAAGGAGGGTGGAGGCCGAGGCTTCTCCTCACTACGACGCCGAAGCCCCTGAAGGCGCTGAGGGGGGTGCTGGCGGAAGGGTCGTGCGCGCGGACGCATGCGCCGACGCAGGCCAATGCGGCGAACCTGTCCCAGGGGTTCGTCGAGGACATGCTGGCGCTCTACGGCGGGACGCGGCGGGCGGCGCAGGAGCTCGACGGCGTGGTGCTGGAGGCGGCCGGCGCCCTGTTCGGCCATGCGGAGATGGAGCGGGCGCGGGCCCTGGGGCGGTCGTGGATGCTGGGGGGCGAACGGGAGCCCTATGAGCGGGCGGTGGTGGCGGTGGACCCGCCGGCCGGGACCCTGTCGGGCGAGGGCGGGGACGCCTGCGGCATCGTGGTGGTGGCGCGCGCGGCGGGCACGGCCTGGGTGCTGGAGGACGCGAGCGTGGCGGGGCTGTCGCCCATGGGCTGGGCCGGGCGGGTGGCGCGCACGGCGGACCGGTGGGCGCAGGCCCTGGCCTGTCCGGTGCGGGTCGTGGCCGAGGCGAACCAGGGCGGGGCCATGGTGGAGACGGTGCTGAAGGCCGCAGGAGTGACGCAGACCGTGCGGCGGGTGGCGGCGACCGTCGGCAAGCGGGCGCGGGCCGAGCCGGTGGCGGCGCTCTACGAACAGGGGCGCGTGGGCCACATCGGCGACCTGGCCGCGCTGGAGGAAGAGCTGATGGGGCTGGGCGAGGACGGCGGGGGCGCGAGCCCTGACAGGGCCGACGCCCTGGTGTGGGCGGTGACGGACCTGATGCTGGGCCGGACGCGGGACCTGCCACGCATCATCAAGTTCTAGGGCCCGGGCCGGGGCGCTCAGAGCGGCAGGATGCGCACCGCGCCGGGGTCGGCGGCGACATGAACCGGGCCCTCGGCCGGGGCGGTCAGCCGAACCCGCAGCAGGCCAGGGGACGTCTCGACGGTCGCGATCCAGCCCTCGCCCGCGAAGGCACAGTCGAGGATCCGGCCGGCGAGACCGACCTCGGCCAGATGCAACCGCTCTGGCCGGATCGCGACCTGAACGGGTCCCTCCACGGTCGATGCCACCCGTCCGAACGGCGTCTGCACGGCCCCGCCCCGCGCCTCGCCCGGCAGCAGGTTGACGGGCCCCAGAAGGCGCGCGGCGGTCGCGGTGACGGGCTGGTCGTAGACGCCCCGGGGCGTGTCCATCTGGACGAGCCTGCCCCCCTCCAGGATCGCGATCTCGTCCACCATGCCCATGGCTTCCTGGGCGTCGTGGGTGACGATGACGGCGCTGGAGCCGCTGTCGCGCAGCAGGCGGACCACGTCGTCGCGAACCGACTGGCGCAGGTGGGCGTCGAGCGCGGAAAACGGCTCGTCGAACAGGACCACGCGCGGCCGGGGCGCGAGCGCGCGGGCCAGGGCGACGCGCTGCTGCTCACCCCCCGAAAGCGCATGGGGATAACGGTTCGCCAGATCCGCCAGCCCGACCCGATCCAGCCAGGCGAGCGCGTCCGCGCGACGGGCCCCCTTGGTGCCGGCCAGACCGAAGGCCACATTCTGGAGCGCGGTCATGTGGGGAAACAGCGCCAGATCCTGAAACACGAGCGCGACGCCCCGCTGCTCGACGGGCATCCAGACATCCGGCGACGCGACCACCCGGCCCGAGATCGACAGGCTGCCCGCATCGGGCGCCTCCAGGCCGGCGATCAGACGCAACAGCGTGGTCTTGCCGCCTCCCGACGGACCCAGCAGGGCGAGGATCCGGCCTTCGGCAAGGCTCAGGGAGACCCCATCGACCGCCGCGCGCGCGCCAAAGCGACGGGTGATCCGGTCGAGCCTGATCGCGGGTTCAGCCACGGGCCGCACCAATCCGGCCCGTCAGCCACCAGGTCGCGGGCAACGTCAACAGGACGATCGCCAGAACGGGCCAGCCGGCGTTCGCCAGTCGCTCGTCGCGCGCATAGTTGTCAGCCATCACTGCCAGGGTGTCGAAGTTGAAGGGCCTGAGGATCAGGGTCGCTGGAAGCTCCTTGAGGACATCGACGAAGACGATCAAGGCGGCAGTCAGCGCGGGACCCACCACCATGGGCAGTTGGACGGTCCAGGCCGCGCGGGCCTCGCTGCACCCCAGCATGCGGGCGGCCTCGCCCATGCTGGGGGTGACCCGCGCCAGACCTGCGTCCAGCGGCTCGACGGCCGCCGCCATGAGTCGCGCCGCATAGGCGAACACCAGCAGCCCGAGCGCCGCCATCGTCGACCCCGCAAAGCCGCCCCAGACCGCTCCGGCCGGGACAAGCAGACCGATGGCCATGACCGCGCCCGGCGTCGCGTAGCCCAGGCTGGCGAGCCGGGCGGTGACCGGGATGTGTCGCATGCCGAGCGCGATGGCGATCGCCAGGATGAGCGTCGCGACCGCGCCCGCGAGACCGAGGCCGAAGCTGTTCAACGCGGCTCGGGTGATCCGTTCGATCTCTGGGGAGACGTCCAGCGCCGACACCGTCAACCAGCCCAGCGGGATGACGAGTCCGAGCATCATGATGAGGCTGCAGAAGGCGCACGCGAGACCCGCGACCGCTCCCCTGAGCGGCACGAGGGCGATGGGCCTGCCCTGCGACCGCGCGCTTTCGGCATAGCGTCCGACCCGGTTCTGGCGCTCCAGCCATAGCAGCACCGCCGCCAGGCCCAGCAGCGGAAGCGCCAGGCGCGCAGCCGTCTCGACTGACCCGAGCACGAACCAGGCGCGCACGACCCCGGTCGTCAGCGTCTGGACGCCCAGGAAGTGGACGGCGCCATAGTCGGCCAGGGTCTCCATCGCCGCCAGGGCAACCCCCGCCGCGATGGCCGGGCGGGCGAGCGGCAGGCTGACCTGGACCGCCAGACGCAGGGGGGACGCGCCCAGCAGCCGCGCCGCCTCGATGGTCCGCGCCGCGGGCGCGGCAAAGGCCGATCGGACGGTCAGATAGACGTAGGGATAGAAGGCCAGCGTCAGCAGCAGACCCGCGCCCCAGAGGTTCCGGATCGAGCCCGACCAGTCCAGGCCAGCGTCCCGAAGCCAGAGGCGAAACGGGCCGCCGACGTCCAGAAGATCCGCATAGCCATAGGCCAGGGCAAACGCAGGCAGGGCCAGCGGCAGGGCCAGCATCCAGACGAAGAGGTCTCGTCCGGGAAAGCGATAGAGGCTGACCAGCCAGGCCGCGGCGCTTCCGAGAATGGCGACGCCCGGCAGGACCAGGGCCAGAAGGCCAAGCGAGGTCAGGGCATACCGGATCAGGTCGGCCGTCACGAATGTGGCGTCCGAGGCGCCGAGCGCGGCCATGACCACGCCCAGCAAGGGAACGAGCGCCACGAGCGCCGCCGCGAACGCCAGGACACGAAGAAGCGAAGGCGGCCGCCTCTTGCGAGAGCGGCCGCCGGACAAGGCCTCAGGGGATGGAGCGGTCAGCGCCAACCGGCCGCCGACATCATCGCGAGCGCCTCGGCCTGCCGCGGGCCATAGGCCGAGACCGGCATGGGATGCGCCCGGAAGTCCGCATAGGCGTCGACGGGAGCCGGAGCCGGCACATTCGGGCTGGCGGGGTACTCATTGTTGTTTTGGCTGATGTAGGACTGGACCTCGGCCGAGACGAGAAACTCCAGAAAACGGATCGCATTCGCGCGATTGGGCGCGTTGGCCGCGACGCCGGCGCCCGAGATGTTCACGTGGGCACCCTGGCCATCCAGCGAGGGAAAGGCGAGCTTGACCCGCGTGGTGATCTCGCGATCCGCCGCGTCATCACCGCTGGCGAGGCGGATATAGTAGTAGCTGTTCGTCAGGGCGATCTGGCAGACCCCGGCACCGACGGCCCGGATCTGGTCGCGATCGCCGCCCTCGGGGGGGCGGGCCATGTTGGCGACGACCCCTTCGACCCACTGCCGCGCGCGATCCGGACCCCAGGCTTCGATCAGGGCACCGACCAGCGACAGGTTATAGATGCTGTCCGCGGAGCGGACGCACAGCTGCCCCCGGAAACGCGGCGAGGCGATTTCCTCATAGGTGTCGACCTCGGCGGGCTGAACCCGGGCCTGATCATAGGCGACGATGCGGGCGCGACGGCTGAAGCCGAACCAGCGCCCCTCGGGGTCGCGCAGATTGGCGGGAACTGCGGCGTTCAGCGTTTCGGACTGCACGGGCTGAAAGAGGCCCGCATTCTGGACCCGCCACAACGCCCCGGCGTCGGCGGTGATGAAGACATCCGCCGGGCTGGCGTCGCCCTCGGCCTGCATCCGGGCCAGAAGCTGATCGGCATTGCCCTCGATGCGATTGACGCGAATGCCGGTCTGCTCGGTGAACCGCTCGTACAAGGCCAGATCGCTGTCATAGTGGCGGGCCGTATAGAGGTTGACGACGCCACCCTCGGCCGTCGCGTCCGCCTGTTCAGGCTCGCCGCAAGCCGACAGGGCCAGGGCGCCGGCGAGGGCGGCAAGCAATGCGAAGCGGTGGGTCATGTCAGGCTCGGCTTGGGTTCTAGTTGCGATAGGTTCTCATTAGCGAGAGCTCCGATGGCCCGCAACCATAACGTGGCCCGGGCAAGTGTGACTCTTTGTTCATGTTCCGCTTCCGGAGATTGCGTCGCCGTCGTCGCCGACTAAGGTTCCGCCGCTTTTCAGCCACAGGACAGTATCCATGCGACTTCGCGCCGTTTCGATCGCCGCTCTCATCGCCGCCGCGCCGGCTCTGGCCGTTGCCCCCGCGTGGGCGCAGGCCCCGGCCGCGCTGGCATCCGCCGCGGCGGTCCAGTCTCAGGAGCTTCCGGCTGCTCCGGTCGCCGAACTGGTCGCCGAGGTCGATATTCCCTGGTCCAGGTTCCAGCTCGACAACGGCCTGACCGTGATCGTGCACGAGGATCGCAAGGCCCCGGTCGTCGCGGTGTCCATCTGGTACAATGTGGGTTCCAAGGACGAGCCGGCGGGCTCGACCGGCTTCGCCCACCTGTTCGAACATCTCATGTTCGGTGGTTCGGAGAATGCTCCGGGCAGCTACCTGGGCCGCATGCGGGCGCTGGGGCCGACCAACCTGAACGGCACGACCTGGTTCGACCGCACCAACTATTTCCAGACGGTGCCGACGCCGGCTCTGGAGCAGACCCTGTTCCTGGAAAGCGACCGCATGGGCTATCTGCTCGGCGAGGTCGGGCAGGAGGTGCTCGATCTGCAGCGCGGGGTCGTCCAGAACGAAAAGCGTCAGGGCGACAACCAGCCCTATGGTCTGTTCCAGTATGCGCGGCTCGAGGCCCTGTTCCCCGAGGGTCACCCCTATCGCCACTCCACCATCGGGTCGATGGCCGATCTGGATGCCGCCAGCCTGGAGACAGTGCGCAACTGGTTCCGCGACAACTATGGACCCAACAACGCTGTGCTTGTGCTGTCGGGTGACATCGATGAAGCGACCGCGCGCACGCTGACGGAGCGTTACTTCGGTGCGATCCCGCGCGGACCGGTCAACGAGCCGGCCCAGGCCGATGTCCCGACCCTGTCGGAGCCGGTCAACATCGTGATGCGCGACCGGGTCGCCAACACGCGCCTGACCCGCAACTGGGCCGTGCCTGGCATGCTGAGCGACGAGGCCGTGCCGCTCGCGGTCGGGGCCCAGATCCTGGGCGGACTGGCGAGCTCGCGTCTGGACAACGCCCTGGTGCGCGGGGACGAGACGGCCGTGTCCGTCAGCGCCAATCTTCAGGCGTTCCATCGCGTCGGCATGTTCGGCATCACGGTCAATGTGAAGCCGGGCGAGGACGCTGCCGAGGTCTCCGCGCGCATGGATGAGGTGCTGAACGACCTGATCCAGAACGGCCCGACGGAAGAGGAAGTGGCCCGGGTCGCGACCGGTTATGTCGCCGGCGTGCTGCAGAGCCTGGAGCAGGTCAATGGCAAGGCGTCGACGCTTGCGGAAGGCCAGCTCTACGCCGGTGATCCGAACCACTATCGCCGCGAACTGGAGGCCTATGCGTCCGTGACGCCTGCCCAGGTCCAGGCCGCCATGCAGCGCTGGCTGACCCGTCCGGTCGCCTCGATCACCATCGAGCCGGGTGAACGGGAAGCCTACGCCGAGGCCGCCGCGACGCCGTCCGGAGCCACGCCGGTTCCGGCCGAACCGATCCAGCGCGTCGAGCGCATGCCCATGCCCGAGATTGGCCAGGTCGAGGATCTGGACTTCCCCTCGGTCGAGCGCGCGCGCCTGTCGAACGGGATCGAGGTAGTCTTCGCCCAGGTCGACACGGTCCCGGTGACGCGCGTCTCGGTGTCGTTCGACGCGGGATATGCGGCCGATCGCTCCGATCGTCTGGGCGCGCACAGCCTGATGCTGAGCCTGCTCGAGGAAGGCACCCGCACCCGCGACGCCAATGCCCTGGCTGAAGCGCAGGAGCGTCTGGGCGCCAGCATCAACATCGGTGCCTCCATGGACCGGTCGACGGCCAATCTGTCGACCCCGACCGCCAATCTCGGCTCGTCCCTGACGCTGCTGGCGGACGTCCTGCGCAACCCCGCCATGGACGCTGATGCGTTCGAGCGGGTCCGCGCCCAGCGCCTGACGGGCATCGCCGGCGAACGCACCCAGCCCGCGGCCATCGCCGCCCGCGCCCTGCCGCCGCTGCTCTATGGCACCGACAGCCCCTACGGCCGAGGCTTCACCGGCACGGGCGACGAGGCGACCATCCGCGCGCTGACCGTGTCCGATCTCGCCTCCGAGCATGCGACCTGGCTGCGGCCCGACAATGCCACGGTCTATGTGGTGTCGGATCGCCCGCTGGCCGAGGTTCGGGCGGAACTCGACCGGGCGTTCGGCGACTGGACCCCGCCCGCGACTGCCCGGGGACAGAAGAACTTCGGTTCGGCCCTGCCCACGCCCCAGCCGCGAATCGTCCTGATCGACCGACCCCAGTCGCCGCAGTCGCTGATCTATGCGGGCCAGGTTCTGCCGGTGTCGGGCACCGACGATCTGCTCACGATGAACGTGGCCAACTCGATCCTCGGCACCGACTTCCTGTCGCGGATCAACTCCGATCTGCGGGAAACCAAGGGCTGGTCTTACGGCGTGCGCGGCGGTCCGACCCTGGTGGAGGGCCGCGTGCCCTACTTCATCAACGCTCCTGTCCAGGCCAACCGGACCGGAGAATCGATCCAGGCCCTGATGGCCCAGTACGAGCGCTTCCTCGAGGTTGAGGGTGTCACCCAGTCCGAGCGCGATCGCGCGGTGAACGGCAACACCCGCTCGCTGGCCGGCCAGTACGAGACCTCGTTCCAGATCCTGAACACCCTGATCTCGAACGACCTCTACAACCGTCCGGACGACTATCCCGAGACGGTGGCCAGCCGGACCCGGGCGCTGACGCCCGCCGACATGGATGCGGCCGCCCGCGCGGCGATCGATCCGGACCGGTTCGTCTGGGTGGTGGTTGGCGATGCCTCGGTGGTGCGTCCGCAGCTCGAGGCGCTGGGCATGCCGATCGAGGAACTGCCGATCCGCTGATTGCCCTGAGACACGCGCTGCTGATCGGATCACCGGTTGAACGGTGATCCGATCAGACCGGCCGAAGGGTTTCCGCCCTCAGGTCTCGTCCGGATACTTGATCGAGCAGCCATAGGGCGTCGCGAAGGCCGTGCGCACCGGTCGCCCGGCTTCCAGGTCGTCGAGAGCCGCGCGGACGAAGTTGTTGGCGCCCTCCAGGTCCTCGACCTTGTTGGTCGGACGGTCGTCAATGCCGCCCTCGAAGACGATACGGCCCTCCGGGTCGATCACGCGCATGTCGGGCGTCGTCACCGCGCCATACAGCTTGCCCACCTCGCCCGTTGGATCCAGCAGCAGGTGGGTGAAGGCGGCCGAGTGCGTCTCGCGATACGCGCGGGCCGCATCGCCGGTGACATAGCCCTGCTTGCCGGGCGCCGAGGAGACGATGGTCAGCCACACCACGCCGTCGGCCGTCGCCTCGCGCTGGAGCGCCTGCATCGCTCCGGTCGAATAGTGCTTCTGGACATAGGGGCAGCCCTCATTGGTCCATTCGATCACGACCGTCTTCCCACGGAAGTCGGCGAGGGAGCGGGGGTTGCCCTCGGCATCGGTCAGGGTGAAGGCGGGAGCGAGGCCCGTCTGAGCGGTATCGGTTTCGGTGGCGCTGGCGGGCGTCGCGGCTGTTTCGGCGGCGGGGGCCTCGGCCTGCTGGCAGGCGGCCAGAGCGAGCGCCGCGAGCGCGGGAGCGAGGATGCGGAGGGTCTTCATGCGTCGTCTCCTTTCGGGTCGTGGGCGTGAGGGCTAGCCTTTGAGCGCGTCGATGACGACGCCTTCGGTCAGAAGCTGGGGCAGGATTTCCGGCTCGGCCTGACCGGGACGGAAGACCATGTAGAGCGGCACGCCGGATCGCTCCCGGCGCTCCAGCTCGCGGGTGATGGCGTCGTCGCGCCGGGTCCAGTCGCCGACCAGATAAACGGCGTTGGCCTCGGTCAGCGCCTCGGCCACGCGCGGCGAGGACAGGGCGGCGCGCTCGTTGATCTTGCAGGTCACGCACCAGTCGGCGGTGAAGTTGACCAGCACCGTGCGGCCCTCCGCCGTCGCGGCCGAGACCGCCGCCTCCGACCAGGGTTGGGACGGCAGGCTGGTGCTGGTGGCGGCGGACCCGGCCTCCACCCGCGGCGCGCGGACGGCGGCGAACGACAGGCCCGCGACGGCCAGCAGCGACAGGATGGCGATGCCCGCCGCGATGCGCCCGCCCGAGGCCTGCGCCTGACCGAACAGCCAGGCGGCCAGGGCCAGGGCCAGGGCCGCTCCGAACAGCAGGCCGAGCGCTTCGGCCCCGGTCTGGTTCAGGAACACCCACCCCAGCCACAGGGCCGCGCCGTACATGGGAAAGGCCAGGACGCCCTTCAGCCGCTCCATCCAGGCGCCAGGGCGCGGCAGTCGGGCGAGCAGCCGGGGCGACAGGCTGACCAGCAGATAAGGCAGGGCCAGCCCCAGCCCCAGCATCAGGAAGACGATCAGGGCGAGCGGCGCAGGCATCACCAGCGCGGCCCCCAGCGCGAAGGCCATGAAGGGCGCGGTGCAGGGCGCCGCCACCACCACCGCCAGCACGCCCGTGAAGAAGGCGCCGACGCCGCCCGGCAGTCTCGCGAGCGGTCCCGAACCGGCCGCCGCCTGCAAGCCCGCGCCGACGTGGAAGACGCCCGACAGGTTCAGCGCCACCGCCAGCATCAGCAGAGCCAGGATCGCCGTGACCACTGGCGACTGCAGCTGGAAGCCCCAGCCGACGGCCTCGCCCGCCGCGCGCAGGCCCAGCAGCACGCCGGCCAGGATCAGGAAGCTGACCAGCACGCCGGCTGTGAACAGAAGGCCGTCGCGCCGCGCCTCGGCCGGAGCATGGGCGGACTTGGCCAGCGACGCCGCCTTCATGGCCAGCACCGGGAAGACACAGGGCATCAGGTTCAGGATCAGTCCGCCGAGCAGGGCGAAGACCGCAGCCTGGCCGAACACAAGCCAGTCCACGCGCGCCGTGCCGGATGCCACCTCGGACAGATCAAGCGCGCCCTCGCCGCCCGCCCCGGGCAGCGGTGGACCGGGCTCGGCCGTGATCTCCCAGGCCCCGGCGTCTGTGACCAGCACGCCACTGACCGGACCCGTCGGCCCGCCGGCGCGCAACGCTCCGCCGATCTGCAGGTTCAGGGTCACTCCGTCCGGGCCGCGTTCGCCCGGCTGTGGGGCCGCATGCTGGATGACGCCCGTGTCGAAGGGGAAGAACCAGGCCCGGTCGCTGGCGTTGTCCGCGAGAGGGCCGCCCGTCGCCGTCAGGGTCAGTGTCTGGCCCGACAGGGTTGCGCGCGCCGCGATGCCCGCCGGGCGCGGCGCGGTCTCGATCACCGTCTGAATGTCTTCGCCCCAGCGCGGGTCGAGAGGCGCGGCGCCGTCGCGGACCGGCAGGTCGAGCCGCAGCGTCAGCTCGTCCGGCACGCACATCTCGTCGCTGCACACCAGGAACAGGGCGCGGACGATCAGCGGAAGCGTTGTCCCCACCCGCGCATCGGCCGGGATCTCGATCGGCACCGGCAGGAAGACCTGGCCCGAGTAGCCGTAGTTCATCAGGTCGGCCAACCGCTGGCGTTCGGGCACGGGCCACAGGATGTCGCCAGCCGTCACGCCACCGGGCAACGTCCAGGTCAGGGTCGTCGCCCCCCCTGAGTCGCCGGGATTGCGCCAGTAGGTGTGCCAGCCGGGCTCGATGTCCTGTCGGATGGCGACGATGGTGGTGCCACCCGGCGTCGCCCACTGGCTCATCGGCACCAGCTCGGCCTCGATGCGCACCGTGCCCTGCGGACCGGCTGCGACCGAACCCGCCGCCAACGTCGGAGCGGGCTGAGCGAACGCGGGCCCGTGGGCGAACCCCAGGAACAACAGAAGAAGGGCGATCAGTCGCACGGGCTTGGGTTCTCCGGTCGGCAGCCAAAGTGTCTAGCCGCCACGACGAGGATGCGCCACGGCGGCCGGTCGCCGCGCTGCGTTCGCCCGCGTGGATCGCCGCGTTACCTCCCGACCCGTCGCACAAACGGCAAGGGCGGCCCGCCTCTCGGCGCGCCGCCCTGAAAACTGAACGCGATCAGCGTCCTAGTAGCGGCGCTGGCCGTTCTCCCAATAGCACTCGTCCTGCCGGTTATCGTAGCAGTAGTAGTAGTTCCCGCGGTTGTCGCGGTAGCGCTGCTGATTGGCACGGTCCTGGTTGGAGCCGCGGATGGCACCGGTCGCTCCGCCAATGACGGCTCCGATGGCGGCACCCGTCGCCGCGTTGCCCGAACCGACATTGTTGCCGATGATGGCACCGGCAACGGCACCGATACCTGCGCCGATGGCTCCCTGGCGGACCGTTTCATTGGTGCCACCGTAGCCGTAAGGGTCGCTGGCGCAGGCCGAGGCCATGAGGCCCGCCGCCCCGATCGCGATAATCGCCTTCTTCATGGATCTGTCCTTCATCCCTGATGTTTCGCCCCGTGAGCGAGAACGCTGGATTATAGTCCAGGTTCCACGCCTATGCTGCCTCTCAACGATGGCATAGGCTGGGCGAACGGGCGCGCGAGGGGCGCGAATCGACCGAGCTTCCGTTCTGCAAGGGGTTTGCTGATGCGTTTTCCTCAACCGGTTCGCGATTCTGACGGGCACTCCAGCCCGGTCTGGGCCCGCAAGAAGCGTCGCGGCACGGGAGCTGGAGGACTGGTGGGTCTACTGGTCACCCTACTGGCGCTCTTTGGAGCCCTGACCGCGGCTCTCGGGATCAAGGAGCAATCGCTCGCCGAGGGGGGTGCCATGATGGACGGCTGGATCTCCGCCGGCGTGAACGCAGCGCGCGAGCTGGCAGGTCAAGCACCGGAAGCTGGCGAAGCCGTTGCCGAGACCGCGGGTGACACCGCCGCGACGGTGGCTGCCCCCGCTGCAACACCTGTGGCTGAGCCGGCCAAGTCCTAGTCCCGCTTCTGCGGAACGAGCCCTTGACCGGGGCGTTCGGCGGATGTGATCGACAGGTTCATGACTGCTGAGCGCTCTGCCCCCGCAAACCATACCGATTTCGAAGACCAGGCTGCCCCGGCTCGGCGGGCGCTGACCCCCCATGTCCAGATCGGCTCTGTGGTCGTTCTGGTGAACCCGCTGTCCGGATCGACCGGTCCGCGTGCCGTGGAGGACGCCGCCGCCATCATGGCCGACTACGATTGCTCGTCCGAGGTGATTGAGTTGCTTGGGACGACACTGAACGAACAGGTCGACGCGGCGCTGGCGCGAAAACCCGACGTTCTGTTCGTTTTGGCGGGCGACGGCACGGCGCGTGCGGTCGCGTCCAAGGTCGGCGCCAACGGGCCGCTGGTTGCCCCCTTGCCGGGCGGCACCATGAACATGTTGCCGAAAGCGCTTTATGGCACCACCGACTGGAAGGTTGCGATCCGTCAAGCGTTGGAAACCGGTTCGGTCCAGTGTGTCTCTGGCGGGTCGGTCGAGGGCGAGGCCTTCTATTGCGCAGGCATCTTCGGTTCGCCGGCGCTTTGGGCTCCGGCGCGCGAAGCCATGCGAACCGGCAAGCTCAGCCTGGCATGGACCTATGCCCGTCGCGCCTTGCGGCGCGCCTTTTCGGGGAAGATCAGGGTCGAACTCGACGGCGGCAAGATGCGGCGGATCGAGGCTCTGGCCCTCATCAGCCCAACGATTTCCCGGGCCCTCGAAGAACCGGTTGGTCTGGAGGCGGCGTCCATGAACCCGCTTGATGCAGCCGAGGCGTTTCGACTGGCCGCGACGGCTGTGTTCAGTGACTGGCGACAGGATCCGTCGGTGGCGACCCAACCCGCGCGCCTGATCCGTATCCGCGCCCGCTCACGCATTCCCGCCGTCCTTGATGGGGAACCCACCCTGTTGGCCGCCGAGACGACCGTGCGCTTCATCCCAAAGGCCTTCCGAGCGCTTACGCCCCACCGCCCTGAAGCCGAAGACCGCGCTTGATGGCCGAAAACCGGATACTGCAATTCTCTGACGTCCATTTCGGCGTGGAGCACACGCGCGCCTGCTCGGCCGCCCTGGACTACGCCCATGCGACGCCGTCGGACCTGATCCTCATCACAGGCGATATCACGCAGAAGGGACTGCCTGACGAGTTCGCGGCGGCTGCCGACTGGATACGCGCCATGCCGGACCCGAGATTCGTGATCGTCGGCAATCATGACGTCCCCTACTACAGCCTGACGGCACGGCTGTTTCATCCCTGGCGCGCGTTTGAAACCGCCACGGGCTATCCAGCTCATGACGGGGAATTCGTCTCTGACAGCGTGATGGTGCGTGGGGTCGTCACGGCCCGTGGCTGGCAGGCGCGTCCGAACTGGTCCAAGGGGGTCATCGATCTCGAACAAACGCGACGCGCGGCCGAGGCATTGCGGCAAGCACCGGTTGGCGCGCTGCGAATTCTCGCATGCCACCATCCGCTGGTGGAGATGATCGGCGCGCCCATGACGGGCGAGGTCAAGCGCGGGGATGCCGCCGCCGCCATCTTCGCGGAGGCGGGTGTTGACCTGATCACGACCGGGCACGTGCATGTTCCGTTTGCCGTGCCGATCGATCTGTCGGACCGCTGCTCCTACGCGATCGGTTGCGGTACGCTTTCGCACCGGGAACGCGGGGCTCCACCCAGCTTCAACCAGATCGAGTGGTCCGCCACGGAGATCGTGGTCACGGTCATCGCCTGGGACGGTGTTGCCTTTGCGCCGGGAGAGACCTGGCGGCTGCCGCGTCGTCAGGACACGCGGCACGCCCGCTCAGCCCCGGATCCGGTGGTTCCTGGTGCGCGTGAAGCGGCGGCTGTCTGAAACGAAAAGGCCGCAGCGACCACGCTGCGGCCAATCCAGCCAACATCCGTCAGGCGATGTCGGACCGACGGGTCTCAGTACCGTCTACGACGCCCGGACGGCTTTTCGGTGAAGGCAGCGGCGACCATGGTGGCGAGGGCGGGATTGCGCAGGAAAATGTACCCACCAGCCAGTGCCGCGACCGTCCCCAAAATGGGGCGCTGGCGGAACAGGGCGTAGGCGCGGGCACCCAGGCCCTCGGGTTCCATGGGTTCCTCTTCATGGGTGACACCCGCCGAACCGAGGAAAACGACCCCGACCCCGATGGCGATGAGGGCGAACAGTCCCGCCGTCGCTGCCGCAGCACCCAGCGGCGGCAGGACCAGCGCGAGGGCGTAGAACACAGTGGCTCCGAGCGCCACGACGGCCACGAAGGCGCATCCCGCGACCACGAAGGCCGCTGACAGCTTCTTGACGACGCTCTTGCCGATCATCAGCGGCGACGACCGGCGAGCAGCAGGCCCAGAACGACGCCGATGCCGAGCGCGATGGCGGTCGACTGGATCGGACGCTCCTGGACGCGCTCGGTGACGTAGCGCTGGGCTTCGTCGAACCGTTCGGCCGCATCGTCGTAGTACTCCCGGGTCCGGACGCGAGCCTGGTCATAGTAGTCGCGGGCCTGTTCACGCAGGACCTCCGTACCCTCGCGGATACGGGCGTCCGCCTCGGCGGCCTTCTCGCGCAGACGAGCCTCGGCCTCGGCGGCCTTGGCCTTGAGGCGGGCGGCCTCCTCGCGGGCTCCGATCTTCAGATCCTCCTTGAGGGCATTCAGATCGTTCTTGATGTCTTCCCGAGCCTTGCTGGTCGCCATGATGCGCGCTCCGTGTTGTTCAGCTTTGCCGTAAATAGTGGCCTCGTCCGCTGAACGCCACACCCTGACCCTTGTTCCGCTGTGAACCGGCGAGGATTCCGACCGGTGTTCGACCGGTAAGGTTTCGGCAGGGTCTCCCTAGGTCTCCCTTAAACTTTTGCGGTCAGGTTCGGGATCGTGACATCCGCCGCCACATCCTCGCCCGCAGCCAAACTCGCGCTCGCTGTTGTGACCGAGCCTGAGCGGGCTATTCCGGCACCTGCCGGAGCGCGTGAGGACGCGATGCGGTCACTGCTTCAGACGGCTGCCGATGCCGGAATCACGCGAGTCGCGACCCGCCCGCAGGGGGATCAGGAGCGGCTGCTCGGGCAGTCGTGGCCGTTTCCCTCGCCGTTCGCCGTCAGTGTCCGCGCCGTGGCCCTGTCCGAAGGCCTGGATCGGCTCGAAGCGAGGGCGAGACGCTCGCTCGAGCGAATGGGATTGCCGCGTGGCGAAATCCTGCTGGTCTCGGGCGCCGGCGACCTGGCTGGAGCGGAGGGGCGCGCGCTCTGGGACCGGATGCTGTCGCTCAAGGACCGGGGGCTTTATCGCCGCATCGGTTTTCTGACGACGATGGAGGATGGGCCGGTCCTTCTCGCGCGCCGCTTCCAGCCCGATGTCGTTCAGATCCCCTGCAACATTCTCGATCAGCGACCCGTCACCGAAGGGGTTCTCGCCGATCTCGCGGGACTGGGCGTCGAGGTCCACGCGGCTTCGGTGTTCGCGCGCGGCCTTCTGTTCGCCAATCGTGAGACGCTGCCGCCCGGCTTGAGTGGTTACGGCGTCGCCCTGTCGCGCACGCGCAGGCGCCTCGCTGAAGCCCGCGTTGATCCCATGCAGGCCGCACTGGCCTTCTGTCTGAATCTGCCGCCTGTCGCAGCGGTCGTAACCTCAGTGGCCTCGGCTGCAGAGATGCGGGCCGTCCTGGCCGCAGCCCATGCCCCCAGCCCAGACCTCGACTGGTCAACGCTGGCGCTGGAAGAGCCGGCCGCCTTGACGGCCGGCTCCCCGTTTGCGGTCAGTAACGCAGCCTGACCCCGACATAGGCGGACCGGCCGGGCTCGCCATAGCCCAAAACCTGCTGGTAGCGCTCATCGGCCAGGTTCTCGACGCGCGCAGTCAAGTCGACGCTGTCCGTCAATCGGTAGGTGACGTTGAGATTGGCTGTGATGAAGCTGTCCCTCACACCGCCCGCGTCATCCTGATCACTCTCCGCGCGGATCGTGAGGGCGCCGGAGAGTCGCCCTCCAACCCAGGCGATTGTGGCGGAACCGGCATGCTCGGGCACTCTGAGCAGCCGCGCACCGGTGGTCTGGTCACGCGCATCGGTCCAGGCGTAGGCGAGCGTCAGATCAACACCGGCATTGAGCCGCGCCGTGGCCTCCGCCTCGATTCCGTCGGTGCGGGTCTCGGCGATGTTGATGTAGCGGCCAGAGACGTAGGCGATCTGGTCCTCGATGTTCAGGCGATACAGGGTGATCCGGCTGTCGAACCCGCCGTCTGGAGCGGTCCAGCCCAGGGCGACCTCGACGCTGTCGGCGCTTTCGGGGCGAAGCACCGGGAAGGGGCGGGGCGCGAAGCAGAAATCACAGACCGCCTGGCTGATCGACGGAGCCTTGAACCCCGTCGCCCAGGCACCCGACAGGATAAAGCCTCCATCGAAGTCCAGTGCGGCAGAGAGGCGTCCGGTCGTTTCCGAGCCGAAGTCGTCGGTTTTGTCCCACCGGAGTGCGCCCGTCACGCTGAGCCGCTCGCTGGCCTGAAGCGAGGCCGTGCCAAAGATCGAGGTCGTGCCCAGTTCTTCGGACAGGCCGCTCGACAGGCTGCCCTCCGTATCCTCGCGCTCGGCACCGAAGGCGTAGGTCAGGCGTTCGCCAGCTGCGCCGTCCGCCTGCCACCGCCAGACCTGACGCTCCGCCTCGAAGGTCGAGGGGAAGGACGAGAGCGTGTCGCGCTCGATGTCCGAGGCCGACAGACTGATCTGGTGCTTCAGACCACGCGCCTGCAGCGTCAGTCGGCCGAAGCCCGACCACTGTTCGCTCCGGGTCGTATCGCCGGTATCGGCAAGGCGGAACCGAGGGGCCGGGAAGCCGTCGATGTCGGCCTCGTTCCTGGACCACCGGCCGGAACCTTCGATGCGGGCCGCGGGGGAAAAGGCATAGCGGCCCTTCACGCCCAGCGTCGTGCTGTCAAACCCGTCGGCTTCCGGATTGCCGTCCGCCTCGTCCGCCGCGCTGATTCCGTCGGTGGAGAAGCGGGAGAGCCAGGCCCCGATCGCGTAGGTGTCGTTGGCGACGCCTGCCGCCAACCGCCCCCGCAGGGTGTCGAACGACCCGGCCTCGGCCTCGGCGCGGACGCCGTCGACCTCGCGCGTGGTGAAGGAAATCACCCCGCCGATGGCGTCGGACCCCCACAGCGAGGACTGGGGCCCCGACAGCACCTCGATGCGCTCCACATCGCCCAGCTCCAGGCCCGAGAAGTCATAGGCCCCGTTGATCTCGGCCGGATCGTTGACGGGTACGCCGTCGATCAGCACCAGGGTCTTGCCGGGGTTGGCCCCCCGGATGCGGACCTGGGCGACCCCTCCGAAGGTGCCGGACCGCACCACCGACAAGCCGGGCACATCGGCCAGGATGTCGGCGGCGAAGACGGCGCCGCGGCGTTCGATCGCCGCCCCGTCAATGGCGCGGGCACCGGGCGTGCGGGCGGCGATGGCCGGCAGACGGGTAGCGGTGACGATGACCTCGGGCAGGGGATCGGCGGTCAGGACCTCGACCTCCTCGGCCCACGCCGGGGCGGCGAGCGCGGCGAGCGCGCTCGTGGCGAACAGCAGACGTTTCATGGATATCAGCTCCATCGGCCCGGCTTCGGCGCGCGCCGGGCGTGGTGACAGCGACCAATCCGCCCGGACGCGAGGCATCCGGACGGCTCCGAGATCGGGTCGCTTCGACGGAACGTCCTCCCGGCTTTGCGGAAGGGGATGGTCCCACGCCTCTGTCTGGTCCCGGACAGCGGGCGAGCGACGTCGGCGGCCAGGTCTCCTGGCTTGCGGGTCGACAGTCGCCGTTCTCGCCTTCCCGGAGCCGTCGAAACGGTTCCAGTGACGCCAGGGCCAAAGCCCCGGATCGAACGACGGCCTCGCCGCCTACAGTTGCGGGCACAGCCGCGGTGTTGGACCGCGTTCCCTTAACCGCCTGGACGGAATGTCGCAGGTGCGAAGCGGCACCGCAAGCCGGGACTGCGGCCTTGAGCGGACCCCCGCATTCCTTCACCCTGTCGCCACCTCATGAACGCCCCGCTTCAGCATCCTCCCCAGGCCGACCCGGCCGCGCCCGACCTGACGGGCGCGACCCCGGTCATGGCCCAGTTCCTGGCAGCCAAGGCCTCGCAACCGGACGCCATCCTGCTGTTCCGTATGGGCGACTTCTACGAGTTGTTCTTCAGGGACGCCGAGGTGGTCGCCGCCTCGATCGGCCTGACGCTGACCAAGCGCGGGAAGCATCAGGGCGAGGACATCCCGATGGCCGGGATGCCGGTCCACGCGGCGGAGGGCTACATCGCGCGGCTGATCCGTCAGGGCTTCAAGGTCGCCATCTGCGAGCAGATGGAGGACCCGGCGGAGGCGAAGAAGCGCGGCTCCAAGGCGGTCGTACGCCGCGATATCGTCCGCGTCGTCACGCCTGGCACCCTGACCGAGGACTCGTTGCTGGACGCGCGCGGCGCCAACCGGCTGGCGGCGGTCGCCATCCGGCGGGGCCGCGCCGCTGTCGCCGTCGTCGAGCTGTCGGCCGGGGCGGTGGACTGCGTGGCATGCTCGGTCGCCGATCTGGCCGCGACACTGTCGGCGTTCCGGCCGTCCGAGGTGCTGGTCACCGACAAGCTGTTCTCGGACCCGGAGGTCAAGGGGGCGCTCGATGGGTCCGGCGGCGTGGTCCAGGCCCTGGCCTCAGCGGTGGCCGAACCGGCGGCGGCCTCGGCGCGGGTCACGCGGCTCTACGGCGTTCAGTCGCTGGACGGCTTCGGCGCCTTCGAGGAGGCGGAGGTCTCGGCACTCGGCCTCATCGCGGCCTATCTGGAGACGACCCAGGCCGGAAAGGTCCCGGCGCTGTCGCCGCCCCGCCGGTCGGGGGAGACCGGCTATCTGGCCATCGACCCGGCCACCCGCCTCAGCCTGGAGATCGATCGGACCCAACGCGGCGAGCGCGAGGGGTCTCTGCTCGCCTGCATCGACCGCACTGTCACCTCGGGCGGCGCGCGGGCGCTGGCCGAACGTATCGCTCGGCCCTTGCGCGATCCTTCCCAGATCAATGCCGGGCTGGACGCCGTCGAGTGGCTCCTTGAGC